>NZ_CP024894.1:8480143-8800179 GCF_002796545.1 Amycolatopsis sp. AA4
GCCCGCGGGCCGCACCCGGCCGACGCCGAGCGCGCTGCGCCGTCCCGGCCGGGGCCCGCGGCGGGCGAGCCTGCAGATCAAGCGGTTCGACCCGTGGTCGGTGCTGAAGCTGGCACTGGTGCTCGGCGTCGCGATGTTCTTCGTCTGGCTGGTCGCGGTCGGCGTGCTCTACACGGTGCTCGACGGCATGGGCGTGTGGGACAAGCTGAACGGCACGTACTCGTCCCTGGTCGGCGGCGAGGGCGCGAACGCGTCGCCGGACCCGCTGATCAGCGCCGGTCGCGTGTTCGGCATCGCGGCCATTCTCGGGGCGATCAACATCGTGCTGGTGTCCGCGCTGGCCACGGTGAGCGCGTTCATCTACAACGTGTCGGCGGACCTCGCCGGCGGCCTGGAGGTCACGCTCTCGGAGCGAGAGTAACCCGGTTGCAAGGGCGGATGAGGGGTCCGGTAGAGTTCTCCTCGTTCGACGGGCCCATAGCTCAGGTGGTTAGAGCGCTTCGCTGATAACGAAGAGGTCCCAGGTTCAAGTCCTGGTGGGCCCACATTTCCGGAAGGCCGGTTCGCAGTCGCGGACCGGCCTTTCTGGTATTTCGGATGACCGTCCGGTGGGGTCCTCGCGAGAATCATCCGCATGCAGACTCCAGCGCAGATCCGCGAGCAGTTGAGCCTCGCCGCGGCCAACCGGCGTTTTCCGTCCGGTCTGGCCGAAGCCGAGGCCTGGCTCGCATCGGCGACCGCGCGCGAGTTGCTGCGGATCGACTACTACGCCCGCCAGTCCCGTTATCCGGTGCCGGTGCTGGGGCGGGCTCGCGACTGGAAGCTGAAGAACGCCGCGCCGGTTGTCGCGGCGCTGGCTTCGCTGCACCCCGACGGCCGGCTTCGCGAGCAGGCCGTTCGGGTGTTGTGCGCGTCATCTGGAGTGGTGAGCGACCGGGCGTTGGCGGTCCGGGTCACCGACCACGTCGACGAGGTCCGCGAGCTGGCCGAACAAGAGGTGCTGCGGCGTACGACGTTGGCGCAGGCGGAGCGGATCGTGCCGGTGTTGCAGCGGATTTCGCAGCGTGGCCGGGGCTCGGGGGTACTCGGCCGCTATCTGCGTGCGCTGGTGGACGCGCATGGCGAGGCGTCGGTGTGGAAGTACCTGCGGAGTTCGGAGGACCTCGACGTCCGGCGGACCGCGTTCCGGCGCAGCTTCGAAACCGGACTGCTCGGCTTGGCGGACGCGGTCCGGATGCTGCCGCGGGAACGGGACCAGGTCGTGCGGCGGCAGTTGATCCACGTGATCGCCGAGTCGGCGGCGCCGGACGTCATCGCCGAGTCGTTGCTGCGCGGCCGCTCCGCGGAGAGCCGGGTGCTGGGGTTGGTGAAGCTGACTGCGGAGCAGCTCGATCCCGTTGACGTGGAACGACTTCTGGTCGACCGGTCGGTGCTGGTGCGGATGTGGGCGCGACTGCGGTGGCAGGAAATGGGACGGGATCCGGTCGAGGTTTACGCGGCGGTCGCGCGTTCTGCTGCCGGGCCGCTGGTGCGGGCTCGTGGGTACGTCGGGCTGGCGGAGGCTGGGTCCGAGCTGGACCGGGCGGAGATCGTCGAGCTTGCGCGGAGTGCGGATCTGGCGTTGAAGAAGATCGGATTGTCGTTGCTGCGCGGGAAAGCTGTTGCCTCGGAGGTGCCTTGGCTGCTGCGGGAAATGGCCGGCGAGGACTCGCGGGCGGCCCGGTTGGCGGGGGACGTGCTCAGCAGCAGTCCGCGGCTGTGGTCGCTCGCGGATTTGGCGGTGCTGAAGGATTCCGCGGACCCGGTGGTTCAGCGTCGGGGATGGTGGCTGCACCGGAGCCTCGGCGGCTGGGAAGCGGTGATCGTCGACCTGGAGTCCGGGGCGTTTCGCGACCGGCTGGAGCTGCCGATGTATTCCCGGCCGACTGCCGCGCAACGGCAACGAATCGGGGAGCTGGTCGGCACGCTTTCCCTTGGCAGCGGGCAGATTTCGGAGATTGAGTTCGCGCTCGGTCGTCCGGCGTGACCGGCGAGGAACTGGGCGAGGGGTGGGACAGCGTCGCGACTCTGGTCGACGGACGTTGGGTTGAACGACGGCCCAAACGGGACGAGGTGCGCGCCTGGCTGCTGCGGGAGACGCGGGTCTTGCCGTGGCTGGCTCCGCAGTTGCCGGTGGCGGTGCCGATTCCGTTGGTGTGGCGGGAAAATCCGTTGGTCGTCCGGCATGAACTGGTGCCGGGCGAGCCGGCGGAGTTGACCGCCGAGGACGGTCGCGTGCTCGGCCGCTTCCTTCATGCGTTGCACAGTGCGGACGCGGCCAAGGCGCGCGAACTCGGTGCCGAGCCGGAAGTTCTGGCGCTCGATGCGGTTCCGCCGTTGCTTGGCCCGCTGGCGGAGCGCGGGCGCGCGCTGCTGGCGGAGGTCCGAGATTATCCAGCAGACACCGTCATCCATGCCGACCTCGGACCGGAGCATGTGTTGAAGCGGGACGGCCGGTTGAGCGGCGTGATCGACTGGACCGACGTGGGTATCGGCGACCCCGCGCGGGACCTGGCGTGGTTGCTGCACTGGACGTCGGCGGAATGCGTCGAGGCGTTCTCCGAGGAGTACGAAGTCACTCCGGAACTGCGTCGGCGCGCGTGGGCGTGGAACCAGCTGGGTCCGTGGTACGAGGTGGCGTACGGAGTGCAGAACGACCGCCCTGACCTGGTCGAATCGGGTCTCGCGGGTACCCGCGCTCGGCTCGCGGAGACGAGTCAGCCCTGCCGGGAAGAGAAGGACCGGCAGGGCTGAGTGTTGCGTGGCCGCGAGGGCCGTCGGGTTCAACGGACCGCTCACTCCGGATATTCCCGGTGTTCCACGTGGAACGAGAGACGGAACCGCTGGACGGGACGCGCGGCGGGTCCGGTAGCATCGTGGGGTAGCGCAAGCACTCAGAAGGGGGCTTCAGGTGAAGAAGCTGTTGGCACTCGCGGTCGTCGCGGGCGGCGTCCTGTTCGTCGTCAAGCGGAACAAGGCGGCCAAGGCCGAGGCTGACCTGTGGCGTGAGGCCACCACGCCTGCCGCCCCGTCGGCGAACGGCAGCGCGCCGGTCAAGGCCGCGGACGCCTCGCGCAACTGACGTCATGCTTCGCGGACCCCGGTCCGCACCGGGCCTGTAGCTCAATTGGTAGAGCACCGCCTTTGCAAGGCGGGGGTCAGGGGTTCGATTCCCCTCAGGTCCACCGCAGTCCCCGTCCGGCCCGCGCCGGACGGGGATTCGTGCGTTACGGGACCGGTTTCAGCCGGTCGATGATCGGGAAATGGCCTCGCCGAATACCTGGTTGAGCGCGGGCGGCTGGTAGTCCTCGCTGCGAAACGCCGAGATGGTGACCACGTGGCGGCCCACCTTGAGCGCCAGATCCACGTGGCCGGGGGCAATCGGCTTGACTTCAACTTCCCTTGAAGTTTCATCCTTGGAGAGTCAGCACTGATCTCGAAGGGACCTTCAATGACTATCAACCGGCCTGACTTCGCGCGCTCGGACTTCGCCGCCGCGCTGGTTGCCGAAACGACCGTGGAGGCGGCGGAAATCCTTGCGCGGCTGGAGAAAGAGCCGTGGCCTGAGGGCTTGATTTCGTTTCATGCGCTGGCCAGTACCGAGGGAGAAGAGTCGCTGGTCTATACCCAGTGGACCGAGAACTCAGCTGATCCCGAGTTCGTCCGCGGCATCTCCGGGGGTGATCCGGTGGAATACCGGTTGTACCGCAGCGGAAATCGGGACGACGCGACGGTTCCCGGCTGCATTGTCGTAGTGAGCGTCGAGTTCGAGGGCGCGGACGCGCAGCGGCAGCGGCGTTGGGTGGACACCGTGTTCGACGCGTTGTCCAGTGAGGAAAAGCCCGCGCCGGGCGGGATCTCCGGGCACTTCCACGTCAGCACCGACGGGACCCGGGTGCTCAACTATGCGGAGTGGACGGACGAACAGTCCCATCGCGACGCGCTGGCGCGGTCCGGCCGGGGCACGGTCGGAGAGTCCGACGAATGGCGGAAGGTGCAGGAGTTTCCGGGAGTGCGGGGCAGCGGGGTCCGGCGGTATCGGATGGTGCGCAGCCTTTCGCATGGCCTGTCCGCGAAGGCGCCCGCCTGATCCGGATCAGGTGCCTTGCGGGGCAAGGGCGGGCAGCGCGCCGAGTTGGATGCGGGCGCCGAGTTCGTCTCGGACGCCCCAGTGTTCGGCGAGCAAAAGTCCTTCGGTGCGGTAGATGTGCACCGTGGTCATCCGGTAGGGCTTGCCTTCCGTGCCTGGCCCGTGAATCGCGTCGACGCCGGTGCCGGTGGCGGTCGCGCGGATGACGACCCGGTCGTCCGTGGCAAGGCAGTACAGCGCTCCGCAGCGGGAGGAGAAGGCGCAGGCGGACCCGTGCGCACATCGTGCGGACCGCCCGTGACCTGCTGCTCGGCGGCGGAGGCTACGCGGGCATGACGATCACCGGGCTCGCCGAGGCGGCGGGGGTCAGTCCGCAGACGGTGTACAACACGGTCCCGGTGGCGACAAGGTGGTGGAGGCCTTCGTCGCGACCATTGATTCCGAACGCAGAAAGGGCAACACGAACAGCCTCCGCGGCCTCGCCGAGCGCGGGCTCCTGCCGTCGCGCAGATTCGGCTTCGACGAGACGGTCGACGCCGTCTGGACGCTGACCGCGCCCGAGGTCCTATGACCGGCTAGTTCGGCGCTGCGGATGGACACCCGCGGCGTTCGAACGGTGGCTGGCCACCCAGTTGGGCGCGGTGCTGTCCGGCTAACGGTCGTATTTGGGAGAAGCCAACGGCAACGGGGCCGGGTTGAGCCGGACCCACGCGACGGCGAGTTCGGACAGCCGGGCGAGTTCGTCGTCGTCGCCGTTGCCGGAGCGGGTGCGTTTGGCGAGGGCCTGTGCTTCGTGAAGTTCGGCGTCGGGCAGCGGGGTGCCCGACGCGAAGTAGCCGGGGAGCGCGTCGATCATGGCGCGGAAGGCGCGATCCCAGTTCACGCCGCCGTTGCCGAGGATCTCGCGAGCGACCTTTCCTGATACGCGGATCGCTTCTCCCTGCACGGTTTCCGCCGCGCCCCCGGACGGGACGAGCAGTTCCCACAGCAGCTCGTGCTGCTTCTGCCAGGTGCCGTCGGGCATCTCGATCGGGGAGGTGCCGTCGTGGATCAGTCGCGGCGGGACCGGTTCGACGTCAAACAAGCGGTACAACTCGCGCAGCCCGGCGTCGGTCGCGTCCAGGAGATCGCGGCTGAAACGCGTGCGGTGGAACTCGAAGTTGGCGCCGATCCGGCGGACGAGATCGCGCGCTTCGTCCGTCACCGGCGCGCCGGCTTCGAGGAGCAGCGCCGCGGTTTCGGCCATTTCGGCGATATCGATGTTCTCCGTGTGCCGCAGGCCGTGCAGGAGCGGGGTGCGGCCAGGCCTGCCGTCGATCGTGGCGTGGATGTTCGCCCCGTGTTCGAGCAAAACTCGCACGGTCTCCGCACGCTGCCCGCTGGTCGCGCCGTGCAGCGGAGTGCCGCTGTGCGCGCGGGGTCGTTCGATGTCCGCGCCGAGCGAAAGCAGCAGCGGGATCTGTGCTGAGTGCCCGGCTTGGGCACGAGTCCACAGTGGAGTCTCGCCGTAGTGGTCGGCCGCGTCTACGTCGAGGCCTTGGCCGGCCAGCCAGGCGATGAGTTCGTCCGGGCAGTCGAGAAAACCGAGCGCGGTCGCCTTGCCGTAGCCGCCGCGGGCGTCCAACTCGGTGCGCCGGAACACTGCCTGGAGTTCGGCGAGCGACGCCGAGGTCAGCATTTCACCGAAGTTCTTCGGCAGTGTTTTTCTCTTGCGCATCGCGGGTTTCTCCTCGGCGTGGCTTCCGGCGACGCCAGCCTAATGATCAGGAGGGCAATTCGGATCGCAATCGGTGTTGCAGTTCGATGAGGGTCTGCCGGGCGAGTTCGAGGCGTTCCAGGTCAAGGCCGTCAGTCGTGCGGAGCGCCAGATCTTCGTACGCCGCTTGCATTCGGTGCAAAGCCGCCCGGCCGGTCGGGGTGACCTCGAGCAGTTTGGCGCGCTGGTGCGCGGGGTTCGGGCGATACCGGGCCAGGTCGTCGTCGACCAGCAGATCGGCGACTCGCTGGACGCTTTGCCTCGTGTGGCCCAGCCGGGTGGCGATCGCCGCGACCGGGGCGGCTTCCTTTTCGACCGCGGCCAGCACCTGGTACCGCGCGACGCTCAGTCCCGTCGGGCGGGCGATGCCGTTGCCGACCGCTTCCAGGACGTCGGAGAGCCGGATGACCTCCTCCATCAGGTCGTTATAGGCGTCGCAGGCCTTCTTGACAGCATGCTGTCGTATCGCTAGCTTGTCAGACATGACAGCATGCTGTCATTCAAGGCTGGGGCTCGCAACAGTTCGAGAGGATCAATCGGGTGCGAATCGGCATAGGGCTTCCGAATCAAGTGCGCGATGTCGACCCCGCGGTCGTGCCGCGGTGGGCGGCGCGAGCGGAGAAGGCGGGCTTTTCTTCGCTGGCGACGATCGGCAGGTACGCGTATCCCGGGGTGAGCGACACGGTCGCGCTGGCGGCCGCGGCCGGGGCGACGACGCGGATCGGGCTGCTCAGCGGCGTGTTGCTCGCGCCGACCTGGCCGGCGGCGTTGCTGGCCAAGGAAATCGCGGGCATCGACGGGGTTTCCGGACACCGGCTGACGTTCGGCGCGGGGGTGGGGCTGCGGGAGGAAGAGTTCACCGTGCCTGGGCTGGGGGCGCGTGGCCGGGGCGCGCGGTTCGACGCCGACCTGGAGATTTACCGCGAGGTATGGGGCGGCAAGCCGCGCGGCGAGAACGCGGCGGTGCCGAGCGGGACCCGGCAGGTGCCGATGTTGTTCGGCGGCTATACCGAGCAGGCGCTGCGGCGGATGGTGCGATGGGGAACGGGATACATCGCGGGTTCGGGGCAGGCGGCGGCGAGCGCGCCGTTGTTCGAAGCGGCGAAACGTGCCTGGCGCGAGGGCGGCCGGGAGGGACGGCCGCGGCTGGTTTCGTTGGCGTACTTCGTGTTGGGAGACGTCGATGCCGGGCTGGCGAACGTGCGGGACTTTTACCGGTTGGCTCCGAAAGAAGTCGCGGACAGTGTCGTGCCCTGCACGTCTCCGGAGATGGTGAAGAAGTCCATCGCGGAGTTCGCCGAGCTGGGCGTGGACGAGTTGATCTTCATGCCGGTGACTGACGACGTGGACGAAGTGGCCCGGCTGGCGGACATCGTCAGCTGAACGCACAGGGAAGAGCGGAGCAGGGGCCAATTGCAGTGAACTAGGCGGGACGGTCGGGTGCCGGGGATATCGAGGCGAAGAAGGACACCCCGCGGACCGAGTCACCGAAGCGAAGACAGCCCTTCCCGCAGCATCCGATAAGCCGACTTCGCCCGGGCCACCGCATCCGGATACGTCTCGTCCGCGCTTCGGCCCCCGCGGATCTCCCGGGCGTTGTGGAACCCCAAGATCCGCTGCGCCCCGAAGATTTGCGCGGCCGCCAACCGGGCGGTGAACTCGTCCTCGATGCCGCACGACGACTGCAGTTCGTCCACCAGGTCCTGCTCCTTCTCCAGCCGGTACGTGGCAAGGCGGGCCAGCAAGGCCGGGGTCGAGTACAGCAACGTGTGGCAGGTGATCGTGTCCGGCGAGTCGTTCAGGCCGGTCAGCGGGTCGCGCTCGGCCAGGCGGTCCAGGAAGGACCGTTCCAGCGCGGACAGCGCCGACACTCCATCAGCCCGGGCACGGACGACCTCCGCAGGGCCGTTGTCGTCGACAAACTGGTGGATGACCAGGTCTTCCTTCGTCGGGAAGTACGCGAACAGCGTCGGCTTCGAGATCTCGGCCGCGGCGGCGATGTCGGCTACCGACACCCCGTCGAAGCCGGCTTCCCGGAACAGCCGCAGCGCCGCCGAGGCGATGGTTTCCCTCGTGCGGTGGCGTTTGCGCTCGCGCAGTCCTGACACGGGCGTCAGCCTAGCCGGAACTCGAACCCGGATAAAAACTTGACTCGGTTGTATATTTAACTTAGTCAAGAAACGGGGGCGGGGAAGTGGAACCAGAGATCTGGGCGGAGCGCGAGTATCTCCAGGCCTGTCACGCGGAGCTGGACCGCATGCGAGCGGAGATCAAGGCCGCGATCGCGACGGGAACGGGCGAGGGCGACGCGGTCGACGACAAATACTTCAACCACGTCCTCCGGCAGTTTCGCATCGAGATCGCCGAGGAGCTAGCGGATATCGACGACGCACCGCTCTTCTTCGGCCGCCTCGACTATCCGCCCGGCGAGGTTTACGAGGCTCCGCGCGGGTCGCATACCCGGTCGCCGGAGCACGACCTGGTTTACCTGGGGCGCAGAGGAATTCGTGATGACGACGGCGAACCTCTGGTGATCGATTGGCGGGCCCCGCTCGCCAGAGCGTTTTACGAAGCCGATCACGAGCATCCGATGGGAGTGCGGGTCCGGCGGCGGTACGGGTTCGACCAGTCCGGAGTGCTCAGCGCGTACGAGGACGAACCGCTCGATCGGCCGGGTTCGGCGGCGAATCGGCTGCTCACCGCGGAGATCGAGCGGCCGAGGCAGGGGCCGATGCGCGACATCGTCGCGACGATCCAGCCGGACCAGATGCGGCTCGTTCGCGCGCCGGTCGATCGGACCATCTGCATTCAGGGCGCACCGGGCACCGGCAAAACCGCGGTCGGTCTGCATCGGCTCGCGTATCTGCTTTACACCGAGCGGGTGCGGTTGCAGAAGGCCGGCGGGGTCGCGGTGATCGGGCCGAACCGGGCGTTTCTCGCGTACATCGCGGGCGTGCTTCCGGCGCTCGGCGAGGTGGCGGTTTCCCAAGCCACGATTGACGAATTGACCGGGGCGGGCCACTCGGTCGGGTACGTCGACAGCCCGCGAACGGCGCGGATCAAGGGCGACGTCCGGATGGCGGAGGTCGTCCGGCGGCAGTTGTGGGCGCGGATCCAGCCGGTCGACCGGACGCTCGAGGTGAAGCACCAGCATCGGACCTGGCGGCTGTATCCGGAGGACATCGCCGAGGAACTCGCGGAAATCCTCAGCCGCGGCGCGGATTACCGCGCGGGGCGCGAATTGCTCGCCCAACGGCTCGCGCATCGGGTGCTGCGCGAGATGGAGCGGTCCGGCGGCACGAGCGCGACCCTGCAGCAGCTTCGTCGCAACGCCGCTATCACCAAGGCGGTTCGCGACATGTGGCCTGCCGTCGAACCTGTCCGGTTGGTCTACGAGTTGCTTACCGAGAAAGCACTTCTCGCCGAAGCGGCCGACGGAATTCTGACTGCGGAGGAACAGGAAGCCCTGATCCGTCCGCGGCCGCGCAGTCGTAAGGCGATGACCTGGTCGACGCTCGATCTGGCGTTGCTGGACGAGGTCGCGGCGTTGCTCGAACGGCCGCCGAAGCTCGGGCACGTCGTGGTCGACGAGGCGCAGGACCTCAGCCCGATGCACCTGCGGGCGATCGCGCGCAGGCTGGCCGGCGCGTGCACGGTTCTCGGCGACGTCGCGCAGGCGACCAGTCCGTCCGCGGTCCGCGATTGGACGACCGTGCTGACTCACCTGGATCGGCAAGGCGGACGGATCGAAGAACTCACGCACGGCTACCGCGTTCCGGCGGATGTTCTCGACTTCGCGGCTCGACTGCTCCCGCACATCGCGCCGGAGCTGCGCAATCCCACGTCATTCCGGCATTCCGCGGACGCGTTGCACCTGACCGAAACGGACGAGCCGGTTTCCACTGCGGTCGATGCTTGCGCGAAAGCGCTAGGGCAGGAAGGCTCGATCGGGCTGCTGGCCGCGGACGCGGATGTCCCTGAGCTGCAGCGGGCCCTCATCGAGCGCGGGCTGGACCATACGGTGCTGGGCACCGAAGGAACCGCCCGGATCACGTTGGCACCGGTGAGTTTGGCGAAGGGTCTGGAGTACGACACGGTCCTGGTGGTCGAACCCGCGCGCATCGTGGCGGCGGAAGAGCGTGGGCTGCAACGGTTGTACGTCGCGCTCACCCGAGCGGTCAGCACCTTGCGCGTAATCCACGCGGACCCGTTGCCGGAGCCGTTGCTGGCTCAGACCGCGGCGGTTTGACGGCGCGTCGAGCAGAACTGCCAGCCCAGAAAACCCAGCGCCAGCAACAAGTAACTGTTGCCGACCACGTGCTCGACCGGTCCCCAGGACAGCTCCAGGTACCCGTTCTTCGGCAGCCACGCGTGCGGCGCGATCACGAAAATCGCCGCCACCGCAGCCAACCCGGCAACGGCGAGCCGGGTGTGCACGCGAGCGGCGAACAGCACGAGCGCGGGCACGATCCACACCCAGTGGTGCGACCACGAAATCGGCGAACACACCAGGATCAGCGCGGTGTTGAGCAGGAACGCCATCCGCGGGTCGGCGCGCAGCATCGCCGGAATGGCCAGCGCGAGTGCGGCCAGGGTCAGCACCGCGACCAGGAGCAGCGTCGGCGTTTCCGGAAGCCCGAATCGGTGCACCGCGCCCTGGATGGTCTGGTTTGTCGCGAAAATCGATCCGCTCATGCCGGACGCACCGGTCAGGCCGCCGCCGAACCAGTACTTCGCCGACGCGTCCGGCGCGATCACGAATCCGGCCACCCCGGCGAGCACGAACGTGATGACCGTGGTCACGGCCGCGCGGAAGTCCTTTTTCAGCAGGAAGAACAGCAGGAACCCGGCCGGGGTGATCTTCATGGCGGCGGCGAGGCCCAGCAGGACGCCGCGGGGAAGCCGAGTCCGGGGGCCGAGGCAGTCGAGCACCACGAGCGCCATCAGCAGCAGGTTGATTTGCCCGAACCACAACGTTTCGCGGACCGGCTCGAACGCCAGCGACCCGGCCCCGATCAGCAGCGCGGCCAGCACCGCGGTCCGTCGTCGGGCGTGCGGCCGGAGCACGACGTAGACCGTTCCGCACAGCGCCGCCAGCGAAACGGCGAGCATCAGCATCGCGCTCAGCGGCAGCGGCATCGCGGCGAAGATCAGGAACACGACGGCCGCGAAGGGCGGGTAGATGAACGGCAGGATCAGCCCGGCGCGAGTCGGCGGGAGCGGGCCGTAAACGTCCTCACCCTGCGCCAGCGCTCGCGCGCCGGACCGGTAGATCTCCAGGTCGAGCGGCCACATCGTGCACACGAGCCACAGAATCGTCGCCGCCACCGCGATCGAGGCGAGGACCAGCAGGAACACTGTCCGCCGCCGGGTCGCGGCGTCGTCTAGCCACCGGCGCAGCGCGACAGCGGGGGGCCGGAGGGAAGTCACCCCGCGATCATGCCTACTGCGGTCACCCGTTCGCGCAGTGGGGGCGAGACCAGGCGACCTCGTCGACCGCGAGCCACGGCGCGCTCGCGGCCGCGGACGGGGTCACTCCAGCGAAGGCTTTGACCTCGTGGTGCAGGTGCGACTGGTCGACGTACCCGCTCTCCGCCGCCACCGACGCCGGGCTTCCGCCAGCGGCGAGCCGGTGCACGGCGTGGTCGGACCAGTTGCGCGGCGCGTTTCGGGCTGAGCCCGAGCTGCCCGGATAGCGGCGCCGACGACGAGGTCCGTGTCGCCGCGAGAACCGCTGCGGACGCTGTGGTGCACTCCGCGCCGGAGGAACTGCCGCCGTTCCACGGGGTGCCGCTGCCGATCAAGGACCTCGTCCACGTCGCGGGCTGGCCGACCACCTACGGCTCGTTGGCCACCGACATCTCGATGACCCCGATCGCGCACGCGGAGGACGGCGGCGGATCCATCCGCATCCCGGCTTCGTGCACCGGTCTCGTCGGATTGAAGCCGACCCGCGGCCTGGTCACGAACGCCGTGGTGGAGGTCGAGGGCTTCGCGACCAGCGGCGTCGTCAGCCGGACGCTGGCCGACACCGCAGCCGACGCCCACGCGGTCGCTCGCCGACGCTCTGAATACAGAAGCACCGACTGGCATGCGGATCGGCGTCCTCACCACGTCGCTGATCGACGGCCTCCCGGTCGACCCGGCTTGCCTGGCCGCGGTCGACAAAACTCTTCGCGCGCTGGAAGACACCACCTTGTCGACAAATCGCTTCCGCGGCCGACGTCCGACGAGCTGATCTCGACGTTCATGAAGGTCTGGAACGTCGCCAGCGCGGGCGTCCCGCTGGTCGACCCGGACCGCGTCGAGCCGCACAACCGGGCACAGCGCGAAGCCGCGAAGGCGGTCGATTCCTGGACCTACGCGAAGAGCGTGCACCAGACCCAGGTGACGCCAGCGGCCTGCCGGTCGGTGTCCAGCTGGTGGCCGCGCCGTGGCGGGAAGACCTGCTGCTGCAGGTCTCCCGCACCCTGGAGCAGGCGCTGCCCTGGTCGGACCGGCGGCCGTCGGTGAGCTAGCCGACGTAGGCGGCCAGGTGCTTCCCGGTCAGCGTCCGCTTCTTCTTCACCAGCTCGGCGGGCGTCCCCTCGAAGACCACCTGGCCGCCGTCGTGCCCGGCGCCGGGGCCGAGGTCGATGATCCAGTCGGCGTGCGCCATCACGGCCTGGTGGTGCTCGATGACGATCACCGACTTGCCCGAGTCGACCAGGTGGTCCAGCAGCCCGAGCAGCTGTTCCACGTCGGCGAGGTGCAGGCCGGTGGTCGGCTCGTCGAGGATGTACACGCCGCCGTTCGACCCCATGTGGGTGGCCAGCTTCAGCCGCTGCCGTTCGCCGCCGGACAGCGTGGTCAGCGGCTGGCCGAGCGTCAGGTAACCGAGCCCGACCTGCTCCATCCGCTCGAGAATCCGGTGCGCGGCCGGGGTTTTCGCGTCGCCCTCGGCGAAGAACTCGGTGGCCTGCGCGACCGACATCGCGAGCACCTCGCTGATGTCCCGTCCGCCGAAGCGGTACTCCAGCACCGAGGCGTCGAACCGCTTGCCCTCGCAGACCTCGCAGGTGGTGGCCACTCCGGCCATCATCCCGAGGTCGGTGTAGATGACGCCGTTGCCGTTGCAGTTCGGGCACGCGCCCTCGGAGTTGGCGCTGAACAGCGCGGGCTTCACGTTGTTGGCCTTGGCGAAGGCCTTGCGGATCGGTTCGAGCAGACCGGTGTAGGTCGCCGGGTTGCTCCGCCGCGAACCGCGGATCGGGGCCTGGTCCACCGACACCACGTCGTCGGATTCCCGGATCGACCCGTGGATCAGCGAACTCTTGCCCGATCCGGCGACGCCGGTGATCACGCAGAGCACGCCGAGCGGGATGTCGACGTCCACGTCCTGCAGGTTGTGCGTGTTCGCGCCGCGGATTTCCAGCACGCCCGTCCGTTCCCGCACCGACGGCTTGAGCGAGGCGCGGTCGTCCAAATGCTTGCCGGTCAAAGTGTTGCTCGCGCGCAGACCGTCCACAGTGCCCTCGAAGCACACCGTGCCGCCGTTCGTGCCCGCGCCCGGACCGAGGTCGACGACGTGGTCGGCGATCGCGATCGCCTCCGGCTTGTGCTCCACCACGAGGACGGTGTTTCCCTTGTCCCGCAAGCGAAGCAGCAGATCGTTCATCCGCTGGATGTCGTGCGGGTGCAGGCCGATGGTGGGCTCGTCGAAGACGTACGTGACGTCGGTCAGCGACGACCCGAGGTGCCGCACCATCTTCACGCGCTGCGCCTCGCCGCCGGACAACGTGCCCGCCGGCCGGTCCAGCGACAGGTAACCGAGCCCGATCTCCACGAACGATTCGAGCGTTTCGTGCAGCGACTTCAGCAGCGGCGCGACCGACGGGTCGGACAGCTTCCCGACCCACTCCGCGAGGTCGCTGATCTGCATCGCGCACACGTCGGCGATGCTCATCCCGTCGATCTTCGACGACCGAGCCAGCTCGCTCAGCCGCGTCCCGTCGCACTCCGGGCACGTCGCGAAGGTGACCGCCCGGTCCACGAACGCGCGGATGTGCGGCTGCATCGCCTCGACGTCCTTGGACAGATACGACTTCTGGATCCTCGGCACCAGACCCTCGTAGGTCATGTTGATGCCTTCGATCTTCATCCGCGTCGGTTCCTTGTACAGGAAGTCCTGCAGCTCGCGCTTCGTGTACTTGCGGATCGGCTTGTCCGGGTCGACCAGGCCGGACCCGGTGTAGAGCCGGTAATTCCAGCCGCCCGGGGTGTAGCCGGGGATGGTCAGCGCGCCCTCGGCGAGCGATTTGGAATCGTCATAGAGCTGCGAAAGGTCGATGTCGTTGATCGAACCGCGGCCCTCGCAGCGCGGGCACATGCCGCCGGTGACGCTGAAGCTGCGCCGCTCCTTGATCTGCTTCCCGGCACGCTGCACGGTGACCGCGCCCGCGCCGCTGATCGACGCGACGTTGAACGAGAACGCCTGCGACGACCCGATGTGCGGCGTGCCGAGCCTGCTGAACAGGATCCGCAGCATCGCGTTCGCGTCGGTGGCGGTGCCGACCGTCGAACGCGGATCGGCCCCCATCCGCTGCTGGTCGACGATGATCGCGGTGGTCAGCCCGTCGAGCACGTCCACCTCGGGACGCGCCAGCGTCGGCATGAAGCCCTGCACGAAACTGCTGTACGTCTCGTTGATCAGCCGCTGCGATTCGGCGGCGATCGTGCTGAACACGAGCGAGCTTTTGCCCGAGCCGGACACCCCGGTGAACACCGTCAGCCGGCGCTTCGGGAGTTCGACGCTGACGTCCTTGAGGTTGTTCACGCGGGCGCCCTGCACGCGGATCAGGTCGTGGCTGTCCGCGGCGTGCTCCCGCGTGGGCTTCCCCTTGGCCTTGGTCATCGTCTCTCCCTTTTCTTCCCCGGCGGTCCGGCTCGGACTTGTTCAGCTCGCTTGCTGGATGCGGATCAGGTTCCCGGCGGGATCGCGGAACGAGCAGTCGCGAACGCCGTAGGGCTGGTCGGTGGGCTCCTGCACGACCTCGGCGTCGCTGGCCTGCAACCGGTTGAAGGTCGCGTCGACGTCCTTGGTGGCCAGGTTGAGCGCGCCGTAGGTGCCCTTGGCCATCATCTCGGCGATCATCCGGCGCTCGTCGTCGGTGAGGCCGGGGAACGCGGCGACCGGCTGCAGCACGAGCGAGGTGTCCGGCTGTCCGGGCGGGCCGACGGTGATCCAGGCCAGGTCCCCGTACTTGACGTTGTTGCGCACCTCGAAGCCGAGGATGTCGCGGTAGAAGGTCAGCGTCGCTTCCGGATCGGTGTGCGGGAGGAAGCTCGCGTGAATCGTCATGTCCATGCCGGTCACACTAGGTTCGCGCCGAGCGGGGTGCTTCTCGATTCCTGATCGGTCGGGTGACCTGTTTCGCGACGCACGGCGCCATGCCCTCGGTCGCCCCGGTCTCTTCCTGGCGGTAGACGCTCGGCGGCTTCCCGACCAGCTCGGTGAAGCGCGTGCTGAACGTCCCCAGCGACGAGAACCCGACCTCGAAACACACCTCGGTGACGCTCAGGTCGCCTCGCCGCAGCAGGGCCATCGCGCGTTCGATGCGCCGGGTCATCAGGTACGAGTACGGCGACTCTCCGTAAGCGGCGCGGAACTGCCGGCTCAGGTGCCCGGCGGAGACGTTGACGCTCCGCGCGAGCGCCTCGACGTCCAGCGGACGCGCGTACTCGCGGTCGATCCGGTCGCGCACGCGGCGCAACCGGGCGAGATCGGCCAAGCGCTGCGCGTCGTCCGGTTTGCTGGTCACTTCCGAATCGTGCCACGGCGATCGCCCGAGCCCCAGTAATCCGCTCTTTCGGGCCGGTGGCCGATTCGTTCAAGACCGCCGCGCGGCGGTCGTGCGACGGTGTCCGGGTGACTGTGAAACTGGAGGCCGTCGCCCCGTTCCTCGCCGGGCACGGCCGGTTGCTGGACCAGCGGCGGTTCGAGCTGCTGGAAGGAAACGGACGGGCGGAGGAGGTGCTCGCGGCGGTCGCGGCCTACCGGAATCCGGACGGCGGCTACGGCTGGGGGCTGGAACCGGACCTGCGCGCGCCGGAAAGCCAGCCGGGCGGCGCGCTGCACGCGTTCGAGATCTTCGCCGACGTCGCGCCGGCGACCACGCCGCACGCGGCGCAGCTGTGCGACTGGCTGGAAGCGGTGTCGTTCGCCGACGGCGGGCTGCCGTTCGCGTTCCCGGTCGCCGACCCGACCGCGTGCGCTCCCTTCTGGACCGGAGCCGACCCGACGGTGTTCTCCTTGCAGAGCACCGCGTTCGTCACGTCCGCCGCGTGGCGGGTCGCCGAACACGACCCGGCGGTCGCGGCGCATCCGTGGCTCGTGCGGGCGACCGAGAGGTGCCTGCGCGCGATCCGGGACCTTGCCGAAATGCCGCACGTCATCGAGTTGAGCTTCGCGATCCACCTGCTCGACGCCGTGCACGGCCGGTACCCGGAAGCCGACGAACTCCTGACCAAACTCGGGAAGTTCTTGCCGGAAAGCGGAATCGTCCCAGTGCAGGGCGGTTCCGAGGGCGAGGTGCTGCGTCCGCTGGACTTCAGTCCGGTGCCCGGCCCGTCCCGGCGGCTGTTCACCGCGGAGGCGATCGAGGCGGACCTGACCCGGCTCGAACGGGGCCAGCAGCCCGACGGCGGCTGGACGGTCGACTTCGCCAGCTACTCCCCGGCGGCCGCGCTGGAATGGCGCGGCTACGCCACCGTCGGCGCGATTTCCAAGCTGCGCGCCAACTCCCGGCTCTAGGGCCAGAGCCGTTCGCGGACCCAGCCGGCGGGTTCGCGGCGGTAGCGGACCCGGATGTGCTGCCGGTCGTGCGAGGCCTGCCAGAACTCGACCGATTCCGGCTGGATCAGGTAGCGCGTCCACGTTTCCGGTGCCATGTCCGGGTTTTCCGCTACCCACTCCGCGGCTGCCTTGGCGGCTTCGGCGAGCTTCGCCGGATCGGACAGCACCTCCGACTGATGTCCGACGTACGCCTCGGCCCGCGACGCCGGCGGGCGGGCGAGGAAGTCGGCGGCGGACACCTCGGGCGCGGCCGGAACCACCAGACCGCGCACCCGCACCTGCCGTCCGCGGCCGGGCCAGAAGAACGTCAACGCCGCGCGCGGGTTCGCCGTCAGCTGCTGTCCCTTGGGGCTTTCCGAACTGGTCGCGACCGCCCAGCCGTCCGCGCCGACGTCCTTCAGGATCACCACGCGCGCGTCCGGCGCGCCGTCGGCGTCCACTGTGGACAGAGTGACGGCGTGCGGGGCCAGCACGTGCTCGCCGGCTTCGGTCAGCCAGGAGAGGAACAGCTCCTCGGGCGTTTCCGGGGTGTCCTCCGGATCGAATTCCGGGAGCTGTTCGGGGAACGACTGCCAGCCGCGCAACGAAACCATGTCACCGACCGTACGGCGGTTGCCCCGGCGGCGGGTAGTGCGGCGGCTGCGGCCCGGCCGGACCGGCGGCGGGCGGCGGACCGGTCTGCGGCATCGGCCCGGACGGGATCTGCCCGGGAAAGCCGCCGGGACCCGGTTGCGGGGGCTGCTGCTGCCCGTAGGCCTGTTGCTGCTGCCACTGGATCTGCTGGAAAGCCTCGCCCGGCTGCGGGAAACAGAACGTCAGCTTCGCCCGGATCGCGCCGTGCATCGCCGCGCCCCAGAGCTTGCCGCCGGTGAACGCGTAGGTCATGCCCGCGTGCGGATCCACCGCGACCATCCGGGTTTCGCCGCCGAACTGGTTGCTGGTCTTCGCGCTCGCCAGCTGCGCGGCGTCCGGGTGCACGTGCCCGACCAGCCCGCAGATCACCACCGACGCGGCGGTCCAGCCGATCGTGCCCTGCACGTTGGCGCGGGCGTGCTGGGTGGCCATGCCGGTGAACTGCTGCAGCGTCGCCGCGTCGATGTTCGGGTAGGCCCCGGCGACCACGCAGTAGTTCATCGTCGACAGCATGATCGACTCGGTGAACAGGCCGACCGCGGACGTCACCGGTCCGATCTGGACGGTGTTGAGCCTGCCGCCGCTGCGCACCACGCGTTCGGCGACCACCTGCAGGTACTGCTCGGGCGTGAGCACGTCCGCGACCTCCCCGGGCTGAGCGGAATCCGCTGCCATAGTCGCACGCGCCGCCTTCGCACGGACTTCACCCGGGCATGGTTGACTGTGCCCGCCATGCGCCGACTTCTCGTTCTCGCCCCAGCCCTGGTCCTGCTCGCCGGCTGCAACCCGTCGAGCCCGGCGAAGGAGACTCCGTCTTCGGCGCCGGCGAGTTCCGCTCCGGCCTCGGCGGGGCTGCCGCCCGATCCGCAGCCCGCGCGCACCGCCGATTGCCCCTACCTGTCGAACGAGACAGTGCAGGACGCGAACGGACAGCACGTCACCAAGGTGAAGGTGTCGGACGACGAGCCGCATCCGACGTGCTTTTTCTACCGCCCGGACGGCAGCGTCCAGCTGACCGTGCGGGTGTACGTGGGCAACAGCGACGTCGCGACCGAGCTGGTCAACAAGGCCGCGCCGGTCGACACGTCGAACCCGGCTTCGGACCCGGCGGGGTGGAAGGGCGGCTACCAGCCCGCCGGCGACGGAGTGGTCTACGCCGTCGCCAAGGGCGGGAACGCCGTCATCGTAACGAGCAACCAGAAGCAGAGCATCAAAGCACGCACAGTGGCGAAAAAGGCTATCGCTGCCCTGAAGCTCTGAGTAACGGGCTCCGCACGGGTGAGTGAAGTTGATCTTGTATTACTCTAAGCAGCACGCGCGGTTCCCCCAACACTCGCGCGGCGGGTGCCCGTCCGGCACCGAATACTTTGGTTACCCCTTATCGACGACAAGGACAGATTCGTGGCTGACACCCTCAAGGAAATCCTGCTTGACTCGAGCCGTCGCCCCACCGTGGTCGCCGACTTCGCGGAGCTCGTGGACGCCGAGGTCGCCGACAAGGGCGGGGTCTCCGGCGCGGTCGTGAAGACCGGCTTCGCCGCCGTCAAGAAGATCAAGCCGGGCATCATCCCGTCCGCGATCGACAGCCTGCTGGACGACTTCTCCAACGCCCTCGAGCCGTTCTACGGCGACTTCCGCGCCCAGGGCGGCAACGACTTCGGCGCGTACCTGAGCAGCCGCTCGGACGAGGCCTCGGACGCGCTGCTCGGGGTCACCGACGCCCGCGCCGAGCGCAGCAGCCGCGACAGCATCAAGAAGGTCTACTCGAAGCTGCGCCCGAACGGCAAGAAGAACGTCGAGGAGGCGCTGCCGCGTCTCGGCCAGCTGATCGACAAGCACGCCGCCGCGGCCTGACCCGGCTGGGTTCCGCCGGACTCCAGGTCGCCGATCGCCCCAATGCCACATTGGGTGCGTCAGACGCACCCAATGTGGCGTTCGGTGCGTCGCATGCACCCAATGCCACATTGGGGCGCTGGCCGGAACCGCTTGCGCGACAGAACAAAAAGGGCCCCGGGACGCACTTCCCGGGGCCCTTTTCGCGCGTTCAGTTCTTCTTCTCGGCGGCCGAGGGGCTCGGCGCCTTGCCGTTCGTCTTCGGCTCGCCCGGCTTGGCGTCCGTCGCGTCCTTGGCCTCGGGAGCCGGCTTCGGCGCAGGAGGAGCGGGCGGGGTGGCCTTCGGCGGAGCCGGGGCGACCGGCGGCTCCTGCTGCCGCGACTTCAGCGCGACGGCGGTGCCCACCGCGACCGCGCCGAGGCCGAGCAGCCACGGCCAGCGGCGACGCTTGCGAGTGCCCTTGGCGGCGCTCTTCGCCTCCTCCAGCGCGGCGCGGAACTCCTTCTTGGCCGCCTTGAAGTCCTTCTTGCCGCGGCGCTTCGACTCGCCGGCCGACGCGGCGGCCTTGATCGCGGCCTTCTTGGCCTTGCGGCCCGGCTTCTTCAGCTCGGCGAGGCGGGCGAGCGCTTCCTTGCGCGCCGCGGCGGAGCTCTTCTTCAGCTCCTTGCGAGTCAGCTCGGTCTTCTTCGCCAGCTTGCGCTGGGCCCGGCGGCTCCGCTTCCCCAGCTCCTCCGCGCCGGCCTCGGCGGCCTTCGCGCCCGCCTTGCCCGCCTCGACGACCAGCTTCCGCAGGTCCGTCGAGCCGGACTTGACCGACTCGCCGACCGATTCCACGGCCCGGGTCATGGTCTTCACCTCATCAATCGTTGTGAAACAGATCTGTTGCTTGACATCTATCCTGCCCTTTTTCCGCCCGCACCGCTGCGGCTTCCCGCTGCGGGCGTCGCGGAAACCTCGGGAAAGTGTGTTCTTCCTGGGCCGACGTCCGGCGCGACGGGCCGGGACGGCCCCCTGAACCCCCCATTTGTGCGAAGGGGTGGCACGATGGCGGCGTGACTGAAAGCGCCCGCAAGGCCACCCTGCACACCAACCAGGGTGACATCCACGTGAACCTGCTGCCCGACCACGCGCCGAAGACCGTGGCGAACTTCGTGGGGCTGGCCACCGGCTCCAAGGAGTACACCCAGCCGAACGCGAAGGGCGGAAACTCCGGTCCGTTCTACGACGGCTCGATCTTCCACCGCGTCATCGACGGCTTCATGATCCAGGGCGGTGACCCCACCGGCACCGGCCGCGGCGGCCCCGGCTACAAGTTCGGCGACGAGTTCCACCCGGAGCTGCAGTTCTCCAAGCCGTACCTGCTGGCCATGGCGAACGCCGGGCCGGGCACCAACGGCTCGCAGTTCTTCATCACCGTCGCGCCGACCTCGCACCTGAACTTCCGGCACACGATCTTCGGCGAGGTGGCGGACCAGGAATCCCGCAACGTCGTCGACGCCATCGCGACGACCGCGACCGGACCGGCGGACCGCCCGCTGTCCGACGTGGTCATCGAGAAGATCACCGTCGAAGACTGACGCGCCGCAGGCAGGGATGGGGTTTCGGTAGGTTGGAGTCATCGTGAGCCAACCGCCGAACCCGTCCGCGCCCTCTCTTCCCGGTTGCTGGTGGCATCCGAACCGCCCGACCGGCCTCAGCTGTGCCCGCTGCGGACGTCCGGCCTGCCCGGACTGCCTGCGCGAAGCCCCGGTGGGGTTCCAGTGCACGGACTGCGTCCAGGCCGGGGCGCACCAGCAGAAACAACAGCACCGGCAGTACCGCGACGCCGGAATGGGCGCCCGCACGATCGCCGGGGCCCGGCTTTCGAATTCTTACGTCGTCACCGCCACGCTGATCGCGGTGAACGTGGCGATCTTCCTGATCACCGTCGTCCAGGCGAAGAGCCTGTTCGACAACGGAGCCGCCCGCATCGAGATGCTCGGCGAGCTGTGGACGTATCCCGCGCTCGGCGGCGGCGAATGGTGGCGGATCTTCACCTCGGGCTTCCTGCACTACGGGCCCATTCACATCGCGGCGAACGCGTTCTCCCTGTGGATGATGGGCCGCGCGCTGGAGCAGGTTTTCGGCAAGTCGCGGTTCCTGGCGCTGTACTTCGTGTCGATGTTCGGCGCGTCCACCGCGGTGCTGCTGTTCGACGCACCGAACCGGCCGTCCGCGGGTGCTTCCGGGGCGATCTTCGGCCTGCTCGGCTCCTACGCGGTCATCGTGCTCAAGCTCCGGCTGAATCCGACCGCGCTGCTGATCAACCTGGTCATCAACGCCTACGTGACGTTCACGATCCCGCAGATTTCGATCCTCGCGCACGTCGGCGGCCTCGTTACCGGCGCGCTGGTGGCGGCCGCGATTCTCTACGCGCCGGAACGCAACCGGGTGCGGTGGCAGACGATCGGCCTGGTGATCATCACCCTCGCTCTCGTCGGGCTGGTCGCCTGGCGAGCCAGCCAGATTCCGTCGCTCGTGTGCGATTTCGGCATGGCCCGCGGCCAGGTGAGCTATCTCTGCGGCTTGTCAGGTTCCCGCTGAGCGAGCCCGCAGTTCGGTAAGCACGTCCAGCACGTCGCGAGGATCCTCGCCGAGGTCGGTCTGCCCGAAGATGAAGAGCTGCTCGTCGCGCTCCAGTTCGAGCGTCACGCCGTCGCGGCCGAGGCGGCGGGTGCTGCGCAGCCGGACCGTCGTGCCGGGCCAGGGGAGCCGGTGCGTGCCGGTGAGCGTGCGGGCCGCGAGGCCGTGCTCGTCCGCGGACAGGCGAGGTCGCACGAGCGTCCAGTGGACCGCGAACGCGCCGACGGCCAGCGTCGCCAGGCCGGTGAGCACCGCGCCCTTGCCGTCGCCGAAGAGCGCGTCCAGGACGGTCCCGACCAGCAGCAACGTCGTCAGGCCCCACGCCATTACCACGAGGTTGCGGCGCGGAGCCCAGGAGGTCGGGTGGTTATCCACAGGGGTTATCCACACTGGGGATGAGTCACACCGGTGTGATTCGGTGTCAATCGGCCGACCGGAGCAAAGCTGACCCGGCGGATGGTCAGCGCCACCGCATCGTCATCAGCAGGCCGGCGATCATCGCGGCGAATCCGATCGCGAAATTCCAGTTTCCGAGTTCGCTGAGGAACGAAACTTTGTCGCCGGCGATGTAGTTCACGACCAGCCAGATCAGCCCGAGGAGCATGAGGCCGAACATGACGATCTTGTAGAACAGGTTCGACGGTCCCGCGGCCTGGACCTTCACCGGGGTGCGGCGGTCGACAGGCGGGGTGTACGCGGTCTTCTTGCGGACCTTCGACTTCGGCATCGTTTCCTCGCGTGCTCTCGGGCATTCCTGGTGGCGGCATCCTGGACGAGGTCCCGCTGTCGGGGTGCGCAACCAGCGCCACGTGCACACGTTAACGTAAAGGACGGCTCCGCAGCACCGGGCGGGAGCGGTCGGGGTTTCTCAGACTGTGACAATAGCGCCACCTGGAGTGCCGAGGAGGACTCCGGCCGGGCGCGGGAGGAGCTTGCGTGACGCCGCAAGATTGGCCGGGCGAGGACGACCGCCGCCCCGGCACCGGACCTGACCGCCCGGTCCGCCGCCAGCCGCCGCCGCGACGGCAGTCCGGGGAGACTCCGCCGCCGCGGCGAAGAGTGGCCGGCGACCCGGGCCGGAGATCACCCGAACAGCGCACGCCGATCGACCGGGGAGTACCGCGTCGAGAGGGCGGCGAAACCCGGCCGGTGCAGGGCCGGACGGGCGAGGGCAGGCCCCGCGAGGGGGACCCCCGCGGCGGTGATTTCGGCGGCCCGCGCGACCCCGGCCCCCGGCGTACCGCGGAGTTCCGTGCCGAAGGCGCCTCGCAGCGACCGCGTCGTACCGGAGAATCCCCCGCACAGCCCGGTGCTCCCGCACGACCGCCGCGTCGTCAGCCGGAAGAAGGCCGGCAGATGCCTCGCCGGGTCGGTGCCGGAGCCCCGGATCCGTCCCGGCGGCGGATGACCGGACCGGAGTTCGCCGAGCAGCCGACCGAGGTGTTCTCCGCGGTCGCGGTCGCCGAGAAGGACGACAAGAAGGCGAAAAAGACCCCGCCGCCGCTGGGCAAGGGCGGGCTGGCGATCCGCACCGCGGGCGAAATCTTCATTACGCTCGGCGTGATCGTGCTGCTGTTCATGGTGTACGAGGTGTGGGTCACCGACCTGTTCTCGGCGGAGAAACAGCACACCGCGAGCGACCAGCTCGACGGCGACTGGGCGAAGGACCGCACGCTGCACCCCGAGCTGATCGACGGCAAGGCGTTCGCGCGCATCCACATCCCGTCGTTCGGCGCGGACTTCAACTTCACCATCCAGGAAGGCACCGGCGAGGATTCGCTGGCGGTCGGCCCCGGCCACTACAAGGGCACCGCGCTGCCGGGCGAACCGGGCAACTTCGGCATCGCCGGACACCGCGTCGGCAAGGGCGCGCCGTTCAACGACCTGGACAACCTGAGTTCTTGCGACCAGATCGTCATCGAAACGCACAGTGATTTCTTCATCTACCAGGTGCTGCCGTACGAGGACGAGATCAAGGGCTGGAGCAGCGGCAAGGGCGCGCAGCCGGAGTGCAAGGGCGTGTCGACCCTGCGCGATTCGAGCATTCCCGGCGGCGGACCGTACGACGAGACGTTCGGCCGCAAGGTGGTCCAGCCGAGCCAGGGCGACGCGGTGAACCCGGTGCCGTACAAGCCGGCCGGGGCGCTGCCGAAGGCGCAGCAGGCTTCGCTGCTCACGCTCACCACGTGCCACCCGCAGTTCTCGGCGAAGGAGCGGCTGATCATCACCTCGGTGCTGACCCGCCAGGTGCCGAAGACACAGGTGCCGGATTACACGACGTTGCTGAAGAAGATCGGAGTCGCGTCCTGATGTACGGCTGGCTCTGGCGGCATCTGCCCGGTCCGTTCGCGGTGAAGTTCGTGATCGCGCTCGTGCTGGTGCTGGGAATCGTGGCGCTGCTGATGTTCGTGGTGTTCCCGTGGCTGGACCCGTTGCTGTGGTTCAACAACGTGTCGGTGAACAACTGAGGTTCGGGGTCTTCCTGGTCTCGGGCCGCTTCCCGGGCCAGGACGACGCCGCCGTACTGCGGCGCACCGTCCGCGCGGCGTGCGCCGCGGAGGCCGCCGGTTTCGACGACGTGTGGCTGGCCGAGCATCACTTCATGCCGTATGGAGTGTGCCCGTCGGCGATCACGCTTGCCGCGCATGTGCTTGGTCAGACTTCGCGGATCAGCGTTGGTACCGCGGTGAGCGTGCTGTCGACGACGCATCCGGTCGCGCTGGCGGAACAGTGGTCGATGCTCGACGCGATCTCCGAGGGCCGCCTGCGCTTGGGCGTCGGCCGGGGTGGGCCGTGGCAGGACCTGGAGGTGTTCGGGACCGGATTGCCGCGCTACGAAACGGGTTTCGCGGAGTCGCTGGACCTTCTGCTGACCGCCGCCACTGGCCGGGTTTCGGCTGCGGGCTCTCATTTCTCTTTTCGTGAGGTGCCGCTGCGCCCTACCCCGCAACGCCCCTTGGAAGCCGTGGTGGCGTGCGGTGGCCCGACTTCCTCCGCGGTCCAGCTCGCCGCGGAACGTGGGTTGCCGTTGTTGCTGGGGCTGCACGCGGATGACGCCGAAAAGGCGGAAACGGTCGCTGCTTACGGCGCGCCTGCGGCCCATGTGTCGACCGTGCTGTGCCAGGTCGGCGACGACGCTGCTGCGGTGGTGCGCGGTGCTTTGCCGGGTTGGCTGGCGGATGGCTTAGCCGCCCATGTTCCGGTGGACGAGCGGCCTGGTCCGTCTCGGGATCCTTGGGAATACACGGAAAAACTGTGCGCGATCCATCCGGTCGGCCCGGTCGCGCATTGTGTCGAGGTTTTGCGGACCAGCCTCCGGCGCACCGGGGTGTCCCACGTGATCATGTTCGTGGAAGCTTCCGGCACGCCGGAGGGCACGATGTCGAATATCGCGCGGATCGGCGCCGAGGTGTTGCCCGCGCTGCGCGACGTCGAGCCTGCGACTCTCTAGTTCGCAGGTTCGAACCTCAGCAGTCCCGCAGCTCCGGGCTCTGGTTCAGCAACTGCCCCCGAGGCGAAACGAACGCCCGGTACCGATCCCCGTCCGTCTCGCGGAACACGGCTACCCGGTGGCAGTTCTGGAACGCCAGCTTCACCCCGAAATGCCGCTCCAGCCCGCCCCGGATCGCGTCCGAGGCCAGTGCCCGCAGGAGCTGACCGCGGGCGGCCTCGTCCGGCGGCGGGGTTTCGTTGTCCGCGAATCCGTCCGCGGCGGTGTCTGCTTCCGCGATCACTCCGGTGATGACCTCCCACGCGTACGGCAGCGATTCCCGCACGCAGGCCACGAACTCGGCGTCGGAGACCTCCCCGCGTTCGGCCTTTTCCAGCAGCGCGGGCGATACGTCCAAGGACAAGACAACCTCCATGGTCAGCGGTACCCCTCAGAGCTACCGGCCCGCCCGACCCGGCCACAAGAGAAAACGAGTTTCATCACCACTTTGGTGGATCACTCCCACCGGAACAGCCGCACGGCGAGCACCGTTCCGCCCAACGCGAAGGCGGCCAAGGCGACGAACTGCAGCGGCTGTCCGCCGGTGCCGACCCAAGCGTCCTGCAGCGGTTGCGTGCCCGGCGGCACGTAGGCCCCGATTTTCTGGAGCACCGCGGGCAGCAGCGGTCGCGGCAGGTAGACGCCGCCGAGGAACATGATGGGGAAGAAGGCGATCATCGCGAGTGCCCCTGCGGCTTTGCCGGTGCGGGCGAGGGAAGCTGCGATCAAGCCAAGGGCGAACACTGAGACCAGGCCGAGCAGCAACGCCAGCAGGAAGAGCGCGGGGTGTCGGGGAAGCGGCACGTCGAAGGCGATTCGTGCGGTGGCGAGCATCAGCGCTACCCCGGCGAGTGCGACGGCGGCGTGGATCAGCACCTGCGCGAGCAGGAGGTACGCGGGCGGCACGGGCGTGGTGGCGAGGCGGCGGAGGATGCCGTGCTCGCGGTAGGTCGCGACAGCGGCCGGGATCACCTGCAGACCCAGCATCGCCAACGCGAGCACGACCAGCGACGGCACCCACAAGTCGACAAATCGGTAGCCGCCCGTGACCGGGCTGGGCTGCCGCATCCCGGGGATCGAGCCGACGCCCAGCAGGATCGCCGTCGGCAGTAAGACGCCCAGGACCGCCCACAGCGGCGTGCGCAGGAACAGTTTCGCTTCGGTGAGCAGCAAAGTACGCATGGGAAAGCTCCTTCAGTCGCGCGAGGTGAGGGCGACGAATGCGTCCTGCAAGGTGGGTTGACCGGAGTCGGCGAGCAGTTCGGCGGGAGTGCCGGTGGCGACGACTCGGCCGTGATCCAGCAGCACCAGGCGATCGCACAGCCGTTGTGCCTCGTCCATGAAGTGGGTGACCAGCACGACCGTCACACCGGAAGCGCGCACGTTTTCGACCAATCGCCAGGTCTCCTGCCGCGCGTGCGGATCGAGGCCGGTGGTCAGCTCGTCGAGAATGGCCAGCTCGGGGTTGCCGACCAGGGCGAGTGCGATGGACAGCCGTTGCCGCAGACCGCCGGAAAGCTTGCCGAAGGCGAGGTCTCGGTGGGCGTCGAGGCCGAGCTGGGTCAGGAGCGTGTCGATGTCGGCCGGGTCGGGATAGAACGACGCGAACAGCGAAAGCGCTTCGCGGACCCGCAGTTTTTCCGGCAGCCGTGCGTCCTGCAGCTGGGTGCCGACGCGGCGGCGCAGTTCGGCATCGTCGCGACCCGGGTCCAGGCCCAGTACGGAAATCGTCCCGGAATCCGGGGAACGCAGGCCCTGAAGGCATTCGACCGTGGTGGTCTTCCCGGCTCCGTTCGTGCCGAGAACGCCGAAAATCTCGCCGCGTTCGACGGAGAACGAGACGCCGTCGACCACGACCCGGCCCGCGTAGGCCTTGCGGAGTTCGGAAACTTCGATGAGTGGCATGAGAACGACGCTAGAAGCGCGGGCGGTCCGGCAGAATGAGCCGGAAACCCCAGTTGAGGTGGGGTTCTGCGGGGGTCGGGGGTGGGGCTGGGGCCACCCCGGTCCGGGAGCTGGGGCCAGGGGCCGGGAGCGCTGGAAAGGCGAGACTGGAGCGCGAAAGGGGGTGCCATGACGTCGGTGCGGCGCGCGTGGACACTCGCCGGTCTCGCGGCGGTGAGCTGGGTTGACCTCCTGCTCGAACTGATCGCGTTCGCGCTGTTGTGCGTCGGCCTCGTGCTCTTCTTCTCGCCGGCCATCGAACTCGCGCGCGTCCGGTCGCGGCGGACTCGGGAGCTGGTCAGCCGGTGGACCGGGCGGGAGATCCCGAGCCCGTACCGGCCCGCGCCGCCGGACCCGGAACGCGAGCGCGACGGCTGGTATCGCGACGGCACCCAGCTCTACCGGCGGGCGTGGTGGATCCGCTGGAATCGACGTTTCACGTGGATCATGGAGGATCCGGCGACCGGCCGGGAGTTCGGCTGGCAGCTGCTGAACCCGCTGGTCGCGCTGGTTTTCGCAGTGTTTTCCCTCGTCGCCGGGCCGGTCGCGCTGCGCGGGTACGCCCGGTGGACCCGGTACTGGCTCGGCCCGCGCGCCCCGCGCCGGAAGGGCTGGCTGCACCGCCGGTTCGAGGCGCTCGGGCATCAGCTCGGGCTGTGGGCGATTTCCCTGGCGCAGCTGGGCGTGGCGGTCGCCCAAGTCGTCGTGCTGACCGGCGCGGTGCCGGTGTTCCCGACTGTCACGCGAGCGAGCCGCGCGGTCGCCGACACCTTCCGCCGCGAAGCGGAACGCTGGACCGGCGTGCGGATCGCCCAGCCGTACCTGCCGCCGCCCGCCCTGCCGGTGCCGCGCGGCGACGGGCTGTACCAGTTCGGCAAGCAGTTGTACGAGGAACCGTGGTGGCCGATGCTGCGCGCCCGGATCCACTGGGCGCTCCACGACCGCGCGACCTGGCGGGACATGGCCGCCGCTGTGCTGCTGCCGGTGGTGTTCCCGGTGCTGTGGGTGCCGTCGGCGGCGCTGGTTGGCTGGGGGTTGTACGGCCTGGTCGCGCTGTGGATCACTGGCCCGCACGGCTGGTTCGGGATGGTCGGCCTGCCTGAAGTGACGAGCACCGGCGGCGCGTTCGCGATGACGCCGGTGGCGTTGGCGGCGGTGTCGGTCGGACTGCTGCCGACGCCGTGGCTCGCCAGGTGCCAGGCGAAACTCGGAAGGTGGCTGCTCGGCCCGACTGAAGCGTCCCGGCTCGCCCAGCGCGTCCACCGGCTGGATCAGACCCGGGTCGAGGTCACCGTCGCGCAGGCCGCCGAGCTGCGCAGAATCGAACGGGACCTGCACGACGGCATCCAGTCTCGGCTGGTCGCGATGGGGATGAAGCTCGGCGCGGTGGAGGCGCTGATCGACCGCGATCCGGACAAGGCCAAACAGCTGGCCGCCGAGTTGCGGGAAGCGTCGTCGGAGGCGCTCACCGAGCTGCGGTCGCTGGTGCGGGGCATCCATCCGCCGGTGTTGTCGGAGCGCGGGCTGGTCGACGCGGTGCGTGCGGCGGCGTTGGACAGTCCATTGAAAGTCGAGGTCACGGCCTCGGTGCCGGGGCGGCTCGAACAACCAGCGGAAGCTTGTGCGTACTTCGCGGTGTGCGAATTGCTGGGCAACGCGGCAAAACACGGTGAGGCCCGGCGCGCGGCGATAGTGCTGGAGTATCTCGACGGGCTGCTGCGCGCGACTGTGACCGACGACGGCAAGGGCGGTGCCGACGCCGCGCGCGGGACGGGTTTGCGCGGGATCGAACGGAGGCTGGCCGGATTCGCCGGTAGGTTGGCGCTGACCAGCCCGCCGGGCGGCCCGACGGAGGCGATTGTGGAGGTGCCGTGCCTGCTCGACCCCGGACTGTCGTCGCCGAAGACCAGTACCTCCTCCGAGACGGCCTGACCCATCTGCTCGCCGCGCACGGCTTCGACGTCGTCGCGGCCGTCGGTTCCGGGCCTGAACTCGCCGCCGCGCTCCGCGAACACCGGCCCGACGTGTCCATTGTGGACGTCAGAATGCCGCCGACCAACACCGACGAGGGTTTGCAGGTCGCGCTCGCTGCCCGGCGAGAGACGCCCGGGTTGCCGATTCTCGTTCTGTCGCAACATGTCGAGCAGTTGTATGCGCGCGAACTACTGGCGGACGGCACTGGAGCAGTCGGTTATCTGTTGAAGGATCGCGTATTCAACGCGGAGCAGTTCATCGACGCGGTTCGCCGGGTCGCCGCGGGCGGTACTGCGATGGATCCGGAAGTGATCGCGAAACTGGTGACTGGCAACGCTTCCGACCCGTTGGCGGCCTTGACGCCGCGGGAACGCGAGGTGCTCGGCTTGATGGCGGAAGGTTGTTCGAACGCCGCGATCGCCAGCCGGTTGCACTTCAGCGAGGGCGCGGTCGGCAAGCACACCGCGAATATCTTCGCCAAACTCGGGATTTCCGCTTCAGACGACACGAATCGCCGGGTGCTCGCAGTGCTGAAATTCCTCGGTTCTAGCTGAGCGGCACCCGCACCGCAGGCGGTAGTTGGCCGGCCTCCGGGTGCGCCCGAAAAGACTGGATCAGCAACGCCGTGAACCGACGGACCGCTGCGATTCGGGCGGTGGCTGGTTCCACCTGGATGCCCTCGTTGGCGACCAACGCCAGCACCAAATCCTCCAGCACGAAATCGGCACGCAGTTCACCGGAGGCCTTCGCCCGGCGGATGAGTTCCAGCAGCAACCGCAGCGTTCGGGCGCGGTCGGCGGTGAAGTCGGGTCGGCGTGGCAGTTGGGCGACGAACGCGCGGAATCCCTGCTCCCGCGCGTGCACCTCGGTCAGCTTCTCCAGCACCAGGACGAAACCCTGCCACGGATCAGCCGCCGCCAAACCCTCCTCGACGATCGACGAGCAAAGTGCCAGTTCCTCGGCGAAAGCTTCGGCGATCAGCGCGTCTTTGGTCGGGAAATGTCGATAAACCGTCGCGACGCTCACCTCGGCCTGTCGCGCGACCTCCCGGATCGGTACGCCGTATCCGCGGACCGTGAAGGCCACTCGCGCTGCCGCGAGGATGCGGATTCGGTTGTGGGCGGCGTCGGTTCGTCTCACTTCGGGCCCCGCCCCTCTCACTTCCGCCGGTGTGGCTGACCTGCTGGAATACCGTCGAACGCGTGAAAGCCGTCCAGTTTGACCAGTATGGCCCGCCCAGTGTCGTGTACGTCGCGGATGTCGCCGAACCGCATGCCGGGCCTGGGGAGATTCGGATTTCCGTTCGTGCGTCCGGTTTTTCCGCGGGCGAAACCGCTATCCGAGCCGGTGCGCGGAAAGACCTCGTGACGTTGCCGTTCCGGACCGGGTACGACGCGGCTGGCGTGGTCGACGAGGTGGGCGACGGGGTCGCTGGAATCGAGCCTGGCCAGCACGTCTTCGGCATGACGGACGCGGGGCGTCGCGGAGCCAACGCCGAGTACGCCGTGTTGGTGCATTGGGCGGCTAAACCGGACACGTGGAGCTGGGCCGAGGCCGGGGGTGCCGCGGGGGCAGTCGAAACCGCGACCCGGGTGTTGGATCAGCTTCCGGGCGGAACGATCCTGGTGCACGGCGCGGCGGGCGGGGTCGGGACGGTCGCCGTCCAGTTGGCGATCGCTCGCGGGTCCGCGGTGATCGGCACTGCGAGCCCGCGCAACCACGATTTCCTGCGGTCCCTCGGGGCCGAGCCGACGGCTTACGGTCCAGGGCTGGTCGACCGGGTCGGCCGCGTTGACGCGGTTTTCGACTGCGCCGGGGGAGCGTTGCCGGACCTGATCGAGATCGCCGGAGATCCGAAAAGGGTCGTCACGATCACCGACGGCACCGCGCCGCGGCATGGCGTGCACTTTTCGCACAGCGCCGCGATCCCCGGCGCGGATCCGTTGGCGGTACACGGCCTTGCCGCAGCGGTAAAACTCGCGGAGGAAGGACGCTTGAGCATCCCGGTCGCAGCGACCTTCCCGCTGAGCGAAGCCGCGGCCGCGCACGAGCTGAGCGAAAGCAGGCACGCCCGCGGGAAGATCGTCTACCTGAATTAACCGCGGGAAACTCGCACCATCTCGTCGCGCTCCACGACCTTGATCCGCTCGCGGCCCTCGGCCTCGCCGAGCGACTTCTCGTGCGCGTCGAGTTTGCCCCACCCTTCCCAGGTGGTGAACGAAATCCCGCGCGCGGTCAGGAATTCCAGGATCGCGTCCGGCGACGAATGCCGCGGCGCGGCGAGCGTGTCCGCGTCCGCCAGCAGGTTCGCGACGGTCTCGGCCGCGTCGCCCTTCGTGTGTCCGATCAGGCCGACCGGGCCGCGCTTGATCCAGCCCGTCACGTAGACGCCGGGGACCTGGTTCTCGTCCAGGTCCAGCACCCGGCCGCCCTGGTTCGGGATCACGCCCGCGCTGTGGTCGAACGGGATTTCCGGCAGGTGCGACGACAGATAGCCGACCGCGCGGTACACGGCCTGCACGTCCCAGTCGTGGAATTCGCCGGTGCCGACGACCTTGCCGTCCCGGTACTCGGTGCGTTCGGTGCGCAGGCCGACGACCTTGCCGTCCTCGCCGAGCACCTCGACCGGCGAATGGAAAAAGTGCAGGTGCAAGCGGCGCGGGCGGTCGCCTTCGTCGCGAATCGCCCATTCCTGCAGCGTCTTCACGACCATGTCGGTCTGCTTCGACGACCGGAGTTCGGCGACGCTCGCCTCGTCGAACTCCATGTCCTCGGGGTGCACGATCACCTCGACGTTCGGCGAATGGTCCAGTTCGCGCAGTTCCAGCGGCGAGAACTTCGCCTGCGCCGGACCGCGGCGGCCGAACACGTGCACGTCGGTGACCGGGCTGGCCTTCAGCGCCTCGTAGACGTTCGCCGGGATGTCGGTCGGCAGCAGTTCGTCGGCGGTCTTGGCGAGCATGCGCGCCACGTCCAGCGCGACGTTGCCGACGCCGAGCACCGCGACCGACGACGCGGTGAGCGGCCAGGTGCGCGGCACGTCCGGGTGGCCGTCGTACCAGGACACGAAGTCCGCGGCGCCGTGGCTGCCTTCGAGATCGATGCCGGGGAGGTCGAGCGCGCGGTCGGCCATCGCGCCGGTCGCGAAGATGACCGCGTCGTAGAACTCGCGCAGGTCGTCCAGCTTCAGGTCGGTGCCGTAGTCGACGTTCCCGAGCAGCCGGATGTTCGGCCGGTCCAGCACCTTGTGCAGGGCGTTGACGATGCCCTTGATGCGCGGGTGGTCGGGCGCGACGCCGTAGCGGATCAGCCCGAACGGCGCGGGCATGCGCTCGAACAGGTCGATCTCGACGTCCGCGTCGGACTTGTCCAGCAGGTCGGCGGCGTAGATGCCGGCGGGACCGGCGCCCACGACGGCGACACGAAGGATTCGGCTCACCGGTCCACGGTAAGTTAGGTGATCCTAACAATCACTGTGATCTGGCGTACGGTCCAGCAGGTGGGAGCCGCTAAGCTGGCGGCATGCGCGTTCTCGTCGTCGACAACTACGACAGCTTCGTCTACAACCTCGTCCAGTACCTGGCGCAGCTCGGCGCCGACTGCACGGTGTGGCGCAACGACGTCGTCGACCTCGAACGCGTGCCGGAATTCGACGCGGTGCTCGTCTCCCCGGGTCCCGGAACGCCGGAACGCGCAGGTCAGAGCATCGAAGTGATCGCGAAATGCGCCGAGACGCGCACGCCGATGCTGGGCGTCTGCCTCGGCCACCAGGCGCTGGGCGTGCACTTCGGAGCCACCGTCGACCGGGCGGAAGAGCTGCTGCACGGCAAGACGAGTCAGGTCCGGCACACCGGCGCCGGCATCCTCGCCGGGCTGCCGGAGGAGTTCACCGCCACGCGCTACCACTCGCTCACTGTGCTGCCGGACACCATCGATCCGGACATTTTCGAGGTCACCGGCTCGACCGAGAGCGGCATCGTGATGGGCATGCGGCACCGCGAACTGCCGCTCGAGGGCGTGCAGTTCCACCCCGAATCCGTGCTCACCGAATGCGGCCACCGGATGCTGGCGAACTGGATGGCCTTGGCGGGCCACCCGGTGGAGCCGACCGTCGTCGACGATCTGGAGCGGGCCACTCGCGCGCTGCAGAAGGCCGCGGCTGCGTGACCGCGCCGACTCCGCTGATCCGGCTCAGCGGAGTCGGAAAGCGGTACGGCAGCGGCGAACCGGTCCTGACGCACATCGATTTCGAGGTGCCCGCCGGACAGGTGGTCGGCATCCTCGGCGCCAACGGATCGGGCAAATCGACACTGCTGCGGATCCTCGCCGGGGTGTCGCGCGCGTCGTACGGCGAAATCTCCGGGAGCCCGGCGGTCGGCTACCTGCCGGACCGCTTCCCCGGCGGCCAGCGGCTGAGCGCGCGGGCGTACCTGCGGCATCTCGCGCGGATTCGCGGGCTCGCTGACCTGTCCGGGATCGATCCGCTGCTGAACCGGCTCGCGCTGGTCGGCAGCCCGGACGCGCAGTTGCGCACGCTGTCGAAGGGCAACGCGCAGAAGGTCGGCCTGGCGCAAGCCGTGCTGGCGCGGCCGGACCTGCTGATCCTCGACGAACCCTGGTCCGGCCTCGACGTCGGCACGCACGCGGTGCTCGGCGAACTGGTCGCGGAAACCCGGGATCGCGGCGCGAGCGTCGTGTTCACCGACCATCGACCGGACGTCGTCCGCGCACACGCCGGCGAGGTGTACCGGCTCGAATCCGGCCGCCTCGCGCCGTGGGAAACGCATCCGGAGCGGAAGCGGATCACGCTGCTGCCGGTGTCGTCGAGCGTCGACAACTGGTCCGCCGAACCCGGCGTGCACGCCGTCGCCGACCAGGCGGGCGGCGTGGTCCTGACGGTCGACGCCGAACACGCCGACGCCGTACTGCTGCGCGCGCTGTCCGGCGGCTGGTCGGTGCGGGAGGTGGCGCCGTGCTCGCAGTGAGCCGCTATTACCTGGCGCTGCTGGGGCATTCGCAGCGCTATCTGCCCGCCGGGCTCGCGTACCTCGCGTTGTGCTCGATCCTTTACGCAGACCCGAGTTCGCCAGTGCTTCCGCTGTACGGCGTGAGCGGCGCGGGGGTTCTCGTACTCGGTTGCTGGCTCACGATCGCGTTGCTGGACATCGAGGATCCGGTGCAGCGCCTGATCACGCTCAACCACGCCGGCGGCAACCGCAAAACCATCGGCGGCGCCGTGCTGACGGTCTTCGGCTGCACTGTGGTGTGCACGGTGGCGACCGTCGCGTGGGCCGCGACGCATCGGAATCAGTTGCAGGGACAGCTCATCGGCACCGGACTGGCGACGCATCTGGCGTGCGCTCTGGCCGGCATCGCGATCGGCCTGCCGTGCTCGCGACTGCTGGTGTCGCGCATCGGCTGGACGGTGCTCGCCGCGGTTCTCGTGCTTGGCGTGGTGTTGCTGGGAAAGTGGGTTCCGCTGGTGCATCCGCTGCTGGAAGCGTTGATGAGCGGTTCTCCGTACGGCGGCCCGCTCGCGTTGGCGGTGGGTACGTCGGTGGTGCTCCTGGCGGCGAGCGTGACGGTGGTGGGCGCGGTTTCGGCGCGCCGGTCTTGAACAAGGGCGAGGACAAGCTCGAACTGGAATGCAGCTCTCGCGCGGCGGGAAATGCCTCGACCGAAAATGCGGGCGATGGATACCAGCAGCAGTCTTCGCAGTGCCGGGAACCGTGGGCGGAGGGTGGAATATTCTCCCCAAGGTGGCCCAGGGCAACCACTTCCGTTCGGGCCGCGAATGCGGCACCGCTTTCTCGCTCGGGGCGCTCAGGGGTCTCTTAGCGCTGGTCAAGCAGCTTCTCCGACAGCGCTGAGCACTGTAGTTTGCAAATTGCATTAGGCAAATGCCGATTTGGGGGTTCCGGCCCCGGTGGCGAGTCGGTTACCCTCGCGCCGTCTGTTGGGCCCGCGAGGGGAGCATCCGTGACGGCAGGGATCGCCGCGATCACCGTGGACGGCTCCGCGGACGAGTTGCAGCACCTGGTTTCCTGGCTCGGCGCCGAGGACGAACTGGCCGGGCGGGTGCGGCTCGCCGGGCCGGGCAGCGGCGTGGTCGTGATGGTGAGCAGCCGGTCGGCGGGGGCCTTCTGCCGGTCGCTTTTCGGCTGGCTGCACCGGCAGCGCGACGGACGGCGGGTGTCGCTCACCGTGAAACGTTCCGGGGCCGTCGAGGAGCTGGACGTCGACTGCGGCGGGCACGACGTCGACGAGGTGGTCGCCAGCGTGCGGAGTTTCCTCGACCAGGACTGATCGGCCGGCGCGAAAAAAGGGCCCGCACGGTGCGCACCGTGCGGGCCCTCCTTTGCGAGACGAGCGGATCAGCCGCCGTTGTTGTTGCGGATCCCGCCCGGCGGGAAGATCCCGCCGGTGGAGCTGGACGTCGGCGAGCCGCCGCTGCCGTCGTCCTCCTTGATCGTCAGCACGATCGTCTGGTTCGGGCTGATCTGGCTGCCCGCCTGCGGGTTCTGCTTCACCACGGTGTTGGGCTTGCCGCTGCCGGACGAAGTCGACTGCGTCTGGATGCTGCCCGACCAGCCCAGGCTCTGCAGCTGCCGCGTCGCCTGGTCCTGGGTCATGCCGGTCAGGTCCGGCATCTGGATCTGCTGCGGGCCGGTCGACACGATCAGCTTCACCGGGCTGTTCGGGGGCAGGTTGCCGCCGTTCGGCTGCTGCTCGATGACCTGGTCCTTCGGCTGGTCCGAGGCCTGGTCGACCCGCTGGGGCTTGAACCCGGCGTTCTGGATGATCTGCTTCGCCGTCGCGTAGTCCTTGCCGACCGTGTTCGGGACTTCCCGCTGAGTGAGGCCCGATCCGACGACGATGTCCACCGGCGTGCCCTCGGGGCTCTGGGAGTTCGCGGTCGGGTTCTGCGACACGACCTTGCCGACGTCGCTCGGGTTGTCGACCGGCTGCGAGGTCGTGTTGCCGAGCTTCAGCTTGGCCTGGTCGAGCGCCGCCTTCGCGTCGTCCGGCGACTTGCCGCGCAGGTCCGGCACGGTGGTGGTGCCCGGCTGCTTGCCGACGGTGAGGGTGATCGTGGACGTGGTCGGCACCGACTGGCCGACCGGCGGGTCGATCGCGATGACCTTGCCGATCTGGTCCTCGGTACACGTCAGGCCGCCGGGGTTGCTCGCCTCCGGGCCGCACACCACTTCTTTGTTCGGCGCGAACGACGAGAAGCCCGCCTGCTGCAGCGACGCTTTCGCCTCCACCAGCTGGTGGTTGATCACCTGCGGGATCTGCGCGTTCTCGGCCTTGTCGCGGAACGCTCCGTTCAGCCAGAAGATCAGCAGCACCACGCCCGCCACGAGCAGCGCGGCGATCAGGCCGAAGATGATCCGGCGGCGGCGCTTGGCGCGCGGGTCCTCTTCCGGCTCGTCGGCGTACTCGTCGTAGGCCTGCGGCTGGCGCCGGTCGGCGTTCATCACCTGGGTGCGCTCGTCGTCCGACATCACCATGGGGGCCGACGGCCGCTGCCCGGACAGCGTCCGGACCAGGTCCGACCGCATTTCCGCGGCCGACTGGTACCGGTTAGCCGGGCCCTTGGCCAGGGCCTTCAGCACGACCGCGTCCAGCTCCGGCGACACCGCCGGGTTCACCGACGACGGCGGGTTCGGGTCCTCCCGCACGTGCTGGTACGCCACCGCGACCGGGGAATCGCCGGTGAACGGCGGCTCTCCGGTGATCAGTTCGTACAGCACGCAGCCCGCCGCGTAGACGTCCGACCGGGCGTCCACCGACTCGCCGCGCGCCTGCTCCGGCGAGAGGTACTGGGCGGTGCCGATGACGGCCGCGGTCTGCGTCATCGCCGACTGGCCGTCGTGCATGGCGCGCGCGATGCCGAAGTCCATCACCTTGACGGCGCCGTTCTTCGTGATCATCACGTTCGCCGGCTTCACGTCGCGGTGCACGATGCCGTGCCGGTGCGAGAAGTCGAGCGCGGCGCAGACGTCGGCCATGACCTCCATCGCGCGCTTCTGCGACAGCGGGCCCTCGGTCTTGACGATGTCCCGCAGCGTCCGGCCTTCGACGTACTCCATGACGATGTACGGCAGCGGCCCGACGTCGGTGTTCGCCTCGCCGGTGTCGTACACGGCGACGATCGCGGGGTGGTTCAGCGCGGCGGCGTTCTGCGCCTCGCGCCGGAACCGCTCCTGGAACTGCGGATCGCGGGCGAGGTCCGCGCGCAGGACCTTGATCGCGACTTCCCGGCCCAGCCGCACGTCGTGCCCGTGGTGGACCTCGGACATACCGCCGTACCCGAGCGTGTCGCCCAGCTCGTACCGATTGGAGAGCAGTCTGGGTGTCGTCATCGCTTCGTGCCGTTCCATTCCGTCCAAGGTGTGGTCATCATGCCTTGCAGGCCCTGGGCCTCGCTCGTGCCGGCCGGGGTGGCTGAGGTCGGTTCGCTCCCGTTGTCCACGCTTCGCGGCGGTCCGCCGTTGCCGGAGGACACCACTCTCGCGATCAGGAACGCCACGGCCACCAGGACCACGACGACGACCACCGCGAGCAGCACCCACCAGCCCCACTGGTTCCGCTTCGGCGGCGGGACCGGCGGACCCGGCCGCACCGGCGGGCCTGGGGGACCCGGCGGAGCCGAGAGCGGCCGGAACGCCGGGTTGGAACTGGGCCCGACCGGCGCGCCGGGAGCCGCCTGCGGCACCGGCGGCTGTCCCGCCGCGTAGGCGGCGTTGACCAGGCCGAGCGGGGTGGGCAGCGGGCGTCCGGCGCGGACCGCGGCGACCGCGCCGGCGAACTCGCCGCCGCTCGCGTACCGCTGCCGGGGGTCCTTCACCAGCGTCGCCTCGATCACCGCCCGCGCGCCCGGCGGGACGTCCGGCGGAAGCGGCGGCGGAACGTCGCGGATGTGCATCATCGCGACGGTCACCGCGTTCTCGGACAGGAACGGCCGGTGCCCGGCGAGGCATTCGTACCCGCACACGGCGAGCGAATAGACATCGCTGGCCGGCTCCGCGTCCTGGCCGAGCGCCTGCTCCGGCGCGATGTAGTGCGCTGTGCCCATGACCATGCCGGACCGGGTGACCGGAGCCGCGTCGGCGGCCTTGGCCACGCCGAAGTCGGTGATCTTCACCTTGCCCGCGGGGGTGACCAGGATGTTGCCCGGTTTCACGTCGCGGTGCACCAGGCCCTGCTCGTGCGCGGCCTGCAGTGCGTTGCCCGCCTGCTCGAGCAGGTCGAGCGTGTAGTCCGCGGTGAGCCGCCCGTGCTTGGCGAGGATGCCCGCCAGCGGATCGCCCTCCACGTACTCCATCACCAGGTACGCGATGGACAGGTCCTCGTCGACCGTCTCGCCGTAGTCGTGCACCGCGGCGATCCCGGCGTGGTTGAGCGAGGCGGTCATCCTCGCCTCGGTCCGGAACCGGTGCAGGAATTCGGCGTCGCCGGACAGTTCGGCCTTCAGCACCTTCACCGCGACGATCCGGTCGAGCCGGGTGTCGCTCGCCTGCCAGACCTCGCCCATCCCGCCGACGGCGATCCGGTTCGTCAGCTTGTAGCGCTCGGCCAGCAGCTGACCCGAGGACAGCATCGGCTATCCACCCCCGAGGCGGGCGGCGATGGCGGCGCGGCCGATCTCGGCGGCCACCGTGCCGCCGGTCGCGGCGAGACCGCGGTTGCCGCCGTTCTCGACGATGACCGACACGGCGATCTGCGGGTTGTCCGACGGCGCGAACGCGGTGTACCACGCGTGCGGCGCGGTGTTCTTCGAATCGGCGCCGTGCTCGGCGGTACCGGTCTTCGAGGCGATCTTCAGCGCGTCGTTCTTGCCGCCGCCCTTGGTGAAGGACTCCGACGCGATCATCATGTCGGTGAGGATCTTGTCGTTCTCCGGCGACAGCGCGGGCTTGCCGGTGAGCTGCTCCGGGTCGACGTTCTCGATCGTCGACAGGTCCGGGGCCAGGATCGACTGGATCAGCTGCGGTTTCATCGCGTAGCCGTTGTTCGCGACGGTCGCCGAGAGCAGGCAGTCCTGCAGCGGCGTGAGCCGGACGTCGCGCTGGCCGATGCCGCTCTGGTAGAGCGCGCCCGGCGAGTCGAGCGGGCCGACGGTCGAAGGGACGACCCGCATCGGCACGGTCAGGTCGTTCTGCCCGATGCCGAAGTTGGCCGCGGCCGCCTTCATCTTGTCCGCGCCGAGCTGGCCGGCGAAGGTCGCGAACGGGACGTTGCACGAGTGCGCGAGCGCGTCCTTGAACGTGTTGCCCGGGCAGGTCTCGCCGCCGTAGTTCTCCAGCGTCGTGTTCGTGCCCGGCAGCTGCACGTTCGGCGCGGTGCTGACCTGGGTGTCCGGGCCGATCCCGCTTTCCAGCGCCGCGGCCGCGGTGACGATCTTGAACGTCGACCCCGGCGGGTAGTTCTCCGAGATCGCCCGGTTCAGCATCGGGTTCTTCGGGTCGCTCGAGTAGGCCGACCACGCCTTGTTCTGGTCGGTGCCGTGCGTGGCCAGCTGGTTCGGGTCGTACGACGGGGTCGAGACCATCGCCAGGATGCGGCCGGTCTTCGGCTCCATCGCGACCACCGCGCCGGTGTAGCCGCGCTTCGTCATCAGGTCGTAGGCGGCCTTCTGCACCTTCGGGTCGATGGTGAGCTTCACGTTGCCGCCGCGCGGGTCGCGGCCGGTGACCATGTCCGACAGCCGGCGCACGAACAGCCGCGGGTCCGACCCGTTCAGCACGTCGTCCTCGGCGCGCTCGAGGCCGCCCGCGCCGTAGTTGATCGAGTAGTACCCGGTGACCGGGGCGTACATCGGCCCGTCGGCGTAGGTGCGGAAGAACTTGAACTTGTCGGTCGAGGGCTTCACCCCGGCGAGCACGGTGCCGTCCGGCGTGACGATCTGGCCGCGCTGGCGCGAGTACTCGTCGTAGAGCACGCGCTGGTTGCGCGGATCGGTGCGGTACGCGTCGGCCTTGATGACCTGGACGTAGGTGTCGTTGGCCAGCAGCAGCACGATCATCACGAGCATCGCCATGCCGACCTTGCGCAGGGGCGCGTTCACGCGGTCCTCCCGTTCGGGTCGCCCTCGGCTGGCGGACGCCGCACCATCACGGTGTGCGCCTCGGCGATCGGAGCCTGCGGCTGCTGCGGCTTCGGCCGGGTGGCCGGCCTGCGCGCCGCGTCCGAGATCCGCAGCATCAGGGCGACCAGGATGTAGTTGGCCAGCAGCGAGGAGCCGCCGTAGGACAGGAACGGCGCGGTGACGCCGGTTTCCGGGATGAGCGCGGTGACGCCGCCGACGACCACGAAGATCTGGATCACGATGGTGAAGGCGAGCCCGCCGCCGAGCAGTTTGCCGAACGTGTCGCGCACGGCCAGCGCGCTGCGCATGCCGCGCATCGCGAGCAGCAGGTACAGCATCAGCACCGCGGCCAGTCCGATGAAGCCGAGTTCCTCGCCGATCGCGGCGGTGATGAAGTCGGTGCTCGCGGCGGGCGGGATGTCCGGGCGGCCGGCGCCGAGCCCGGTGCCGCCGACGCCGCCGGTGCCGAGCCCGAACAGCGCCTGGGCGAGCTGGTAGCTGCCGCCGCGCGCGTCGTAGCGCGGGCCGAGCGGGTCGGTCCAGTTCTCCACTCGCTGCTGGACGTGGCCGAACAGGTTGTAGGCGATGAGGCAGCCGCCGACGAAGAAGGTCAGCCCGACCGCGATCCAGATCGCGCGTTCGGTCGCGACGTAGAGCATCACCAGGATGATGCTGAAATACAGCAGCGACGTGCCGAGGTCCTTTTCGAACACGAGGATGCCGATGGCCGCGGCGGCGGCGATCAGGATCGGGCCCAGATCACGCGCGCGCGGCAGCTCCACGCCGAGGAACTTCTTGCCCGCCACCATGAACAAGTCGCGTTTGGACACCAGGAACGACGCGAAGAAGATCATCAGCAGCAGCTTCGCGAACTCGCCCGGCTGGATCGAGAAGAACGGCAGCTTCAGCCACACCTTCGCGCCGTTGACCTCGGACAGGCTGCTGGGCAGCACCGCGGGCAGCGCCAGTGCGCCGAGCCCGACCAGCCCGCAGATGTAGCTGTAGCGGGTCAGCGTGCGGTGGTCGTTGACCACCACCAGCACGACCACGAACAGCACCAGCGAAACCGCGGTGAACAGCAGCTGCTTGGTGATCTCCGGCGAGTACTCCTTGCCGCGCTGCATGAACGATTCGGCATTCGCCAGATCGAGCCGGTGAATCATCACCAGCCCGATCCCGTTCAGCAGCGCGACGCACGGCAGCAGCACCGGGTCGGCGTACGGGGCCCAGCGGCGAACGGCGAGGTGCGTCGTGGCGAGCACGCCGAGATAAGCGAGTCCCACCCACAGGATCGAGAGCGTCAGCTCCTGCTCCTGGTTGGCTTCGACGATGACCAGGGCGAGGGTGACGATGCCCGCGGCGAACGCCAGCAACGCGAGCTCCGTGCCCCTGCGCTTGGGGAGTTCTCGCGGCGGATTCGTGGCGAACTGGGCGGACGTCGGGTCGGCCAATGGCTGGCCCATCAGTTACCGCCCCCCGTCGGCGGCGTACCCGCCGTCGAGCAGTCCCTCCCCGCAGGCTGGTTCGCCGACGAAGGCGTGCCGCCGGGCGGCGGCACGCTGGACGAGGGCGCGCCCGACTGCGGGACGCCCGGAAGAGGAGTCGGCTTGCAGTCCGACAGCTTCTTCTTGAGACGCAGGAAATCGTCGATGTACTTGCGCGCGTCGTCGAGGCTGTCGCGTTTGACGCCGTTCTGCACGGCGATCCGCGCGTCCTCCTGCAACGCGGTGACGCGGAGCTTGTCGGTGCACAGCTGGCCCGGCGGGCACGAGCCCTGCTCGAGCGAGTGCAGGTCGATGCCGAGGATGCTGCCCGGGACGCCGCGGTAGATCACGACTTCCTGATCGGGGCCTTCTCCGACGTAGTACTGGCTGAGCACGAAGTATCGAGTCGCGATCGCGGCGGCGCCCAGCACGATCAGCACCACGACCGCCCCCACGAGCCAGCGGAACCGTTTCCGCCGTTTCGCCTTGGGATCTTCCTGCGGGGCTTGCGCTTCCGGCCGCGGCGGAGGAGGCGGCTGAGTCAGCGCCCGCGCTCTCGCGGCGGGGGAATCGCCCTGGTGCATCTCGTCGCTGCCGTCGCCGGCGGCCCCGCCCACGATCGGGGCGTCGTCGCCGAAATCGACGTCGACCACGTCGGCGATGATGACGGTCACGTTGTCCGTGCCGCCGCCCTTGAGGGCCAGTTCGATCATCCGGTCGGCGCAGTCCTGCGGATCCGGGATCTGCACGGCCTCGGCGAGCGTCTCGTCGCTGACCATTCCGGACAAACCGTCGGAGCAAATCAGGTACCGGTCACCGGGACGCGCCTCGCGCACGGTCAGGCTCGGCTCGACCTCGTGTCCGGTGAGCGCTTTGAGCAGCAACGACCGCTGCGGGTGCACCGCGGCTTCTTCCGGCGTGATGCGGCCCTGTTCGAGCAGTTCGTTGACGAAGCTGTCGTCCCGGGTGATCTGGGCGAACTGGCCGCCGCGCATCAGATACGCGCGCGAGTCGCCGACATGGACCAGACCAATTCTGCTCCCGGCGAACAGGACGGCGGTGAGCGTCGTGCCCATGCCGTCCAGATCCGGGTCCTGGGACACGAGTTCGGCGATCGCCGCGTTGCCGTTCTGGACGGCTTCGCGAAGCTGAGCGAGCAGGTCGTCGCCCGGCTCGTCGTCGTCGAGCGGGGCGAGCGAGGCGATGACGACCTTGCTGGCCACCTCACCTGCGGCGTGCCCGCCCATGCCGTCGGCGAGCGCGAGGAGACGCGGGCCGGCGTAGACGGAGTCCTGGTTGTTGGAACGCACCAGGCCCCGGTCGCTGCGGGCCGCGTAGCGGAGGACGAGAGTCATGGGCGAAGCTCGATCACCGTCTTGCCGATCCGGATGGGGACTCCGAGCGGGACCCGGAGGGGTGCAGTGACCTTAGCCCGGTCGAGGTAGGTCCCGTTCGTCGAGCCCAGATCTTCCACGTACCAGTCCTCCCCGCGCAGCGCGATCCGGGCGTGCCGGGTCGACGCGTAGTCGTCGTCGAGCACCAGCGTCGAGTCGTCGGCGCGGCCGATGAGGATCGGCCGCCCGTCGAGCGCGATGCGGGTGCCCGCGAGGGCCCCGTGCGTCACGAGCAGTTGCTGCGGGGCCTTGCTGCCCCGCGGCTTCTTCTCCTTGTTGCGGCGGAAGGACGGCACCTGGACTCGCAGGCCCGACGCGGCGTAGAGGTCCGAGCGCACGACTCGGAGCGCGGCGAACACAAAGAGCCAGAGCAGCACGAGAAAGCCCACTCTGGTGAGTTGAACGACCAGCTCTGGCACTTGTTGTGTCCGCTCCCGCCTGTGCCTGCAAGCCGCGGCGCCACGCACGCCGCGGTTCCCCCCGCAAGACAATTCTGCGGGAACCCTGTGGACGGTCTGCGATCAGCCCTGGGTTCGGAAGACCAGGGACGAATGACCCACCCGGATCACGTCGCCGTCCGCCAGCTGCCACGTCTGCACCGGAGTGCCGTTGACCGTGGTCCCGTTGGTCGACCCGATGTCGGCGAGCGTCGCGCTCTGCCCGTCCCAGGTGATCTCCAGGTGCCGCCGCGAAACGCCGGTGTCCGGGAGCCGGAAGTCGGCGTCCTGCCCGCGGCCCACGACGTTGCCGCCCTGCTTCAGCGAGTAGGTGCGGTTGGAGCCGTCGTCCAGCTGGAGACTCGCCTGAAGCTGACGACCCGCGGCCGGCGCGCCCTGCTGCGCGTACGGGTCCTGGCCGTACGCCGCCTGCGGCTGCCCGCCGTACTGGTCGTACCCGCCCTGCTGGCCGTAACCCTGGTCGTACCCGGCCTGCGGGGCCTGCCCGTAACCCTGGTCGTAACCCGCCTGCGGGGCCTGGCCGTAACCCTGGTCGTATCCGGCCTGGGGAGCCTGGCCGTAGCCCTGGTCGTACCCGCCCTGCTGGCCGTAACCCTGGTCGTAGCCGCCCTGCGGGGCCTGCCCGTAACCCTGGTCGTACCCGGGCTGCTGGCCCTGGCCGCCGTACTGGTCGTAGCCCTGCGCGGGGGGCTGGCCGCCGTAGCCCTGCTCGTAGCCCTGCTGCGGCTGACCGCCGTAACCCTGGTCGTACCCGGGCTGCTGGCCACCCTGCTGTCCGTAGCCGTACTGGCCGCCGTGCTGGCCGTACGGGTCACCCTGGTCGTATTGGCCGTAGCCGGGGGGCTGGCTCATTGGTGGGTCTCCTGCGTTGCTGGGTCGTGCCGACCGTGACGGCCCTTCCCCCGCGGTCGCGCGGGCGTCGGGATCGACGGACGAACGGGTCTTGAACTGTCCAGTATGCAGCGCCTCGTTGCGCTCGAGTGATACGACGACGTCACCATAGGTGTCCCAGCCCTGCGCGGCGAGGTGTTCCGCCACCGCCCTCGCGAGAACCCCGGTGACCCGCTGCTCATCGCCGGCCATGCGATCGTGGTCAGCCGCCCCCAACGACACGATGTAGTGATTCGGGGCGAGCTGCCGACCGCCTGCCAGCTCACGAACGTTCTCCTCGCCTTCCCTCTCGAGCGCAACCGCCACTTCCTGCGTGACGACGTTGCCGCCGAACATGCGCGCGAAAGTATTCCCCACCAGGTTCTCGAGCCGCCTGTCGAACCGCTCAACGCGACCCACCGGGGACAACCTCCTCACACGTGTGCTTCCGCATCGATCCTATCCGGGGTTGGAAGGGTTGGGCATGCCCCCGGTGAAACCCGTCAGAAGGCCCTGCTAAGCTTTGCTGGCTGCCTCAAGGAAGCAACTCGGGCGAGTGGCGGAATGGCAGACGCGCACGGTTCAGGTCCGTGTGTCCGAAAGGACGTGAGGGTTCAACTCCCTCCTCGCCCACCATGGTCAGGCCCCCAGCCGCTTGCGCGACTGGGGGCCTTTTCCGTTTTCGGTCGTTCTTTCGCCCGGGGGCCGAGTCCCCGGACCCCCGCGGTGCCATCGGCTGCGGTTGGCAGGGTGGGGGCTTAGGCGGCACTGGGGCTTGGGTGTGTGCCAGGGCACACTTTCGGGGTTTGGCGGTCGTGGCGCTTCTTGGCTCGATCAACTTGAGCACCGCTTTTCGCTTTCTTCCCTTCGCGCGCGGGCTGAGTCGGTACGGTTCCGGGGCGCGATGACCGAATCGGATGGGTGGCTGATGGGCCTGGAGCCGAGTGCCCGGATCGAGCAGCATTTCGAGGGCGACTGGCGCGAGCCCGTCCAAGTCGTGGTGCTGGGGCGGGTCAAGGTGGGGCGCGATCGGCGGCGCGAGCGGGCTGATCGATCGCTGGGATGCGTCGCGGAGTCGGTCCTCGAGATCCTCGCCAACCTCGCCTGGCCCTTCCTGGCCCTGTGGGAATTCGTGACAGTCCCGAAGCGACGCCGGAAACCGGTGGCTGTGCCCAGTGGGCCGGCGCGCGGGGAGGCGTTCGCCGTGGCCGCCGGGTTGAAGGGGCGTCGCGGAGATATTGCCGTGGTGCGTGGGGCGGCGCGGGTGGCGTTGGTTGAACTGCGGGACGGCGAACCGGTCGTGGTGTGGCAGGGGAGTGCGCGGTGGAGTCCTTCGCCTGCCTGTTTGTACTGGGAAGACGGCTCGATGTTGATGCTCGCGCCGCGCTGAATCGGTAAGCTGGCGGTCACTCGGGGTGAGGGGTGGACGGTGCACAACGAAGTCGGGTCGGTCGACGGTGGTTCTCTCGTGCAGGCGCAGTACATCGGCACGCTCAACCAGCAGTTGCCCGGACCCGAGCGCGTCGTGCCGCACGAAACGCCGCGGGCGGTGCGGCGTTTGGTCGGGCGGGAGAAGCAGATCGAGGCCTGCCTTAAAGCTCAGCGGGTGCCGCTTTTCGTGTTCGACGGGTTGACCGGGGCCGGGCGGCGGGCGTTGGCCCGGTATGTCGCCGAGCACGTGAAAGACCGCTACCCCGGCGGGGCCTATTACACGGACTACGCCACGCATACGGTCGACGGTGAGGCGGTGATACCCGCGGCGTTGCGTTCGTTGTTGCGTCGCGACGGGGTCCGCGACGAGGTGATGCCCGCCGAACCTGGGCTGGCGAGTCTGTGGCGGAGCCGGTCGTCCGGAGCGCCTGGCGTGCTGCTGCTGGAGAACGTCACCGAATCCGAGCAGTTTCTGCAGCTGATGCCTGGCGGACGGGACTGGCTGGTACTCGTCGCGGGCCGGGTGGAGTCACGGCTCGCGGTCGATGATTTCGACGGAAAGCTGATCAAAGTCAAGCCGCTCGACGACAAGCAGGCTGCTGAGTTGTTCCGTGAGCTGAGCGGACTGGACGCGGAGACGGACGATCCGGTGCTCGCCGAGGTCCTCGGCTACTGCGGCGGATTGCCGTTGGCCCTGCGGAACGCCGCGACGCTCGTCGTGGTCGGGCGGTGTCCTTCGTTGCCGGAGCTGGCGGCTCGGCTTCGCCGTTCGCGCGCCGAGCTGATGCGGTCCGACCGCGGGCCGAACAAGGGGGATCCGGTGTTCGAAGCGACGTATCAGGAAGCGACCCGGCCCGCCCAGCGTGCGTACCGGTTGCTGGGCGCGTACCCGGCGATCGATTTCCCCGCGCCGGTCTTCGCTCTGCTGCTCGGGCTGGACGAAGCCACGTCGAGGGATATTCTCGCCGAACTGGTCCTGCTGAAGGTGCTCCAGGAAGAGCGCGGCCGGTACTCCATGCACCCGCTCGTCCACGACCACGCGGCGTCCCTTTCGGGATTGGGCGACGAGGAGACCTGCGAGGCGCTCGCCCGGGTGGTGCGCGGGTTCCGCGACGCCGCCTACTACGCGGACGCGGCGATGATCGGGGTCGAGCGGTACCGGGTCGCGGACGCGCCGGAGATCGCGGACCCGTTCACCGACGACCGGCGGGCCAACGGGCTGGGCTGGTTCGAGGAGAACCGGCGCGCGCTGCACGAACTGCTGCCGGTGGCCAAGCAGATCGGCCTGGTCGACGAGATCTGGCAGATCGCCGAATCGCTCGCGGCCTACTACTTCGATCGCAAGCGGCACGCCGATTCGCTCAGCAGTCTCCGGCACGGCATCGAGGCCGCGGAGGAGGCCGGGAATCGAGCGGCGGAGGCGCGGTTGCGCAGTCTCGCGTCGCGTCCGTTGACGGACAGCGGGCAGTTCGAGCAAGCCGGGGACTTCGTGCGCCGTTCGATCGAGTTGGCGGACGAGGACGGGCACCTCGTGCTGCGGGCATCGGTGCGGGAATTCGCTGGGCGGTACCACGATTTGACCGACCAGCCGGAACTGGCGCGGCAGCGGTACCGCGAGTCGATCGAGCTGAACGAGGCAGCCGGGGAAAAGCGCGGCGAGGCGCTGAGCCGGATGTTCCTCGGGCAGTCGCTCCGCGACGCGGAGGGGCTGCGCGAACTGGACGCGGCGCACCGCGCGTTCGGCGAGCTTGGCGACGGGCGGTCGGCTGCGCGCGCCATGCTGATCACCGGGCAGGTGCGCGTACGCAGTGGGCTGCCGGGCGGCGTTGAGGCGTTGACCGCGGCGGCGGAGGCTTTCCAAAAGAGCGGGGCGACGTTTTACGAGGCTCAGGCGCGGGAATCACTGCACGCGGCTCTGGTCGAGGGGAATCCTGCGGAGGCGCGTAGGAACCTGGAGCGGGCGATTCAGCTGTATCGAGAACTGGGCAGTCCGCGGGCCGAGGAGCTGTCAGAAAACGACGGTGGTCTCGAGGGAGCCGAGTCGTAGCGACAACGGGCGGTCGCGCTCCCGGCCGGTCGCCAGGCACGCGTGCAGCGCAGAGGCCAGGGCGGCGAGGTCCGCTTCGCCAGTGACACGGAACATCTCGCCGTCCCTGGTGCGGGCGACGCATCCGTCCGGGACGGCGGCTGCGGCCAGCGTGCAGGCGGGGTGGAGCCGCAATGCGTTGGCGCACCAGTCTTCCGGTGCTCGATGCAGAGCAGTTCGGGTGAGTACGGTCGCGTTGCTTATTCGGCCGAGGTTGTCGTCGCTTTCGTCGGCGACCACGTGTCTCAGCTTCGTTGCGGCTCGCTCGAAGTCGGGTCGCCATTCTTCTACCGAGCGGGGAAATCGCTGCAAGGTAAGGGAATCCGGGCCGGCGAACTCCGGATAAGTGGTGAAGGCGAGCGGAGCGGTTGGATTCGGTTCCGGGTCCGGTGCACGCAGGAGTTCGAGCGGACGGGGTTCGAGATTCGCTAGCCGGAGGACGAGCGCGTGCAGTTCCGCGGCTGCCCCGTGCGGGTTCGCGAAGGTGCGTTCGGCGAGATCTTCTTGCCAGGGCTGGGTTTCCGCCTCGGCGATCTGGTCCCGCAACGGCCGGTCGCGGGTGAGCCGGGACGCGTGCTGACCGAGCAGTGCGGCGCTGGTTCCGGGCACGACCTCGCTGCCGAACGCGCCGAGCAGCAACGGCCGTCCGGTCGCGGCTGCGAGCAAGGAGACCGAGCCGTGGTCGCCGACGACGACGTCCGCGGCGACGAGGGCGGCCTGCCATCCGCGTTCCGGCGGGAGAAGCAGCAGTCCGGCGTCCTCGGCGGCGGCGAACCAGGAGCGGATCTGGAACGGCCGGTAGCGTGACCAGACGTTGGGGTGCAGCACGAGACCTACCGCTGCGGAGTCGTAGTCCAGTGCTGCCAGCAGCTCCGCGGGAAGACGCGGGCGGCGGCCGATCAGCGAGGTCTTTCCCCAGGTGGAGCTGACCAGCACGAACTTGCGCCCCGCGACTCCAAGGACGGCGCGGTAGTGGTCGCGGTGCGGTTCGCTGCGGACGAGCTGCTCGAACTGCGGATCGCCGACGAGCACGGTCTGTCCGTCGGTCAGCGGGTCGGCGTCGCGCAACTGCGTCTGCTGGCTCGGATGCGACACCGCCATCAGCACCCGCCCGGACCGCAGCGCCGCCGACGGGATCAGCCCGGAAAGCCGGAGGCCGGCAGAACCGGCGTCGGGAACGTACTTGTGGAATCCGACGCCGTGCGGAAGGACGAGCACTGGACCGGAGATGTGGTCGAAATCGATGTTTTCGCTGGCGGTGATCGCGAGTGCGTAATTGAGTTCCGGAACGTTTTCCCACGGCGTGCGATGCGCTTGTGCGCGGGCGAGCAACTCCTCGACGCCCGCGCTGAAGCGGGAGCCGCGGTCTACCGTGAACGTGAAGCGAATCCGCTGGTCATCCTGGAACAGACGGCAGACTTCGAGCAGCTTGATCGCCGAAGTCCAGGTGCGCACGACCCCGAGCACGACGACCGGGTCGAAGGTCCGCCACCTGCTTTGCTGCTTTGCTGCTTTGCTGCTTTGCTGCTTTGCTGCTTTGCTGCTTTGCTGCTCAATTCAATTCTACCAAATCCGTCCTGGAATTCCTGGGCAGAACCTTACCTGGACCTGATCGTGGTGAAGAGCTGGACACGGACCGTGACGTTTCCGGTAGCCTGAGCCGGGACCAGCTGGGCGGGGGAACGGTGAGCGACGGCAACTACTTCGACGGCCAGGCGGACAAGGTCTTCCAGGCGCGCAACGTCTACGGCGACGTCCATTTCCACGGGCCGCGGCAGCCCGCGGCGCCGGCTCTGCAGGTCCAGGCTCCGCCGAAGCATTACCGGAACAACGAGCCGCAGCTGGCCGCGCTCACTCGCATTCATGACGAGGCGCTGGACCGGGTAGCGGTCGCGGTCGTGCGCGGCGCGCCGGGCAGCGGGCGTACGACGCTGTGCGAAACCTGGCTGCATCAGCACCAGGACAGGTTCGACCGGTTTTACTCCGTGCGCGTGGGCCACCGGGCCAGTGCTGACGTGCTGGCCGAGTTGCTGTCCAAACTGGGATACGGGCTGGACGAGATGCAGGCCAGTCTTGAGGGGCGCTCGGCGATGTGGCAGTCGCAGACCGCGAACTTCAAGGTCGCGTTGCTGGTCGACGACGCGTTGAGCGCGGCGGAAGTCAAGGCATTGCTGCCGACGCACCCCGGCTCGTACGTGCTCGTGGTCGGGTCCGGGCTGGAGGCGCTGCGGGCCCGGTATTCGGCTCGCGAGGTCGAGCTGGAGCCGTTGAGCAACGAGGCGGCGCTGGGCGTGCTGACCGCACTCGTGGGCGAGGAAAAGCTCGCCGCGGAGCCGGAACAGCGGGAAGAGCTGCTTCGGATCTGCGCTGGTTCCGCCGCGGAACTCAACGTCGCGGGCATGATCCTGGCGCGCCAAGGCGGGACAGTGCGGCGGCTGCTCGCGCGCATCCGGGCGAAAGGCGCGCTGGCCAGCGCGGTGTTCGACGTCGCTTACGACCTGATGGGCGAGCACGAACAAGCGGTCTACCGGTTCTTCGGCGCACACCCGGGCAGCGGCGACGTCGCGCTGGAAACTGTCGCGGCGGTGCTCAGCCTCGACGAGTTCGACGCTGAGGACGCGTTGCAGAAACTGGTCTCGGCCAAGCTGATCGAGGTCGTGAAAGACCGGTACCGGATGTCCGAGCTGGCTCGGCTGCACGCCGCCGGGCTCGCTGGCGAGTTGTCCGACGTCGTGGTCGGGTACTACGCGGAACACGGGCTCAGGATCGCCGAAAGTGCGCTGCGCACTCGGTGGCCGGAGAAGATCTGGCCGGGTTTCGCGCCGGCGGCGGTGCCCGCGGAGGAAGCCTGGGAGTGGTTGTTCGCCGAGCAGGCGAACCTGCTTGCCGCGGCGGACGTCGCGTTTCGGGCCGGGGCGCACGAGGACGTCATCCGGCTGGCCAGGGCGTTGTGGCCGGTCTACAAGGACGGTGGGTATCCCGCCGAGCTGGCGGCGGTGAGCCAGGACGCGGTCCAGGCCGCGCAGGCCGCGGGAATGCCGCTTGCCGAGGGATTGGTTCGCACGCAGCTCGGGTTCGCTCGGATGCAACTGCGGGATTGGGCCGCAGCGCAGGAGCAGTTCGCCGCGGTGGCCGAGTTGGCCACGACGCCGGAGGAGCACGCGTCCGCGTTGGAAGCGCGGGGGCTCGCGTTCTTCGAACCGGGATGGATCACCCGGCAGCAGGGGCGGGCGGAGGACACGACTTCGCTGCTACGACAGGCGGGACTCTGTTTCCGGGAAAGTCTCGCGCTGGCCGAGGAGATCGGCGACCGTCGTCGGTTGGCATTGATTCGGATGCATCTGGCCAAGGTCGTTTCGCCCGAAGAAGCGGCTGTCCTGCTGGCGCAAGCGGAGCAGGGGCTGAAGAACGAGCCGGGCAATCTGGTGAAGGTCCGGCTGTGGCAGGGGCGGAAGCTGATCGAGGCTGGCTCGTACGAGGAAGGTGCGGCGGTGCTGGCCGAACTCGACTCGGCGGCTGAGCAGGCCAACCTGCAGCGGGAGCGTATCGCCGCGTTGTGGTCCCGGGCGGAGGCGGCGGTGGCCCGGGGTTTCCGCGATCAGGCGAAGGCACACGCGAAGGATGCGCTGAACATCGCGCGGATGCACGGGTTCACGGCCGAGGCAGCCGATCTCCTGGTCTGGATCGAGCGGCTTTGACTATCCATAGTGGACAGTAAGCCGCACTTCGTGTTTGCGGGCACCCGCGGTGAAGGGCAGCTGTTCGGGGAAATCGAGGCCTAGCGTGGCGCGCGCGTACAGCAGGGATGGCACGGCCTGCGGCAGGTCGGTGCCAGTGAAGGACACCACCAGACCGTCGCGGTTGCCGGCCAGCCAGCCTGGTCCGGCCGGGCAGGCGGCCCATTCGCAGCCGGGGAATTCGGCGAGGGTGAGGGCGATCCAGCGGCCTGGGTCGGGGAAACCGTCGCCGCCCAGGACGATGTCGGCGCGGCGCAGCAGGCGGGGGTCGGGGCCGTCGACGTGGACGACCAGGTGTGCGTCGGCGGTTTCGGCGGAGAATCTGGTGACCTCGTCGCCGCGGACCTGGATCCATTGGGCGCCGGGTTCCGGGCGTTGGACGCGCGGCAGCGGGAATGCGGTGAATCCGGCCGGTTCAGCCGGTGGCGACAGGCGAAGCGTGCGGTAGCCGAGGTCGGTCAGCAATGCCGCGGATTGGCCGGGGACGCTGGTGGCGAGTTCGGCCGCGGCGACGAGCGCTGGTGGCTGGGTCGCGGTGCGCAGTTGGTCGGCCAGGTTTTCGTCCGTCAACAAAGGGGCGGCGCGCAAAAGGGCGGCTACGGGGGAATCCGGATCGACCGCTTCGTGGGGTGCGGCGGCCAGCAGGACCGGGGTGCCCAGACAGGCGGAGTAATAGGTGACGGAACCGTGGTCGCCGATGGTGACGTCGGCGGCCACGGCGGCTGGTTGCCACAGATCTTCTTCCGGCAGGACGATTACGCCCGCTCGCTGACAATCTCGCAGCCACATTTCCAGCTGCCACGGGTAATGGCCCTGACCGATATTGGGATGCAGGGCTAGGACGACGGCGAATTCGTCCAGCGGCAGCTGCCGGGCAATGCGGCTGGGGAGGTCGGGGCCGGATCCGTACGACGAGAGCTGGCCCCACGTGGAGGAGATCAGCACCAAGGTTTGCTCGCCGGTGACGCCTAGGGCTTGGCGGTAGGATTCGCGCAGTTCACGGGCGTCGCGAAGACGATCCAGGCAGGAATCTCCGGCGATGACGGCGTGGTCGGCGGCTTCCGGACAGTACTGCCGCAGCCGGGCGAGCTGTTCGGGATGGGACAGGACGTGATGTTCGGCGATCACCTCGCCGCGATGCATCAGCCATTGCTCGGATAATCCGAAAACCGGTTTCCGATTATCGATTTCCAAGAGCTTATTGTAACCCATTCCGTGCGGCAATACCGTCAACGGAGCGCGCAATTCTTGCAAATCCCCGCCGTAACTCGCCGCCAGCGCCCAGTCGAAGTCCTCTGTCACGACGTCTTCCCACGGTTCCAGCGGGATCCCGCGCGCCGCGAGGTATTCCTCCGTCCCCCGGGTGAACGCGCTCGAATCCGGGCACGTGAACACCACCTGCACGCGGGGATCCCCGGCGAACAACGGCAGTACGTCCAGCAGCCGGGTCGCCGCGGTGACGTTGTGCACTACCGCCAGCAGCGTCCGTTCCGTGGGCACGGTGCGCCATCGGCGCGGCACGGGAAAAGACGACGAAGGCACGGAGAGCGATCCTACCGATCGCGCTCCGTGCCGGTCGTTCGCAAACCCTCAGAGGCTGATATTGCCTTGTACGTCACGCAGCTGTACGACCTTGGCCCCTTCGGCGACCGTGCCCACGTGGTTCGTCACCCCGCCGCTGCGGGCTTCCTGGTGCACCTCGAACTCGGTGCGCAGCGCGGCGCCGAACTCCGGGTCCTGGCGGCTGACCTCGTCGAGGCGCTCGGCCAGCGCGGTGACGGTGGCCGGGTTGTCCGGGGTCGCTGCCTCCAGTTCCGCGGTGGCCTTGCTGTTGCCGGAGAACTTGCGCTTGACCAGGTCGTACAGACCGGTCGCGGCCTTCGTGGCCAGCGCGGTGGCGACAGCGGTCAAGATCGGCTCGGGCATGCGACTCTCCTCAGGTCGACGGCCCTTCCACCGTACTCACTTCGCGTGCTCGTCGATCCAGTCGGCGAGCACGTCGATGCGCGACGTCGTTTCCGCGCCGGTGTGCGGGCAGTCCGGGCCGTTGTTCTCGATCGAGATCAGCTTGCCGTCGGCGAAATACGGCGCGCCCGTGTCGAAGGCGCACGCGCTGGTGGAGGCCGAGGGCGAGACGCCGTGAATGCCGACTGTCGTGGGGCCGACCGACGAGATCTTCATCGTGCCCTGCTGCAGCTGTTTGGACGGCACCGGATTCTGCGCCGTCCGGCTGCCCCAGCCGGCCAGCGTGACCTGCTGTCCGACGCCCGGCACCAGATGGTTCACCGCGAGCGGCGGGACGCCGGGGACCGGGCTGTCGAGCTGGGCCAGCGCGACGTCGCTCGGGCCCGCCTGCAGGACGTGGGTGACCTTGCGCTGGACGCCTTTTTCCTTGGTCTCGTCGACGAGGCCCAGCGACACCGTCGTCGGATACGGCACCGGGCCGGACACCCGGTTCTTGTTGGCGTCGTGGAAACAGTGGCCGGTGGTGACGATCCACTGCGGCGCGACGAGCGCTGCCGAACAGAAGCTCGAGTAGGTGCTCCCGTTCGGCAGCGGGATTCCGGTCATGCTCAGCTTCGCGGCGAAGCCGAATTGGCCCGCTGGGACGTCAGAACCGTTGGCGACGGCCAAAGCCGGGCTCGCGGTGAGGATGGGCAGGAGGACTGCTGCGGAGATCGCGGCGCGGACGCGCATTCTGTCCCTTCGTCCGGGTCACCGGCGGACGCCGATGAACTCGGTCTTCCACGCTAACGACACCGTCCGCACGGCGGAATTCCCTTGACGGGCGACGAAAACCGACCGATCTCGCGACTTGCCCTCACGCCGTGTGGGTGGCGATCCAGGCCGCGAGGATGTCGACGCGCGAGGTGGTCTCGGGCGTCGCGTGCGGGCAGTCCGGGCCAGTCGACTCGACCGACACGAGGCGGCCGGAGATGCCTTCGGCGACGAAGTACGGCGCGCCCGAGTCGTAGCTGCACGCGCTGGTGTCCTTGTGCGGCGCGATCCCGATGACGCTCGCGGTGGTGGCGTCCGAGCCGACTACCTGCATCGCGCCCTGCTGCAGTTTGTCCGACGGCTTCGGGGAAACCTCGGTCAGGCTGCCCCAGCCGGCGAGCGTCACCTGCTGGCCGGTGACCGGCGCGGACGGCGAAACGGTCAGCGGCGCGATGTCGGTGACGGGCCGGTCGAGCTTGGCGAGCGCGACGTCGTTCGTGCCCGCCTGCAGCACCTCGGTGACGGTGCGGCGCTCGCCCTTGCCCGGCTCGTCGGTGGTCGCGCCGAGCAGCACCGAAGTCCCGTACGGAACCGGGCCGGAAACCGGTTTGCGGTTGACGTCGTGGAAACAGTGCCCGGCGGTGATGATCCACTGCGGCGCGATGAGGGAACCCGAGCATCCGCTCGCGTAGGTGGTGCCGTCCGCGCGCGGGATGACGGGCATGGACAGCTTGGCCGCGAACGGATACTCGCCGGGCGCCACGTCGTTGCCGTTCGCGACCGCGGACGCGGGAGCGGCGACAGCCAACGCGGCTCCGGCGGCGAGGAAGGCAGCGGAAAGGGCGGCACGCAAACGCATGAAATATCCTCCGGAAGACGACTGCTCAAGGCGAACGTTAGGCGCCTTCCGGTTCCCCCGAAAGGGGGATCAGCCGGGGCTGCCCGATCGGGCTTTCCCGGCTGCCCGCGTTTTCCGGGAGATCAGCTCACGCCGACGAGATCGACGACGAAAATCAGCGTTTCGTTCGGGGCGATCACGCCGCCCGCGCCGCGTTCGCCGTAAGCCAGGTGCGGCGGGATCACCAGCTGGCGGCGGCCGCCGACCTTCATGCCGGTCACGCCCTGGTCCCAGCCCGGGATGACCTGGCCCGCGCCGAGCTGGAATTCGAGCGGCGCGCCGCGGTCGTAGGAGGCGTCGAATTGCCCGCCGGTGGAGTGCGAGACCCCGACGTAATGCACGCTGACCGCGTTGCCCGGCTTGGCTTCGGGGCCGTCGCCGACCTTGATGTCGTTGATCTGCAGCTCGGTGGGCGGCGGGCCGTCCGGGCGCTCGACTTGGGGCTTCTCCACGCTCATGGGGCACACGGTACCTATCGGGCAGACGCTGCGCCGGATGGAGTACCGCCATCCGGACTACTCCCAACGAGGGGATAAACGCGAAAACTCTTCACATGCGTACTACCCGTCGGTAGCGTGCGCTGGGTCACCCTGGGGCATCCTTCGTGGACGGAGCTGTGGCATGCGACGACGCATTCCCATCCTGGCCGCGGGCGCGGTAGCCGTGCTCACGGCCGGGCTAGTGCAGATCGGGACCGCGGCACCGGCTTCCGCCGCGTTGCCCGGCAACGACTACTGCGCGGGCCAGTGCAACGACATCCTCCCGCCGGGCGAGAACGGCAGCGCGACGCTCGCCGAAATCCTGGCCAACAAGGCGTTCGGCACCCAGCCCGGGCACGCCGACGACCAGCTCGGCAAATACGCCGACCTGGCGGGCGGATACAAAACGCTGACGACCGACACGATCGGCACCTTCTTCAACGATTCGTCCTTCGGAGTGCCCGCCGACCAGGTCGCGAGCACGATCAAGCCGCGCGAGGACGTGACGATCACGCGCGACAAGGCCACCGGCGTCCCGCACATCCAGGGCACGACGCGGTCCGGCACCGAGTACGGCGCGGGATACGCGGCGGCGCAGGATCGCTTGTGGCTCATGGACATCATGCGCCGGGTCGGGCGCGGCCAGCTGACTTCGTTCGCCGGCGGCGCGGAAGCGAACCGCGAGCTGGAGCAGTCTTTCTTCGCCTCCGCGCCCTACACCGAGGACGAGCTGCAGCAGCAGATCGACGCGGTGGCGGCGAGCGGTCCGCGCGGCCAGCAGGGGCTCGCCGACGCGAAGGCGTACATCGACGGCATCAACAAATACATCACCGATTCGCACAACGGCCGGTACTTCCCGGGCGAATACGTGCTCACCGGGCACGTCGACGCGATCACCAACGCGGGCACCATCGAACCGTTCAAGCTCACTGACCTCGTCGTGCTCGCGTCGGTGGTCGGCGCGCAGTTCGGCGCGGGCGGCGGCGGCGAGGTGCAGAACGCGGTCGCGAAGCTGGCACTGCAGGAGAAATACGGCGTCGAGCAGGGCGAAAAGGTGTGGCAGAGCCTGCGTGCCGCGGACGATCCCGAGGCCGTGAAGACCCTGCACGACGGGCAGACCTTCCCGTACGGCAACACTCCGGCGAACCCGCAGGGCGCGGCGCTGCCGGACAAGGGCTCGGTGACGAACCAGCAGCTCGTGTTCGACCAGACCGGTTCGGCCGCCGCCGTGCAGCCGAACGTCAAGGTTTCCGCTCCGAAGGACCAGGAATCCGCGCGCGGCATGTTCGACAACGGCGTGCTGCCGGGCAATATGCTCAAGGAAAAGCACGGCATGTCCAACGCGCTGCTGGTGTCCGGGGCGAAGACCGCCAGCGGACATCCGGTCGCCGTGTTCGGTCCGCAGACCGGGTACTTCGCGCCGCAGCTGTTGCTGCTGCAGGAAATCCAGGGCCCGGGCATCAGCGCGCGGGGCGCGTCGTTCGCCGGGCTCAGCATGTACGTGCTGCTCGGCCGCGGCCAGGACTACTCGTGGAGCGCGACGACCGCCGCGCAGGACATCATCGACACCTACGCGCTGCCGCTGTGCGACCCGAGCGGCAAACCGGCCACCAAGGACTCGAACTACTATCTCTACCAAGGCAAATGCCTCCCGATGGACAGCGTGGAGCGCAAGAACGCCTGGTCGCCGACGGTCGCGGACGGCACCGCCGCCGGGTCCTACACCCTGCGCAGCTACCGCACGAAGTACGGCCCGGTGACCTCGCGCGCGACGGTCGACGGGAAGCCGGTGGCCTACTCGTCGCTGCGGTCCTCGTACTTCCACGAGGTCGATTCGCTGATCGGGTTCCAGGAGTTCAACGACCCCGGCTTCGTCAAATCGGCCGCGGACTTCCAGCGCGCCGCGAACGACGTCAACTTCACCTTCAACTGGTTCTACGCGGATTCCAAGGACATCGCGTACTTCAACTCCGGCGCGAACCCGGTGCGCAATTCCACTGTGGACCCGATGATGCCGGCGTGGGGCGACCGCGGGTTCGACTGGAAGGGCTGGAACCCGGCGGGCAACAAGGCCGAGTACACGCCCGCGGCGCAGCATCCGCAATCGGTGAACCAGGACTACTACATCAGCTGGAACAACGCGCAGGCCAACGGTTACGCGTCCGGCGGTGCGGACAAGTCCGCCGTGCACCGCGGCGATCTCCTGGACGCACGGGTCAAGGCGCTGCTTTCCAGCGGCACCAAGGTGACCCGGGTGAACCTGACCCAGGCGATGGAGGACGCGGCGCTGGCCGACCTGCGGGCGGAGAAGGTGCTGCCGCTGCTGCTGCAGGTGCTCGACCAGGCTCCGCTCACCGGTGCCGCGGCCGATGCCGAGGCGAAGCTGAAGACGTGGATGCAGCACGGGCACCAGCGCGTCGAGTCGAGCCCGGGCAGCAAGACCTACCACGACGCCGATGCGATCCGGATCATGGACGCGTGGTGGCCGCTGCTGGTCACCGGCGAGTTCAAACCGGCGATGGGCGACGACGCGTTCGGCGCGATGACGAACGTGCTGCAGATCAACGAAAGCCCTTCCGGTTTCCAGAACGAGACGCCGGGCAAGCACGTCGGGCAGCCGCACCAGGGTTCGGCGTACCAGCACGGCTGGTGGGGCTACGTCAGCAAGGACCTCCGCACCGCGCTCGGACAGCCGGTGGCCGGCCCGCTCGGCGCGAAGTTCTGCGGCGGCGGAGACCTGACCGCGTGTCGGCAGATGCTGGTCGACTCGCTGACCACGGCCGCCGGACAGCCCGCCGCCACGGTGTACCCGGGCGACGGCGACTGCTCGGCGGGCGACCAGTGGTGTGCGGACTCGATCATCCAGCGTCCGCTGGGCGGCATCGCGCACGGCAAGATCAGCACGCAGAACCGGCCGACGTTCCAGCAGGTCGTGGAGTACCCCGCACACCGCGGCGACAACGTCTCGAACCTCGCGGCGGGCAAGCCGGTGAACGCTTCCAGCGCGGAAACCGGGTTCTACAACTCCCCGGCCTCGAACGCGGTCGACGGCAACCCGGGCACGCGCTGGGCGAGCGACTGGAGCGACAACCAGTCGATCACCGTCGATCTCGGCTCGGTGCAGCAGGTTTCACGGGCGGTGCTGTCGTGGGAGAAGGCGTACGGGAAGGGCTACAAGATCCAGCTGTCCACCGACGGCACCGACTGGCGCGACGCGGCTGTGGTGACGGACGGGAACGGCGGGATGGACAACGTCGCGTTCGCGCCCTCGAACGCGCGGTTCGTTCGGATGCAGGGAGTCACGCGCGGGACTAAGTACGGGTATTCGCTGTACGAGTTCGAGGTTTACGCGCACTGACCTCGGCAGTGCCAGACCGCCCCGGCCAGCAGGATCGGCCGGGGCGGTTCACGTTGTGGAACACCTGACCACCTGGTGATATTCGTCGCCTGCCGTTCCGGCGGTCGCGAAGTTACCGTGTCCGCATGGACGACTGGACTCCGCGGACCCGCGCGATCGCGGCGGGCCGGCCGCACGGCCCTGGCGAACCGCTGACCACGCCGATCGTTGCCACGAGCACCTTCGAGGCCGGCGGCGACGCGGTGTACGCGCGCTCCGACGGCACGGATACCTGGGCTGCCTTCGAAGAGGTCGTCGGGTCGCTTGAGGGCGGCACTGCGGTCTCGTACGCGTCTGGGGTCGCCACGTTGTCCGCGGTGCTGGATTCGTTGCCGGTCGGGTCGACGGTTGCGGTTCCGTCGTTCAGTTACGCCGTCACGCGCGGAGTGTTGAAGCACGCGCAGGAACTCGGTCGGCTCACGGTCACCGAATTGGAGCCGACCGACACACAGGCATGGCTCGATTGCGACGCCGATCTGTTGTGGCTCGAATCGCCGACTAACCCGACGCTCGACGTCATGGAAATCGAGACCATCGCGCGCGGCACGAGGGGACGCGTAGTCGTCGACAACACCTTCGCGACTTCGCTGCATCAGCAACCACTGTCGCTCGGTGCGGACGTCGTCGTGCACAGCGCCACGAAGCTCATCGGCGGACACAGCGATCTTCTGCTCGGCGTCGCGGTCGCAGCCGATCCGGAACTAGTGGAGCAACTTCGCGCCGCGCGTACTCGCGTCGGCGCGACACCGGGTGCGCTCGAAACTTGGCTCGCGTTGCGGGGTTTGCGGACGCTTCCGGTGCGGCTCGCCGAGCAAACTCGCACTGCCGAGTTGCTGGTGTCCCGATTGGCGGAACACCCGGCGGTAACCAAGGTTCGCTACCCCGGTTTCGGGATGATGGTGGCGTTCGAAGTCGCCGATGCCGACGCCGCCGACAAGGTGTGCGCGAGCGTCCGGCTGATCCGGCCGGCGACGAGCCTCGGCGGGGTGGAAAGCCTGATGGAACGGCGTGCGTGGCTGCCCGGCGAGGAGCGCGTGCCGCCGGGGCTCATCCGGTTTTCCGTCGGATTGGAAGACCCGGAGGACCTGTGGCGGGATTTGCTGACCGCGCTCGGCTGATTTCCGTCACTCTCTGACAAGGGCTGGGCGGGTTGCCTCGCAGCTGTTACGGTATGGGCACGACGGGCCGGAATTCCGGCATCCGGGCGAAATCATCGCCGACGGGAAGCCGTTCGTTACCGTTTTCCCTGGTGTCATTAATCACCAGCTAAAGGGTTACCCCTATGTGCTGAATCTTCGGCAGGATCAGCGGGCGCGGTGGGGGTCATCGCGCTTTTCTCAGAGGGGTAATCATCTTGAAGAAGACCCTGGGCAGACTCGCGGGCGCGGTGCTCGCGGGCGCCCTGATCAGCCTTGCCGTCGTGCCCGCCGCGAACGCGGAGACCACGACGGAAACCTCTTCCTCGGCTCCGGCCACCTCGAGCGAGTCGGCTCCCACCTCGGAAGCGCCGGCCAGCAACACCGCCACGCCGACCGAGTCGGGCAAGCCGTCCGAGACCGGCGCGCCGACGGAGACCGGGAAGCCGACCGAGACCGGCAAGCCGACCCAGACGGGCAAGCCGACCGAGACCGGCAAGCCGACTGACTCCAGCAAGCCGACCACGCCGACCTCGTCGGAGACCTCCACTCCGGAGGAGCCGCCGTACGTGGACGACACGGGCTTCGGCTTCGACCTGGACGGGAACCTCGGCTTCGTCGTGATCGCGTGCGCCGCGGGCGAGCCGACCGGCCTGCGCTCCAACGACTTCGACCTCGTCGAGGGCCCGGTGCAGGACGAGACCGACGGTCGCTACTGGGGGTGGACGGTCAAGCGCCACGAGGGTGTCTCCTTCGAGAGCGGCACCGTGCGCGCGGTCTGGACCTGCGGCGGCAAGCCGACCGACGGCGGCCAGCTTCCCCCGGCGGGCGGCGCGGGCGCGGGCTCCGCTGGCACCACCGGCGGCAACGGCAACTCGCAGGTGAAGTACGCACCGAAGCACGGCGTCGAGACCGGCTTCGGGGGCATGGCCGCCTGATGACCAGGAAGTACGGGCAGGGCGTCGCTCTCGCGGGCGCTCTGCTCCTCTCCCTCTCGCTGAGCGCGTGCGGTTCGGACGCCCCGGCGGCGCCCGCCGCGCAGGCCCCGGCCAGCCAGGCGGTCCCGGTGACCAAGCCGTTTTCCGGGCTGCGGCCGACGTCGGTCGAGATTCCGAAGATCGGCGCGAAATCGTCGCTGATCACCGTGATGCCCAACAAGGACGGGCAGATCTCGGTGCCGTCGGTGAAGAACCCGATGCAGGCCGCGTGGTACCGGCTTTCGCCGGTGCCGGGCGAGGTGGGCCCGGCGATCGTGCTCGGGCACGTCGACGGCAACCACAAGCCGGGCATCTTCTACCAGCTCAAGGACGTGAACCCGGGCGACGAGGTCGACATCGAACGCAGCGACGGCAAGAAGCTGAAGTTCGTCGTGGACCACAAGGAACAGGTCCCCAAGGACACGTTCCCGACGCAGGCCGTCTTCGGCAACACCGACAAGCCGCAGCTGCGCCTCATCACCTGCGGCGGCGCGTTCGACCACGCCGAGCACAGCTACAAGGACAACATCGTGGTGTACGCGAACCTGGTCTCCTGACTCAGGTCGGCCCCTGCCCCAATGTGGCATTGGGTGCGTCAGACGCACCGAACGCCACATTGGGTGCGTCGCATGCACCCAATGCCACATTGGGATGCTCGCGGCTCAGGTCAGCAACGGAGTGAGCAGCGTGCGCTGGTCCTTCGGCACGTATTCCGCGTAATTGTCATACAGCGCCTGACGCGCCAGCCGCGCCGCCGACTCCCCGTCGGCGGCGCGGATCGCGTTCAGCACCTCTTCGTGGTGCCGCAGCCAGGAATGCATCAGCGTGCCGCGGTCGTTGGCGTGGCTGAGTTTGTCCTCGATCAATTCCAGCACCACGCCACGAACCACTTCGCCGCTGACCACCAACAGCGGATTCCGCGACACTCGGGCAATGACGTCGTGGAATGCGACGTCCGCCCGGCTGAATTCGGCGTATCCGTCCGCCGCGGCCATTCCTTCCAAAGCGACGTCGAGCGCGGTCAAATCCTCGGCCGTCCGCAGTTCCGCGGCCAGCAAGTGCGACGAACCGTCCAGCACCATCCGGAATTGCAGCAGTTCGGCCAGTCCGACGTGTTCCGCGCGCGCCAGCCGGTGCATCGACCGGTGCAGCGCGCCCGGCGACGCGGCCAGCACCTCGGGGCCGCGCGGATCGCCCGGCCGCGACCGGATCAGCTCGGCGGCCTGCAGCACCCGCAGTGCCTCGCGCACGGTCGAGCGGCCGACGCCGAACTGCATCATCAGCTCCCGTTCGCCGGGCAGCCGTTCGCCCGGCTTGAGGCGGCCGCTCACCACGGCCTCCTCGATCTGCTCGACGATCCGCTCGTAGGCGCGGACCGGAGCCACCGGTTCGAACTTCATCTTGACCTCGGTGTCTGCCGGATGCGAGTCTGCCTGTCAGGGTTACTGGTCAGACCAGTGTACTGAGCAGGAGGCGGAATGAAAGCCCGGAGCACTGCGGCGGCACTGGCGTTGCTGCTCGTGACATCCGGCTGCTCGGCAGGCTCCAGCGCGAGTGTTTCCCCAGGTCCGGACACGCTTTCCGTCGGCTACTCGGCGGAGCCGGCCAACTTCGACTTCACCCGTTCCGACGGCGTGGCCATCCCGCAGGCGCTGCTCTACAACGTCTACGAGGGCCTGGTGAAGCTCGATCCGCAGGGCCGGATCGTGCCGCTGCTCGCGAAGTCCTGGACGATCAGCCCGGACCGCAAAACTTACGACTTCCAGCTGCAGCAGGGCGTCAAGTTCAGCAACGGGGCACCGTTCACCGCTTCCGACGTCCAGTTCTCGCTGATGCGCGTGAAGACCGACTGGACGATCTCGATCAAGTCGGCGATGGACGTCGTGGACCACGTCGAGGTCGTCGCGCCGGAGCACGCCCGCGTGGTGCTGTCGAAGCCCAGCAACGGCTGGCTGTTCAGCCTCACCAGCCGGCTCGGCGCGATGTTCAGCCCGACCGGCGTCGCGGATCTGGCGAACCATCCGGTCGGCACCGGGCCTTACGAGGTCGCTTCGCGCCGTCGTGGGGATTCCATTGTGCTGCGGCAGAATCCGCAGTACTGGGGACGGAAACCGGCGTATCGCACGGTGGTGCTCAAGTACTTCGCCGATCCGACCGCGCTCAACAACGCCTTGCTGTCCAACGGAATCGACGTGATCTCCAACCTCACGTCGGCCGATTCGATCCCGCAGTTCCAGGGCGATGACCGGTTCACCGTGCAGCAGGGCACCACGAACAGCGAGGTCACGCTGGCTTTCAACGGCCGTCGCGCGCCGCTGAACGACGTGCGCGTCCGTCGTGCGCTCACCTACGCCATCGATCGGAAAGCCGTGCTGGACCTGGTTTTCAGCGGTCGCGGCACGCTAATCGGCAGCATGGTCCCGCCCACCGACCCGTGGTACGAGGACCTGTCGAAGGTCTATCCCTACGACCCGGCGAAGGCGAAGCAGCTGCTCGCCGAGGCGGGCGTGCACGATCTCAAGCTGCGGCTGCGGATTCCGAACCTGCCGTACGCGGTGTCGGCGGCGCAGGTGGTGCAATCGCAGCTGGCGGATGTCGGCGTCACCGCGACGATCGAGCCGCTCGACTTCCCGGCGGTGTGGCTCAAGCAGGTCTTCACCGACCACGACTTCGACCTCTCGATCATCCAGCACGTCGAAGCCCGCGACATCTCGACGTTCGGAAAACCGAAGTACTACTGGGGTTACGACAACAAACGCGTGCAGCAGTTGCTCGCCGCGGCGGACAGCGGCACCCCGCAGGAGCAGGTGAGCGACATGAAGGAGGTCGCGCGGCAGCTGAACGCCGACGCGGCCGCGGACTGGCTGTTCCTCTTCCCGAACGTCGTGGTCGCCAAGAAGAAGGTGACCGGACTCGCGCGCAACCAGGTCAGCGAGTCCTTCGACCTGACGTCGGTGAGGCCGGCATGACCGCGCGCGTGCTGCGGCGGGTGGCCGTGTTCGCGGTGAGCCTGTTCGTGGCGTCCGTCGTGGTGTTCCTGTTCATGGCGGTGCTGCCGGGCGATCCGGCGCAGGTCGCGCTGGGCGTGAACGCGACGCCGGAGCTGCTCGCGAAGACCCGCGCCGAATTCGGCATCGACCGGCCGCTGGTCGAGCAGTACCTGAGCTGGATGGGCGGGGTGCTGCACGGGGACTTCGGCCGGTCGTACGTCACGCGGGAGGCGATCAGCCCGCAGTTGCTGGACCGGCTCGGCGTCACGTTGTGGCTGGTCGGCGCTGGAATGCTCGTCGCGCTCGTGATCGCTCTGCCGGCCGGCGCGTTCGCCGCCGTGCGGCACCGGAAGGCCAGCGGCGTCGCGGTTTCCGGGCTGTCGCAGGTCGGCGTGGCGATCCCGGCGTTCCTCGCGGGCATCATCCTGGTGCAGATTTTCGCCGTGCAACTGCGCTGGCTGCCGAGCGGCGGATGGACGCCGCCCGACCAGGACGCGGGCGAGTTCCTGCGCGGACTGATCCTTCCGGCGTTGTCGCTCGGCCTGGTGCAGGGCGCGGTGCTCACGCGATACGTCCGCTCGGCGGTGCTCGACACACTCGGCCAGGACTACCTCCGCACCGCCCGCTCCAAGGGTCTCTTGCCTGGTCAGGCACTGTTCCGGCACGGGCTGCGCAACGCGTCCGTCCCGGTCGTCACCGTGCTTGGCCTGCAGCTGACGACGCTGCTGATCGGCGCGGTCGTCGTGGAGCGCGTGTTCGTGTTGCCCGGTCTCGGCAGCATGCTGCTGGACGCGGTCGCGCGACGCGATTTGCTGACCGTGCAAGGGATCGTGCTGGTGCTGGTGGCCGGGGTGCTGCTGGTGAACTTCGTGGTCGACGTGCTGTATTCGGTCCTCGACCCGAGACTGCGGGGGTCCTGATGCGCCGCAACGGAAATCTCCTGCTCGGCGGGATCCTGGTCGCGCTTGTCGTGCTGGCCGCGCTGGTGTCGTTCGTCTGGACGCCGTACGACCCGGTGCAGGTCAACGCGGCGGACCGGCTGCTGGGCTTTTCGGCCGAGCACCTGTTCGGCACGGACAAATTCGGCCGCGACGTCTTCAGCCAGATCCTCGTCGGCGCGCGAACGACGCTGTACGTCGGCGTGGTCGCGGTCGGCATCGCCGCGGTGCTCGGCACCCCGCTGGGCGTGCTGGCCGCGATGGCCCCGCGCTGGCTCGGCGAGTTCGTGATGCGGGTGAACGACCTGGTGCTCGCGTTTCCCGCGCTGCTGCTGGCGATCATGTTCGGCGCGGTGTTCGGCGCGGACACGCTCACCGCGATGGTCGCCATCGGCATCGCGACCATCCCGTCGTTCGCCCGGATCGCGCGGTCCGGCTCGCTGCAGGTGATGGCCAGCGAATACGTGCTCGCGGCGCGCGCGGGCGGCCGGTCGCGGACGCGGATCGCCTGGTCGCACGTGCTGCCGAATATCGGCGGACTGCTGATCGTGCAGGCGTCGGTGTCCTTCGCGATCGCGGTGCTGGCCGAGGCGGCGTTGTCGTTCCTCGGTTTCGGCACGCGGCCGCCGACGCCGTCGTGGGGCCGGATGCTGCAGGAATCGCAGGAACTGCTCACCGCGCATCCGCGGCTGGCGCTCGTGCCCGGCGTCGCGATCGCGGTGGCGGTGCTCGGGTTCAACCTTCTCGGCGACGGTCTGCGCGACCGTCTCGACCCCCGATTGGCGGCGCGGGTATGACGCTGACGGTGGAGAACCTGCGGGTCGCGGACCTGGTGCGCGGGGTTTCGTTCGAGCTGGGCGCGGGCGAGCGGGTCGGGCTGATCGGCGAATCCGGGTCCGGGAAATCGCTCACCGCGCTGTCCGTGCTGGGCCTGCTGCCGGAAGGGCTGTCGGCCACCGGCTCGGTGCGGCTCGACGGCCGGGAACTGCTCGGCGCGCCGGAAAAGCAGCTGTCCCGGTTGCGCGGCAACGGGATGGCGATGGTGTTCCAGGAACCGATGACGGCGCTGAACCCGGCGATGCGGATCGGGCGGCAGGTCACGGAGCCGTTCCGGGTGCACGGCCGGCGCGGGCGTCCGGCGGAGGAACTGCTGGCCGCGGTCGGGTTGCCGGGCGTCGCGCGGGCGTATCCGCATCAGCTGTCCGGCGGGCAGCGGCAGCGGGTGGTGCTGGCGATCGCGCTGGCCAACGACCCGGCGCTGCTGATCTGCGACGAACCGACCACCGCGCTGGACGTCACCGTGCAGGCGCAGATCCTCGGCCTGATTCGCGAGCGATTGTCGGCGGAGAGTTCGCTGCTCTTCATCACGCACGACCTGGCGGTGGTGGCGCAGATGTGCGACCGGGTGCTGGTGATGCTCGACGGGTCCATTGTGGAGCATGGCTCGACCCGGGAGGTCTTGACCGCGCCGAAGCACGCGTACACGCAGCGGTTGCTGGCGGCTTCCGATCTGGAGGGCGCGCGATGATCTCCGTACGGGATTTGGAGCGGCGGTATTCGCGGCGGGACGTGCACGCGTTGCGCGGCGTGAGTTTCGACGTTTCCGCTGGTGAGCGGTTCGGGATCGTCGGCGAATCCGGCTCCGGGAAGTCCACGCTGGTGCGGTTGCTCGCCGCGTTGGACCGGCCGACCGCGGGCACGGTGTCGTTTCAGGGCAAGCGGATCGATTCGCTGCCCGAACGGAAGCTGCGGTTCCTGCGGAACGAAATGCAGATCGTTTTCCAGGACCCGATGGGCTCGCTCGATCCGCGGATGCGCGTGCGGGACATCGTGTCCGAACCGCTCGGCCGCCGGTCGCCGGAGCGCGTCGCCGAGTTGCTGACCGCCGTCGGACTGCCCGAGGACGCGGCGCTGCGGTACCCGCACCAGTTCTCCGGCGGGCAACGGCAGCGGATCTCGATCGCCCGCGCGCTCGCGCCGAATCCGAGCGTGCTGATCGCGGACGAACCGGTGAGCGCGCTGGACGTTTCGGTGCGCGCGCAGATCCTGGACCTGCTGGCCCGGCTGGTCGAGGAGTTCTCGCTGACGCTGATTTTTGTTTCGCACGACCTCGGTGTCGTGCGGCACGTGTGTGAGCGCGTCGCAGTGATGCGGCGCGGGGAGATCGTGGAAATCGGGGCGGTTGACCAGGTTTACGCTGCGCCGGAGCACGAGTACACCCGGGAACTGCTCGCCGCCGCGCCGAATCTGCGGACCGAGCTGGCCCGGTTGAAGGGAGAAACGGATGCCTGACTACCCGGACGGCCTGCCGATCGGTTCCGGCTGGGTGTCCACAGTGGATACCGCGGACGTCGTGTTTCCCTATGACGGCAGCGTGATCGGCACCGCTCCGGTTGGCACCGCTGCACTGGCTACCCGCGCTATTGATGAAGCAGTAACAGTGGCTCGCGAAGTTGCTTCGCTGCCTTCGCGCACTCGCCGGACGTTGTTGAACGACGTGGCTTCGGCAGTGCGCGAGCGTCGGGCGGAATTCGAGCAGCTGCTCGTGCTGGAGACCGGGAAACCGCTGGTCGACTGCCAGGTGGAGGTCGCGCGGACGATCGTCACCTGGGAGGCGGCGGCCGAGGAAGTGTCGCGGCTGCACGGCGAAACCGTGCCGCTCGACCTGCTGCCCTCGGGCGATGGGCTGGTCGGGTTCTGGAAGCGCAAGCCGATTGGGGTGGTCGTCGGCATCGCCGGGTTCAATTACCCGCTGCTGCTGGCTTCGCACAAGATCGCTCCCGCCATCGCGGCGGGCTGCCCGGTGGTCGTGAAGCCAGCGCCGCAAACCCCGTTGGCGACGCTGTGGCTAGTGCACCTGGTCCGCTCTTGCACCGAGCTTCCCGCGATGGTCCAGCTGGTCACCGGAGACGCTTCCGTCGGCTCGACGCTGGTCACGGATCGGCGGATCGGCGCGGTGTCCTTCACCGGCTCGGCCGCCGTCGGCCATCAGATCGCCCGCGCCGCCGCGCCGACGAAAACCCTGCTGGAGCTGGGCTCGAACGCGGCGCTGGTGGTCGCCGAGGACGCCGACCTCGACGCCGCCGCGGATGCCGTGTTGCGCGGCGGGTTCTACGCGTCCGGACAGGCCTGCATTTCGGTACAACGGGTGCTGGCAGTGTCGTCCGTGGCCGCGGAGTTCACCGACAAGGTGCTCGCGCGGCTCGGCGAGGTGACTGTTGGTGACCCGCGTTCTGCCAGCACGAGGGTGTCCGCACTAATCGACGAACGCTCGACCGCCCGGGTCGCGGAGTGGGTCGACAAAGCGATCGCGGCGGGTGCCCGGCTGCTGGCCGGCGGTTCGGTCCGCGACGGAATGTTGGAGCCGACGGTGCTCGCGGACGTCCCGGACGGCGTCGAATGCTGGGACGAGGAGATCTTCGGCCCGGTCGTCTGCCTGCGCACAGTGTCCGATGTGGACGAAGCATTCGCCGCGGTCAACGCGTCGCGGTACGGCTTGCACGCGAGCGTGTACAGCCGCTCGCTGAAGACCGCGTTCCGCGCGCTGGACGAGCTGGAGGTCGGCGGGGTAGTGGTGAACGAGGTGCCGGGTTTCCGGTCCGACACGATGCCATACGGCGGGGTCAAGGACTCCGGGATCGGCCGCGAGGGGCCGCGATTCGCGGTGGAAGAGATGACCGTGACCAGGATGGCGGTGCTGCGCCCGTGAACTACGCCGGACTGTTCCGCATGGACGGCCGCCGCGCCGTCGTGCTCGGCGCGGGCAGCGGGATCGGCCGCGAAGCCGCCCGCGCGTTGGCCGCGCACGGTGCGTCGGTGATCTGCGCGGACCGTGACGTCGCCGCCGCGCGGGAGACCGGCGTCGGCGAGGCGTACGAGATCGACCTGCTCGCTCCCGGTGCCATCGCAGCCGCCGCAGACGAACTCGGCCCGCTGGACGCCGTGGTGTTGACCGCCGCCACGAACGTCCGGAAACGCCTGCTGGACTACACCCGCGAAGAGTTCGACCGCGTGGTGGAGCTGAACCTGGGCGTTGCCTTCGAGGTGCTGCGCGCGTTCGGTGCGCCGATGGTCGCGCAGGGCCGGGGAAGCATCATCGGCTTCTCCTCGATCCGCGGTACCACTGTCGAGCCCGGCCAAGGCCCGTACGCAGCAACGAAGGGCGGCCTAGTGCAGCTCTTCCGCACCGCGGCCGCTGAGTTCGGGCCGTCCGGCGTACGCGTCAACGCCATCGCCCCTGGCGTGGTCGAGACACCGTTGACCGCGCAGATCAAAGCGCGCCCCGACTGGTACGACGCCTACGCCCAGAAGGGCGCCCTCGGCCGCTGGGCGCGCGCGGACGAACTGGCCGGCGCTGTCGTGTACCTCGCTTCGGACGCGTCGTCCTTCGTCACCGGCTCCGTCCTGGCCGTCGACGGCGGCTGGACCGCGGTCGACGGCCGCTTTGACCCACCCGCTTCGTGAATCGGAGGTTCCGCGATGACCGAATTGGCCGACCTGACCGCTAACGAGCTGGTAGCCGGGTACCGCGCGCAGACGTTCTCGCCCGTCGAAGTCACCGAAGCCGTCCTCGCCCGCATCGACGCTCGCGAACCCGAACTGTGCGCCCTGTACGCGTACGACGCCGCTTCAGCCCGCGAAGCAGCGAAGGCGGCCGAAGCACGTTGGCACGCCGGTGAACCCTCCGGACCCATCGACGGTGTCCCTCTGACGCTGAAGGAAAACATCGCTTCGGTCGGTGTACCCACGCCCCTCGGGACCGCCGCTACGGCGTTGACGCCCGCTGCCGCCGACGCCCCTGCCGCGGCGCGCGTACGCGAGTCAGGCGCAGTACTGCTGGCGAAGACGACCATGCCCGACTACGGCATGCTCACCTCCGGCCTCTCGAGCTTCCACGCCGCTTCGCGCAACCCGTGGGACGTCACGCGCACCCCCGGCGGCTCCAGCGCCGGTGCCGCGACCGCAGCCGCCGCGGGCTACGGCCCCTTGCACGTAGGCACCGACATCGGCGGCTCCATCCGCCTCCCCGCCGGTTGGTGCGGTCTGGTCGGCCTGAAACCCAGCTTCGGCCGCGTCCCGGTCGACCCGCCCTTCCTCGGCCGCGTCGCCGGACCCCTGACCAGGACCGTCGCCGACACCGCCCTGCTGATGAGCGTCCTGGCCCAACCTGATTCGCGGGACCACCTGAGCCTGCCGCCCGCTTCGATCGACTGGCTTTCCCTGACTGGCTCGCTGTCCGGCCTGCGCGTCGGCCTGCAACTAGACCCCGGCGTCGGCCTCCCCGTCGCCCCGGAGGTCGCCGCCGCGGTCACCGCCGCCGCCGAGTTGTTCTCTGCTGCTGGCGCGACCGTGGAACCCGTCGCCCCGTTCCTGACCCGCGAACACCTGAACGGCCTGGACACCTTCTGGCGAGTCCGCGCCTGGTCGGACCTGGCCGCGCTGTCGGAAGACCAGCGCGCGAAAGTCCTGCCGTACATCGCGGAATGGGCCGCCGGGGGAGCGGAAGCGTCCGGTGTGGACACTTACCGAGGCTTCGCCGCCATCGACGCGATCAGCGTGGCTGCCCTGCGCGCAACCGAACCGTACGACGTGGTGCTTTCACCGACCTGCCCGGTGCTGCCGCCGCCCGCGGAATGGCCGTCCCCGACGAACGACCCGTCGCGCCCGTTCGAGCACATCGCGTTCACGGTGCCGTACAACATGTCCGGCCAGCCCGCGGTGTCCCTGAACTGCGGCTACACCCCGGAGGGGTTGCCGATCGGACTGCAGATCGCGGGCCGTCGGTTCGCCGACCTGGAGGTCCTCCAGATCGCCGCGGCTTACGAGAAGCTGCGCGGGGAACAGCGTCCTTGGCCGGTCAGCTGAGCGGGTTTCCGCTCAGCGTTTTGCCAGCTCTTCAAGCTTGCTCAACCACAAGTCGAAATGAGGGCACTGGCTCTTCAGCCCAGCCACACCGAGTTCGGCGATCGCCAGCGGGCCTTCGATCACTTTCTGGTAGCCGGCGCAGTAGCGAATGAGGCGTTTTGACGGTGCCGTTTTCGTGCCGCCATTGACCAGTTCCGGACCGCCGGCGGCGGCGCAGTCGGCGCGAAGCTGATCGGCCAGTCGCGGTTCACCCCTCAACTCGCTCAGCTGCTCGGCCGCCGCGAATACCCAGGATTCGAGCTCGTGCAAGACCAGGTGAGGGAGAAAGCGTCGGTCGGGGACGGCCGCCGCGATCGCGCGCTCGACGTGCTGCACTTGAGTGTCGGCCGGGCCTGCCGGAAGGCTCGAAACTCCTGGTGCATCGGCGGGAAAGCCGTAGAAATCGAAGATCGTGGTCAAAGCGGTGAGGGACTTCTGGCCGAGCAGGTGCTGGATCTCCCGGTGGATCTTCACCCAGGACGAAACGCCGCCGCGGTGCGTGACCGACGAGGTCTGTGTTCGCACGACAGACACGGTGACGGTTGTCCAGCCAGCCTCTCGCAAATGGTCGACCAGGAGTTCCTGCGCGACTGTCAGCTCCGACTGCCCTTCGACCGACAAGTGGAGGCGCTTCGGGTCAGTCATTCAGGACGCTGCCCCTCGACCCCGGTTGTCCGCCGATGAGGTTCTTCTCCCACAGTTCGCCAAGCGAGTAATCCTCGAGCCAGGTCCGCAACGCGTCGGGGTTCGGCTTCCCGAAGGAAGAACTGCCGTCGTGTTGTTCGACCACGATGAGGTCGTCGACGGTGAACTGGTTCATGAGCGTGACCGATTGCGTGGCGATCAGTACCTGGCTTTGCGCCGCCGCTCGTCGAAGCATGTCCGCCAGCACGACGATCGCGTACGGGTGCAGGCCGAGTTCCGGTTCGTCCAGGACCACCAGCCCGGGAAGCCGCGGCTGCATCAGCAAGGTGGCCAGGCAGACGAACCGCAACGTTCCGTCGGACATCTGCTCGGCGGAAAAGATCCCGTCGAGTTCTTTGTGGACCCAGCGGAGCCGGACTCGGTCGGTTCCGTATTCGTCGTCGAGAACGAAGTCCTTGAAAAACGGGGCGACCAGGCGGATCGTGCTGGTGATGCGACGGTAGGCAGCTTTGTCTTCCGAACGGTCGCTGCGTTGCAACCGCAGGAGAACGGGCGCGAGGTTGGCGGCGTCGTCTCGAAGTGCGAGGTTGTCCGCTGTCGGCGCTTGCCGTTTGACAGGCGCGTCGCGGCTCGTGTCGTCGAAGTGATAGACCCGGCAGCCCTTGAGCACAGCGTGAATGAGTTCCGCGGCCGCGTCGTGCTCGTCAACAGCTTGTTCGAGGCGTGACTCGCGATGCCCCTGGCCGAGTTCACGCCGGTAAGGCAATTCGGGAGCGGTCTTGCTGATCTCCTCCAGATCGAAGATCAGCTCGTCGTTGGCCGCGGGCACGAGTCGAATGCGGTAGCTCGCTGCCGACAGGTCGAGAGTCAGCCCAATGCTGGATTGGGAGCTTCCCTTGTAGCTCATTTCGGCGGCTCCGCCATGGAGCCCGACGTGCAACCCGAGGTCTCCGTCGACAATGCTGCTCAGCAGACCCAGTGCCTGGATGAAGTTGCTCTTGCCCGCGCCGTTTGCCCCGACCAGCACATTCATGCTGCCGAGAGGCACCTGTGCCGAACGGATCGAGGTGAATCCCTCGATGGTGATCGCGCTGAGCGAGTGCCGAGCCATGCGCATACTGTACGGGCGCAGACCTGTGATCAGCCCGTTACTGCGCCCCGATCGCCTCCGCCAACGCCAGCACCCGCCGGGCGTTCTCCACGTGCAGGTTCTCGATCATCCGCCCGTCCACAGTCACCACGCCGCGTCCCGCAGCCGAGGCCTCCTCGAACGCCGCGATGATCCGCCGTGACCGGTCGATTTCCTCCTCCGACGGCGCGAAGATCCGGTTGCACGGCTCCACCTGCGAAGGATGGATCAACGTCTTCCCGTCGAACCCGTACTGCCGCCCCTGCAAGCATTCCGCTTCGAAGCCTTCAGCGTCCTTGACGTCGTTGTAGACCCCGTCCAGGATCACCTTCCCCGTCGCGCGCGCGGCCAGCAGGCACAGCGAAAGCCCGCCCAGCAACGGTCCCCGGCCCGGCACGAACTCCGCGTGCAGTTCCTTCGCCAGGTCGTTCGTGCCCATCACCAGCACGGTCAACCGCTCCGAGGCGCTCGCGATCTCCTCCGCGTGCAGCATCGCGATCGGCGTCTCCACCATCGCCCAGATCTTCGTGTGCTCCGGCGCTCCGCCGAGTTCCAGCGCGCGCTCAATGTTGTGCACCTCGGCCGCCGAGTTCACCTTCGGCACCACCACGGCAGCCGGGCCGGCGGCAGCGGCGGCGCGCAGGTCGGCGTCGTGCCATTCGGTGTCCAGGCCGTTGACCCGGATCGTCACCTCGCGCGAGCCATAAGTACCGACCGCGGCGCAGACCCGTTCCCGCGCGGCTTCCTTCGCGTCCGGCGCGACGGCGTCTTCCAGGTCCAGGATCAACGCGTCCGCGGGAAGAGTCTTCGCCTTCTCCAGCGCGCGTTCGTTCGCGCCGGGCATATACAGCACGGACCGCCGCGGGCGGAGTTCGGTCATGACTGGATCTCCTTCGTCGCGGCGTCGTACGCGGCGGCCAGTTCGGGGTCGGTGGCGGCCAGTTCGTCAGCGAGTTCCACGACCACCCGGCACTGCTTGACCGAGGCGTCGTCCTGCATTTTCCCGTCGATCATCACCGCGCCGGTGCCGTCGCCCATCTCGGCGATCACGCGGCGGGCCCAGGCCACGTCGGCGGGGGACGGCGAGAAGACCTTCTTCGCGATGTCGATCTGCACCGGGTGCAGGCTCCACGCGCCGACGCAGCCGAGCAGGAACGCGTTGCGGAACTGGTCCTCGCAGGCCACCACGTCGCGGATGTCCCCGAACGGCCCGTAGTACGGAAGGATGCCGTTCATCGCACACGCGTCGACCATCCGCGCGACCGTGTAGTGCCACAGGTCCTGCTGATACGTCGTGCGGCCCTCGGTGAGATCCTCGCCGACCGGGTCCGTGCGCACCAGGTAACCGGGGTGCCCGCCGCCGACGCGGGTCGTCTTCATCCGGCGGCTCGCGGCCAGGTCGGCCGGGCCCAGCGAGATGCCCTGCATGCGCGGCGAGGCGCCAGCGATCTCCTCGACGTTCGCGACGCCGCTCGCCGTTTCCAGGATCGCGTGCACCAGCAGCGGTTCCGTCAGCCCGGCGCGCGCTTCCAGCTGCGCCAGCAACCGGTCGACGTAGTGAATGTCCTGTGCGCCTTCGACCTTCGGGATCATGATCACGTCGAGCTTGTCGCCGATCTCGGTGACCAGCGTGATCAGGTCGTCGAGCACCCACGGCGAGTCGAGGCTGTTCACCCGCGTCCACAGCTGCGTGCGGCCGAAGTCCGTCGCCTTCGCGATCGACACCAGCCCGGCGCGCGCCGCTTCCTTGCGGTCGGCGCGGACCGCGTCCTCGAGGTTGCCGAGCAGCACGTCGGTCTTCTTCGCGAGGTCAGGGACCTTCGCGGCCATCTTTTCGTTGCCCGGATCGAAAAAGTGGATCATGCGCGACGGCCGCACCGGGATCTGCCGCGGCGGTTGCGGCGCTCCGACGGCGAGCGGGGCGAAGAAGTCCTTCGGCGAGCGCATCCTGGTCCTCCCGGCGGGTACTTGACCGACGGGTAACCCTAAACCGGAGACGCGAACCCCCGCTGCGGCGAAGCTCACCCGCCATCCGGGTGACGGCCGTGACCAGCGAAAGTCCACTGTGGAACCGGATCGATTAGGCCGATCGGAGTAAGACGCTGGGCCGCCTGCCCTGCCCCGCGAGGGGCGGCGCGACACCCAGGGGAAGCGCTCCGTGCGCACCACTCACCCCCGTCTCACTCGGTTGGCCGCACGGTCGGGCTGAAGTCGAACGACCGCCTACCGACCGGTCACCGACCGCTGAGCGCCGCCGATCGCACGCGGCCGGGCAACCCGGAGACCTCGCGACTTTGCCCTGGTACTCAGTTCATGTACCGGTTTTCGCCGGTACGCGGGATCAGGTGCTTGAAGGAGGCGGACTCGTGGCGGCTACCCCACAGAACACCGAGCGCTCGACGGTCGCCGGCGGTGCGAAGCGCAGCCGGACGACGGCGAGCCGGGTGCTGCCGCCGATCGAGCTCCCCGCGAGCGTCGACGAGCTGGCGCGCAAGGCCGCGGCCCTTCTGGGCTGGAACGGCGTGGTGCTGCCCGCGACGACGCTGCTCGGCCGCAAGGTCAGCATCGTCGCGAAGCTCAAGACCGACGTGCACGCGGAGCGGATCGCGATGGGTGTCGGTCCCGTCGCCGATCGGGCCCTCGTCGACACCTGGACCTGGCCAGAGCTGGCCGCGACCGCACCCGCGCCGGCCGCCGAGATCATCGGCGTCCTCGCGGTCGCCCGGCACTGGCGGACCGCGATGGCCTCCGCGGTGCCCTTTTCGCGCTACGGCGAGGCCGCGATGGTTCTGCCATCGCCTGCCGTGCTGACCGACGACTACGTGACGAACTGCCTGCCGCGCGCCCGCGCCTACGGCCTCGCGGTCGTCACCGCCGACCCGTACGCCACCACCGACCTCGACCTCGACACCCACCACGACCGGGTGCTGCTGCAGGAGGACCCGGTGTCGCGCTGGGTCAACGAGATGGCCTACGACCTGCTGCTGCGCGAGGACTCCGACGCCCCGGTCCCCGCCGAGGCGGACTGAAGCACCGGCGTCGGCCCTCGCGCGGCGATAGAGTCGGGCGCATGCGAGTCGTCATCGCTGGCGGACACGGCCAGATCGCCCTGCACCTGGAAAAGCTGCTCGCGCAGCGGCACGACGCGCCGGTCGGCATCGTGCGCAACCCCGAGCACGAGGCCGACCTGACCGCGGTCGGCGCCGAAACGGTCGTGCTCGACCTCGAAAAGTCCGATGTGGACGCCGTCGCCAAGGCGCTCGAAGGCGCGGACGCCGCGGTGTTCTCCGCCGGTGCCGGTCCGGGCAGCGGAGAGGGCCGCAAAGACACTGTCGACCGCGGCGCGGCGGTCCTGTTCGCCGACGCGGCGGAGCGGGCGGGCGTCCGCCGGTTCATCCAGGTCGGTTCGATCAACGCGGACAAGGCGGACGACCCCGGCCACGACCCGGTTTTCGCCGCCTACCTGCGGGCCAAGCGCGCCGCTGAGGAAGACCTCAAGGCCCGCGACCTCGACTGGACGATCCTGCGCCCCGGCCGCCTGACCAACGATTCCGGCACCGGCCAGGTGAAAATCGCGGAGCACGTCGGGGGCGGCGAGATCCCGCGCGAGGACGTCGCCGCGGTGCTGCTGGCGCTGCTCGACGCCCCGGCGACCGCCCGGCGCACGCTGGAACTGGTCTCCGGCGACGATTCCGTCGCCGACGCGGTGTCCCGGATCTGATGCGCGACATCGCGGTCTTCAGCGGCAGCGCGCATCCCGAACTCGCCGCGGAAATCTGCGCCAACCTGGGCGTCCCGCTGCTTCCGGTGGAGATCGACCGGTTCGCCAACGACTGCCTCCAGGTCCAGCTCCAGGCCAACTGCCGCGAGCGCGACGTCTTCCTGATCCAGCCGCTGGTCAAACCAGTGCAGGAACACCTGGTCGAGCTGCTGCTGATGCTCGACGCGGCCCGTGGCGCCTCGGCCGCGCGCACCACCGTCGTGATGCCGCACTATTCGTACGCGCGCTCGGACAAAAAGGACGCGCCGCGGATCTCCATCGGCGGCAGGCTGGTCGCCGACCTGATGGTCACCGCGGGCGCGAACCGCGTGCTCACCATGACGTTGCATTCGCCGCAGGTGCACGGGTTCTTCAGCGTTCCGGTCGACCATCTGCACGCGCTGCACGAGCTGGCCCAGTACTTCCGGCAGTACGACCTCTCGGAAACCACGGTCGTGTCGCCGGATCTGGGCAACGCCAAGGAAGCCGCGCATTTCGCCCGGTTGCTCGGCACGAAGGTCGCGGCCGGCGCGAAACAGCGGTTCGCCGACGACCGCGTCGAGATCACGTCGGTGATCGGCGAGATCGCCGGACGCGACATCATCGTGCTCGACGACGAGATCGCGCGCGGCAGCACGGTGCTGGAACTGCTGGACCGGTTGCGGGAAATGGGCGCGCGGACGATCCGGGTGGCCTGCACGCACGGGCTGTTCGCCGACGGCGCGCTCAAGCGGATCGGCGGCCAGGAGGACGTGCTGGAGATCGTCTGCACCAACACCGTGCCGGTGCCGGTCGAGGAACGCACGGAGAAACTCCGGATCCTGTCCATCGCCCCGGCGCTGGCCGAGGCGATGCGGCGAATCCACAATGGAGAGTCGGTCAGCTCGCTGTTCGAACCGAACTGATCAGACGGTTCCCAGGACCCGGTCGAGGTAGGTGTTGGCGAATGTCCCGGCCGGGTCGCATTCCTTGCGGATGCGCAGGAAGTCGTCGAAGTGCGGGTAGCGGGTGCGGAGCACGGACGCGTCGAGGTCGTGCATTTTGCCCCAGTGCGGTCGTCCGCCGACCTGGCCCGCGATGTTCTCGAACGCGGTGAAGTACTCGCGGTAGGGCATGCCGAGGAACTGGTGGATCGCGATGTAGGCGGAGTCGCGGCCGTGCGCGGTGGACAGCCAGATGTCGTCGGCGGCGGCCACGCGCACCTCGACCGGGAACGCGACCGGGTCTTTCAGCCGCGGCACCGCCGCGCGCAGTTCGGCCAGCACGTCGAGCACGGATTCGCGCGGGACCGCGTATTCGGATTCCACGAACCGCACCCCGCGGTGGGTGACGAACACGCGGTGCGACAGGTCGCTGTACTCGCGCGGCGAGGACACCTGGGAGGCGAACGCGCCGAGCGGGCGGACCAGTTTCGGCACCGCGCGCCCGAGCCGGCACAGGCCGCCGAACGCGACGTTCTCGGTGAGTTCGTAGTCCACGAACTGGCGCAGGCGGGACAACGGTTTCCGCGCGGCGTCCAGCGGCAGCCGGTTGTTGCGCTTCACCAACGCCTTGCTGCCGTAGGGAAACCAGTAGAACTCGAAATGGTCGTTGCCCGCCGCGTTGTCGTCGAACCCTTCCAGGACCTGCTCCAGCGGCTCCGGGCGTTCCTGCGCGGAGAGCACGAAGGACGGTTCGCACTGCAGCGTCACCGTGCTGATCACGCCCACCGCGCCGAGACCGACGCGGGCGGCGTGGAACAGCTCCGGACGCTCGTCGGCCGCGCAGCGGACCACCGAACCGTCGGCGAGGACCAGTTCCAGCGCGACGATCTGGGTCGAGATCCCGCCGAACCGCGCGCCGGTGCCGTGCGTGCCGGTGGAAATCGCGCCCGCGATCGTCTGCGCGTCGATGTCGCCCAGGTTCGTCATCGCCAGCCCGAGCGCGTCGAGCGCCGCGTTGAGAGCGCGCAAAGTGGTGCCGGACCGGACCGTGACCTGCTGGTTCTCCAGGTCGGCGCGGGCGATGCCGGTCCACCCGGTCAGGTCCAGCGCGTCGGAATCGGCGGCCGCGATCGCGGTGAACGAATGCCCGCTGCCCCACGCGCGAACCCGGCGCCCGGCTCCGGAAATCCCGTGCACGACCTCGGCGATCTCGGCCGTGCTGCGCGGCCGGTGCACCCGCTGCGGGGTGGCCTTGGCCGTTCCGGCCCAGTTGCTCCACGTCATTGCGGCACCTGTTCTTCGCTGGAAGGTTCCCACGATAGATGCCGGAACCGTAAGTGAATAGTATTCGCGTTTCAAGCGTTGTTGTCGTACCGTAAGTGCGTGACCACCTCAGCGCACGGGTACGACCTCGCGACGAAGGACCTCGATCCGCCGCTCGCGATCGTCGACCTGGACGCCTTCGACGCCAACGCCGACGACCTGCTGCGCCGGGCCGCGGGCAAGCCGATCCGGGTGGTCAGCAAGTCCGTGCGCTGCCGGGCGCTGCTGGAGCGAGCGCTCGCGCGAGACGGCTTCGAAGGCTTGATGTGCTACTCGCTCGCCGAGGCAGTTTGGCACGCTGAGCTGGGCACTTCCGACGACATCGTGGTCGCGTACCCGACCGCGGACCACGAGGCGCTCCGCCGGCTGGCGGCGAGCGAACGCGCTCGGGCGGCGGTCACGATCATGGTCGATTCGACCGAGCACCTCGACCTCGTCGACGCCGCGCTCGGCCACGGCCACCCGGACATCCGCGTCTGCCTCGAACTCGACGCGTCCTGGCGTCCGCTGCCCGGCGTCCACGTCGGCACCAGGCGTTCGCCGGTGTTCAAACCGGCGAACGCGGCCGCGATCGCGCGCCGGATCGTGACGCGGCCGGGCTTCCGGCTGGCCGGGATGATGGCGTACGAGGGCCAGATCGCCGGACTCGGCGACGCCGCCGGGAAAGGCCTGCAGAACCGGATGGTCGGTTGGATGCAACGCCGTTCCGCGGCCGAACTCGCGCGCCGCCGCGAGGCAGCGGTGCGGGCCGTGCGCGAGGTCGCCGACCTGGAGTTCGTCAACGGCGGCGGCACCGGAAGCATCGAGACCACCGGCGCGGAGGACGTGGTCACCGAAATCGCCGCCGGTTCCGGATTCCTCGCGCCGACGCTGTTCGACGGCTATTCGCACTTCCAGCCGCGCCCGGCCGCGTTGTTCGCGCTGCCGGTGGTGCGCCGTCCGGCGAAGAACGTCGCGACGCTGTACTCCGGCGGCTACATCGCCTCCGGCCCCACCGGTCCGTCGCGCGAACCGTCGCCGTACCTGCCGGAAGGCTTGCGCCTGCTGGGTTTCGAGGGCGCCGGTGAGGTGCAGACGCCGGTGACCGGCGAGGCCGCGCGCACGCTCCGGCTCGGCGACCGGGTCTGGCTGCGGCACGCGAAGGCCGGGGAACTGGCCGAACGATTCCTGGCCTACCACCTCGTCCGCGGCAGCCAGGTGGAGCGCACCGTCCCGACCTATCGCGGCGAAGGCCGCAACTTCGGCTGAGCACCCGCCACAGACCGCCCCAATGTGGCATTGGGTGCATGCGACGCACCGAACGCCACATTGGGTGCATCTGACGCACCCAATGCCACATTGGGGGCGCGAGGGGTCAGTCGCCGAATTTGCTGGCCAGATACCCCTTCACCACGTGCTTGGCCTCGGCGACGATCCGCTCGTCCCCGTTCGGGTCGCGGCGGAAGGCCAGCTTCAGCAGCGCGTCCGCCGTTTCGTTGGCGATCGCGATGGCGAACCGGAGTTCGTCGGCGGGCCGGTCGACGTGCCCGCGCAGGATTTCGACCAGCGAATCCGCGATGACCGAGTTGTTGTCGCGGTCGTCGGCCAGCAGCCGGACGTCGATCACGTCTCCGAAGTGGACCTTCGAGAATCCCGGCACCTCGCGGTGCATCCGCAGGTAGATGTCGAGCACCGAGTCGACGATGTTCCACCAGTGCTCGGGGCTCAGCTGCTGCAGCCGCTCGTTCACCGCGGCGACGAACCGCTCCAGGTTCCGCTGCGTCAGCGCCTGCACGACCGCGCGTTTGTCCGGGAAGAACTGGTACAGCGACCCGACCGCGACGCCCGCGCGTTTGGCGATCAGCGTGGTGGTGAGCGCGTCGTAGCCCAGCTCGTCGATCAGCTCGGCGCTCGCGTCCAGCATCTGTTCCACCCGCCGGGCGCTGCGTTGCTGAACCGGTTTTCGCCGCAGCGGGGTGGGTTCAGCCTGGGTCTCGGCCACGTCGTTCCTCGGAGTCTCTCGCGATTCACTCATCTGATCTGGGACTTTAGCGCCCCGAGGGGCTTCCCCCGAGACGAGTGACGACCTAACATATGAGAACTTTTCACGTTCACCCGCCAGGGTGTCCCGAGGCAAGGGGTGTTCACCGTGGACCATCCGACCTTCCCGCCCGGCTTCCTGTGGGGTGTCTCGACCTCGGCGTTCCAGATCGAGGGGGCGACGGCCGAGGGCGGTCGCGGACCGTCCATCTGGGACACGTTCACCGCCGCCGAAGGCAAGATCGCCCGGGGCGAGGACGCCAAGGTAGCGGCTGACCACTACCACCGCTACTCCGAGGACATCGCCCTGATGGCCGACCTCGGCGTCGGCGCCTACCGGATGTCGATCGCCTGGCCGCGCATCCAGCCCGACGGCGCCGGAAAGCCCAACGCGGAAGGACTTTCCTACTACGACAAGCTGATCGACGAGGTCTGCGCGGCCGGAATCGCCCCGGCGATCACCCTGTACCACTGGGACACCCCGCAGCCGATCGAGGACAAGGGCGGCTGGCTCTCCCGTGACACCGCCTACCGCTTCGCCGAATACGCCACGATCGTGGGCGAGCATTTCGCCGATCGGGCGAAACTCTGGATCCCGCTCAACGAGCCGATGGTCATGTCGATCTACGGCTACGCCATCGGCGAGTACGCGCCCGGCCAGACCCTTCTGCTCGACGCGCTCCCCACCGCCCACTACCAGAACCTCGCCCACGGCCTGGCGGTGCAGGCGCTGCGTGCGGCGGGCGCGACCGGCATCGGCACCGCGAACAACCACTCGCCGGTCTGGCCCGAACACGACACCGCCGCCGACCGCGAGGCCGCCGACTGGCTCGACGCGCTGATCAACCGCACCTTCGCCGACCCGATGCTGCTCGGCAGCTACCCCGAACAAGTCCACCCGCACCTGCCGGACAACTTCGCCGACGACCTCGCCACGATCGCGCAGCCGCTCGATTTCTACGGCGTCAACTACTACGAACCCCAAGGCGCGACCGCCCCCGGCGAGGGCAACCCGCTGCCGTTCGAACTACGCCCGATCGAGGGCTATCCGAGGACCACCAACGACTCGCCGATCGTCCCGCAGGCGCTGCGCGAACTGCTGGTGTCCTTCCACGAGCGCTACCGCGAACACCTCCCGCCCATCCAGATCACCGAAAACGGCTGCAGTTTCGCCGACGAACCCGCCGCCGACGGCACCGTTCCCGACCCCGAACGGATCGAATTCCTCGCCAGCCACCTGCAGGCCCTGCGCGAAGCGATGGAGGCCGGCGTGGACGTGCGCGGATACTTCGTCTGGTCGCTGCTGGACAACTTCGAATGGTCCAAGGGCTACGCGCCGCGGTTCGGGCTCGTGCACGTCGACTACGAAACGCAACGCCGCACCCCCAAGGATTCCTTCTCCTGGTACCGGAAACTGGTCCGCCATGAGTGACACCGCCGCTGTTGTCCCGGATGTCTTCGCCGAGCCGGTCAAACGTGTCCGCGTCGGGTGGATGACACTGCTGTTCCTCGCGAACATCGCGCTGTGGCTGGGCATTTACGCGCCGATCCAGGTTCTGCTGCCGCAACAGGCGGAACTGCTCGACGCCGCGCACAAGGAGACCGTCTTCGGCATCGTGACCGGCATCGGCGCGGCCGTCGCGCTCGTCGCGAACCCGGCGATCGGCCTGCTTTCGGACCGCACCTGCTCGCGGTTCGGCAGGCGGCATCCGTGGACGATCACGGGCGGCGCGATCGGCGCGGCCGGACTGCTGGTGCTGGCCGAGGCCCCGAACGTCGTCGTGATGACGATCGGCTGGTGCCTCGTGCAGGCCGGGCTCAACGGCATGCTCGCGACGCTGATGTCCGGCATCGCCGACCGCGTTCCGGTCGGGCAGCGCGCGCAGGTCGGCGGCCTCGTCGGCATCGCGCAGATGCTCGGCACCGTGCTCGGCGCGGTGGTGGTCGTGGTGATGCTCGACCTCGCCGGACTGCCGCTCGGCTACGCGGCCTGCGCGGCGATCGTCCTGGCCGGCGCGGCGGCGTTCGTGCTGCGCACGCCGGACGCGCGGCTGCCGGTGGAGTTCCGGCCGAGCGGCCGGATCCGCGAAATCCTCGCCGACCTGTGGGTTTCGCCGCGGCGGCATCCGGACTTCGCGTGGGCGTGGGCCTGCCATTTCATGATCAACCTCGGCAACGCGTTCGGCACGCTCTACCTGCTGTTCTTCCTCAAGGACGCGGTGCACTACCCGGATCCGGACAGCGGCCTGCTGATCATGATGGGCCTGTACGGCGTGGCTTTGGTGATCGGCGCGGTGCTGGCCGGGCACTTCTCGGACAAGTCCGGCAAACGCAAGCCGTACGTCCTCGGCTCGGCGGCGATCATGGCGCTGGCCGCGCTGCTGCTGGTGATCTGGCAGAGCTGGCCGGTGGCCCTGGTGGCGTCGCCGCTGCTGGGCGTCGGGTTCGGGGTCTACATGGCGGTCGCGCTGGCGATGCTGACGCAGGTGCTGCCCGCGGCGCAGAACCGGGCGAAGGACCTCGGCGTGGTCAACATCGCGAACTCGCTGCCGCAGGTGGTCGCGCCGCTGCTCACGACGCTGATCCTGCAGTGGCTCGGCGGGTACCCGGGGCTGTTCGCGGCGTCCGCGGTGGCGACGTTGCTGGCCGGGGTTCTGGTGACTCGGGTGCGATCGGTGGGTTAGCGCTTGCGTTTGAGCGCGCTCACAGGCTTAGCGTCTTCGGCATGGAGAAGGAAGACGCGCTGAGCGAGGCGCTGCGGCTGGCGATCGACCCGCCGGGCACGGTGTCGGTCGAAGCGCTGCGGGAACTGGCCCGGGACGACGACGCGAACGAGTGGGACATCGCTACCACGGCGGAACACCTCGGGCTGAACCCGCACACGCTGCGGTACTACGAGCGGATCGGCCTGGTCCAGGTCGCCCGGGACAGCGCCGGGCACCGGGTCTACGACGCCGCGGCGGTGCGCCGGCTCGTGTTCCTGACGCGGATGCGTGTCTCGGGCATGTCGATCAGCGACCTGCGCCGGTACATCGAGCTGGTCGATTCCGGCGCGGACACCGTGCCCGAACGGCGCGAAATGCTCCTGGAGCACCGCGACACCCTGCGCGCGCAGATCGCCCAGCTGCAGCTTTCCCTCGCCGCCACCGAATACAAGATCGCCACTTACCAGGAAGGCCCCCTGCCGTGATCCAGCACGACATCGACAGCCCGGAAAACCTCGCCCGCCGCAAGCACGGACTCGAGGTGCTGTCCCGCATCGACGGTCACCAGGGCGAAGCCGTCATCGATTCCCTCGCCGACATCAACCCCGCCTTCGGCCACCACGTGGCCGCGTTCGCCTTCGGCGACATGTACGACCGGCCCGGACTCGACCCGCGCAGCCGCCAGCTCGTCACCCTCGGCGTGCTGACCGCGCTCGGCGGCTGCGAACCGCAGCTGAAGGTGCACATCGGCGCGGCACTGAACGTCGGGCTCAGCCGCGAGGAAATCACCGAGGCGCTCCTGCACTCGGCGGTCTACGCCGGATTCCCGCGAGCGCTGAACGCCACCTTCGCCGCGCGCGAGGTGTTCGCCGCCCGCGACGCGGAGGAAACCGCCTGACGTCCGCGGCGCCCGGCTCGGCTGTTCCGCCGTGCCGGGCTTCCGGCGATCACCAGCCGCGGTTCTGCCGCGCGTCGTCCGCCAACTTGTCGGACTTGGCTTTCGCCTCCGCGGCGGCGTCCTTGACGTCCTGCTTGCTGGGCTCCCCGACCTCGTCCAGGTACTTCTTCTTCTCGGGGTCGCCCCACTCCTTCGGGTCGTACTTCCCGTTTTCGAGGTCGTCCCAGTCCTTCTTGGTCGGCCCGATGCCCTGCTCGTTCCGGTTGCCCCATTCGGTGCGCATCGGATTGCCGTCGAGCGGCTTGTCCGGCCGCTTCCAGTCCGGATGCGGGTCCTTGTTGACGTCGACCGGCTTGCCCTTGTCGTCGAATCGGTACGGATGCCCGTCCGGCGCCTTGTTGTACTCGTCGATCGTGGGATGCCGCCCGGACGGCGAGGGCAGGTCGTGGAACCGCTTGATGATGTCGTCGACGTCTTTTTCCGTGTAGTTCTTCGGGTTTTCCTTGAGGTCGGTGAATTCGAGGAAGGACTTGTGCCACTTCTCGAATTCTTCCTTCTTGCCGCCGGGCCAGTCGAAGTCCGCGCTGTCGCCGATGTCCCGGGTGGCCCGGTTCATCTCCTTGGGATCGGTGATGCGGTCCGCCTGCTGGCCGATCGGACGCCAGTTCTTGTCGAGATCCGGATGGTCCTTGTGCTTGTAGCCGCCGCTCTTGTCGATAGAATCGCTCGGCCACTTCGGCTTCTCGGCCGAGATCTTGTCGTTCTTGCCGGTCTTGAGCTTGCCCGCGATCCCGTCCTCGATCTTGTCGATCCGGGTCGAGACGCCGCCGATCCCGGCGTTGGTGTGCTGCGGGCCGAGCGGCAGGTTCTTGGGCTGGTTGTGCAGCTTCGGCAGTTCGTCCTCGCCGTATTTCTTGGTCAGCGCGGATTGCTTTTCGGTCGGCTGTTCGTGCACCCAGTTCTTCAGCCCGTCCCGCATTTTCTGGAACGAGATGATGTGCCGTTGCGCGACATCGCTTCCGGCCTGGTGGAACGGATCGTTCTTGTCGCCGGTCTGGTTCTTGCGCGCGTTCTTGGCGTCGGAGTTCCACGCCATCCGGTCCCAGACGTCGTCCTTGTTTTTCTTCGGGTCGCCCTTGTCGGCGGAACCGTCGTCCTTGTCGTCGCGCTTGCGCTTGTTGTCGGCCTTGCCCTTGCCGGTCGAGGAAGAACTCGTGCTCCCGCCGCCGTTGTCGGCGTTGTGCTTGGCCGTGGAATCCGCGGGCGGCGGGTCCGTCGCCTTGCCTTTGCCCTTGTCGCCGCATTTGAGGCCGAGCACGTCGGTGGCGGCGAACGGGTCGGGAACGTAGTTGCTCGGGTTCGGCCCGCCCTCCAGCCCGAGCGGGTCCTGGCTGATGTACCGGGCGGCGGCCGGGTCGTAGTAGCGGAAGACGTTGTAGTGCAGGCCGGATTCCGCGTCGGCGTACTGGCCGGGGAACTGCAGCGGGATGCCGCCGGGCTGGACCCGGCCCCACAGCGAACGCCGCGCGCTCCAGGCGAGGCCGCCGTGCTCGTCGATCAGTTCGGTCGGCGTGCCGATCGCGTCGGTGACCACGGACGCGAACCGGTCGCCGCCGGGGCCGCGTTCGAGCTGGGTGACCGGTTCGTCGCTGCCCGGCCGGCGTTCCCACGTGGTCGTCCGGCGCACTCCCGACGGATCGGTGTGCTCCTGTTCGATGAGCACGAAACCGTCCCACACGAACCGGGTCGATTCCGCGACCGAGCCGTCGGCCAGCAGCCGCTCCTTGGCGATCCGGCGGCCGAGCGGGTCGTACCGGTAGCGCCACTGGGCGCCGTCCGGCGTGCGCAGGCCGGTCAGCAGATCGCCGGTCCAGGCGTACTCCCACACCCGCACGCCGCCCGGATGCACCTCGCGGTGCCGGATCCGGCGGCCGAGGGAGTCGTAGTCGGCGGACAGTCCCGGGCTGCCTGACCAGGCGGTCAGCTCGCCGGCCGGGTTGTAGCGCAGCTCTTCCCCGCCTGCCGGGGAGGACACCGTGACCACGCGTCCGGCCGGATCCCGCGTGTAGGCCGTCCGTCCGGAAAGGCTGTCCTGCACCGCGGCGAGGCTGCCGTCCGCGTAGTACTCGAGACCGCGCCGCTGCACCGGCGTTGTTCCACGGGAAACCTGCTGCGCGGTGACGAGCCCGCGCGGGCCGAACGCCTGCTGCAGGGTGCTGACGCCGTCGGTGTCGCGGGCGAGCACGCGGCCCTCGTCGTCCAGCCGGTACCGCACGGTGTGGCCCGCCGTGGTCAGCGAAACCGGCCGGTCCTCGTCGTCGAAGGTCCACACGCTTTCCGCGCCGGACGGGGTGCGGCGGCGGACGGTCTGGTTCTGCTCGTCGTAGGAGAAGCGCACCTCGACGCCGTCGATCGCCTCGCGGACGACCCGGCCGTAGAGGTCGCGGTCGAACTCGACCACCGAGTCAGCCGATTCCACCCGCACGACATTGCCGACCGGGTCGTAGGCGTAGCGCACGGTGCGGTGCGGGCCGCGGACCTCGATCCGGTTGCCGAGCAGGTCGTACTCGTTCTCGGTGACCGAACCGTCCGGCTCGGTCACCCGGATCGCCTGTCCGGCCGCGTCGTAGTCGTAGGTCCGGGTCCGGCCGTCGAAATCGGTCTGCGCGACCAGCCTGCCGAGCGGATCGTAGGTGTAGGTCCAGGTGCGGCCCAGCGGATCGGTCACCGACGTCAGCCGGAGTTCGGTGTCGTAGGTGTAGCCGGTGCGCGCGCCGGAGGGGTCCACGACCGCGGTGACCACGTCGAACGGGCCGTACTCGTGCCGGGTCGCCCGGCCGAGTTCGTCGACGTGCTCGATCTCGTTGCCCTCGCGGTCGTACCGCCACAGCGCGCGCTCGCGGCGCACCCCGGTCCGCGAGGCGGGTTTGCCGTCGACCGTCCAGCCCAGCTGCACGCGTCCGCCGCCGACCTCGGGGGCGGTCCGCGGCCTGCCGAACTGGTCCAGTTCCGCGTCGGCGACCTCGGCTTCGCCGGGGAAGCCGGGCAACTCGGGCCCGGCGGGCCGGTCGTACCGGCGCTGCCAGGTCCGCCCGTCGCCGTGCACCGTGATCGCGGCCAGTTCGGCGCCGTCGTGCTCCAGTTCGGCGAGGCTGCCGTCGGGGCGCGCGACGGTGAGCGGCGTGCCGTCCTCGGCGTAGGTGTACTCGGTGACGCGCCCGAGCGGGTCGACCCGGCGGAGCAGATTGCCGTAGCGGTCCCATTCGGAGAACGTCACGTTGCCCAGCGGATCGGTCTCCCGGACCGGCCTGCCCTCCAGGTTGTACTCGTATTCCGAGACGTGGCCGAGGGAATCGGTGAAGCGGGTGATCCGGGCTTCGGGGCGGAACTCGAACGAGCCGCTGTAGAAGCCCTGTTCGCCCTCGGTGCGTACGCAGCGGCCTTCGGCGTCGTAGACGTAGCGGTACGAGACCCCGTTGCGGTCTTCCCAGCTCGTGACCCGGCCGTCGGGGTCGTAGGTGTAGCGCATCGCGGTGCCCGAGGAGTTGACGACCTCGGACAGGTGCCCCTGGTAGTTGTAGCGGTAAGCGCGCACGACGACGTCCGGCGCCGGGCCGGCCCCGATCATCCGCAGTTCGGTGATCCGCAGCCCGTCGGTGCGGAAGCCGACCTGGATCCCGCTGGAATGCGTGAGCAGCGCGGGCACGCCATTGTCCGCATAGGACAGTTCGGTCCGCGAACCGTCGGCGTCCTCGATCGAGCGCAGCGGAAAAGCCTTGCCCTCGCCGGAAAACCGCATCGTCCGCTCCGGACGCACCTGCTCGATGGCGCAGCTGCCGTCCGCGTTTCTGGTCAGCGGCCAGCGCGCGCCTTCGAGCGGCAGCACCGGTTCGTCCCCGGCGGGCATCGGGTAGTAGAGGATGACGCCCTCGGGCCCGTAGTACCGGATGTATTCCTCGCCGAACTCCAGCCGTTGGTCCACAGTGGACGCCCACGTCGGGCCGAACCAGCGCCCGGAGCGGTAGGACGAGCGATGCGTCCGCCGCACCAGCAGTTGCGGCAGTTCGAGGTCGTAGTCCTCGACGAGCACCTCGCCGCTGGAGATGACGACCGGGTCGGTGAGGCAGGGCGGATCGGCGTCGCCCTCGTTCTTCGCGTTGGACGCCTCGGTTTTTTCCTTCGCCGGGTCCGAACGCTCGTTGCCGCCGCGGTCGTTTTTGCCCGCCTCGCCGCCGGATCCGCCGCCGCCCTCGTCCTTCGCCGGTTCGCGCGGGGGCGGCTCGTGGTTCCCGCTGCCCTTGTTTTCGCCCGGGCCGTCGTGCGCGCCGGAGGTGTTCGTGGACTCGTCCTTGACCGGAGGCGGTTTCTCGCCGCCGCCGCTCTTTTCGTTCGGGGTGTCCTTGGCTCCGGACGGTTTGGTGGAGCCGCCGGTTGTGATGTCCTTCGGCGGATGCGCGGCGTCTTTGCCGCCGGACTTGATGCTCTTCATCGACTTGGCGACGTCGTCGAACAGGCCGCGCGCCTTGGTGAGCAGCTTGCCGAGTTCCTTGAGCGCCTTGGTGAGGTTCTTGACCAGTTCGGCGATCTGCTTGGCGGTCTTGGCCACCAGGTTGACCACTTGCGGCACCACCCAGACCATCCCGATGCCGAGGGTGAACAGCACCTGCAGCGCCCACGAGATCAGGTGCGCCACGACCTGGGCGATGATGTCGCGCACGAGCATCCGCACCGCGCCGACCACCTCGCCCGCGGTCTTCACCCCGCTGCCCGCGCCTTCACAGGCTTGCGCGGCGCCTTCGAGGGTCTTGGCGACTTCCTCGGCCTGTTTGCGGTAGGCGTCGGCGCTGTCGCCCTCCCAGGACTCGATGTCCTTTTTGACCTGTGCGGCCAGATCCTGCGCGACCGAGCTGACCTCTTTGGAGATGTTCTTCCAGGTCTCGGAGTACGCGTGGACCTGGTCCGGGTCCCCGGCCAGTTTGTCGAGCGCTTCCTTGAGCGGCCCGACGTGTTCGATCAGCCAGCCGACGCCCGCGGCGAGGATCGCGCCGAACGGGTCCATCACCGCGGCGAGCGCTTCCATGCCGACCCCGACCGCGCCCATCACGGTCGCCGCCCAGTCGCCGGATTCGATGCCGTCCTTGAGGCCCTTCCCGGCCTCGAGAATCGAGATGCCGGAGATGGCCGACGTCGAGTCCTGCTTTTCGGCCACCAAGGGATTCGACATGCCGGCCTTTCTCGACGCTCACCACGATCTCTTGGGCGCGCGGCCGAATTCGCACGCACGGCCCCCGAGCAGGCTACCGACCGGTCCGAAGCGTTCGCCGCGGCGTTGCGCGGAATTACCCCGGCAGTGCCCGCGTGTGCCCGAACCGCGGCAAACACGTCAAAACCCGCCGCGGGCTCCGGGATCAGGAGCCGACGGCGGGTTCTGGGAAGTGGAACCGCGGGCCGGTGCCGGTCGGGGGAGGGGAGTGCAACGGCACCGGCCCGCGGAGTTCTCGGGTCGCGACCGGCGCGGGGCGGCCGGTGCGATGATCTTCAACCTAGCGTCCGATTACTGCGTTCGCTAGGTGTTCTGCCGGACATTTTTCGATTAATCGCGTTAAGCGTCGGGGTGGCCGAGGGCGGCCCGTCTCGCTCGGGGGGACGGACGGACCAGCCCTCGGCCGGGCGAGGATGCCGGGCGACCGACCGGTTGGGGTTGCCGGAAGGACGCGCGCTCGCCAGTCGAACTCGGGTGGGGTGATCCGCCCGGAACCACCCCACCCGAAGAATCAGGCGCTGACCGGGCGCGGTTTCACCAGCGCGTGCCTGCCGGTGGTCTCCGCGGCGGATTCGGCTCGCCGGTTTTGCCCGGGAACGGCCGGAACCGCGGCGCGGCGGCGCGCCGGACGGTGCCCGGCCGCGGACAGCGCCTGCGGGGCCAGTCCGCCGGCGACCAGGTGCTCGTGCGCCACCTGCCACACCGAGCACGGGGCCTTGCACCGGTGCCAGCGCGTCGAGCAGGTGGGACAGTCGCCGCGCTCGTCGGGCTCGTGCGCCTGCAGCATCGCGCGCCAGCCCTCGGCGAGCCGGGGCAGTTCGGAGCGGGCGACCGAGACCAGCGACTGGGCGTCGGCGCGTTCCGCCAGGTCGGACAGCATGTCGAGGCGCTCCCATACGGCGTTGCGGAGAACCTGCCCGAGTACCTGATCCATCGAGAAACTCACCGTCACCTTTCCGCCAGAGTGGCGGCTTCGTTGAGCGCGGCCCGGAGCTGGCCGAGCTGGCCGGACGTGAGACGGGCGGTCTCCCCGGGCGGGGACACCACGACGACCTCGTCGTCCTCGACGAACACCGTGACGGCGCGCTCGCGGCTGATGAGATCTCCGCACTGCACGCGCCACACGACCTGGCCGCCTTCGAAGTGCCGCACGCCCGCGGTGCGCGGGTCGGCGGACACCGAGGCGGCGACGGCGGAAGCGACGGTAGGCGGCACCGGACGTGCCGTGGCGATTCCCGGTGCGGGCCGAGCGGACCGCACCGCGGTCCCGGCTTGTCCTCCACCGAGCGATTCCACGAACTCCACTGTCCCTCCACGCTTTCTCGTCCCGGGCCGGTGCACCTTGCGGGATGCATCCGCTCCGGCAGATCTGTGTCGTCGGGTCCATCGCTCTCCGTGATCGCCGCGGGTGTCCGGGCGGTGACGGAGATCTGGCAACTACAGTGAAGTGAAACCGGGGGCGAGAGAAGGTCGAAACCGCGTCATAGCGGTGACCGGACCGCGTTCCACGGTAAGCGGTCAACGGAGTTCGGCCCTGCCGATCAACCCCGCTGCCCGCGCGTTTCACAAGGTTCTCGCGTGTGCTTAGGGTGCTGATCAGACGCCCAGGAGACGGTGAGGGGGCGCAATGGCAATGGATGCCAGTGCTGGCAGTGGTTCCGGAGTCTCTCACGCAGACTCCCGGTCAGGCAGTCCGGTCCCGGCCGACGCCTGGGAACAGCCCGACATGCGGGAGGCGCTCGCCGCCCGCGAGGTCAGCGCCGTGTACCGGCTGTTGCGCAAACACGGAGTATCGCAGCGCCAGATCGCCGCGATGACCGGCCAGTCGCAGTCCGAGGTGTCGGAGATCCTCAAGGGTCGCCAGGTCATGGCCTACGACGTGCTCACGAGAATCGCCGACGGCCTGGGTGTCCCCCGTGGATACATGGGTCTCGCCTATGACGAGACCACGGCGATACGGGTCGTCGGCGCGTCCGACGGCCGGCAGGCTGAGGAGGACGAGTCCGTGAAGCGACGGAGGTTCCTCGCGCACGCCGCCCAGGTCACGATGGGTGCGGCGGTGTTCGGTCCGGAATCCGGCACGTGGTCGGAGGCGCCCGCGCGCACTCCCGCCCCCGGGCGCATCGGCACGACCGACGTGCGCCAGGTCGAGGCGGCGACCAGAGCGCTGCGCGCGCTCGACTACCAGTACGGCGGCGGGTTCTGCCGCGACGCGGTCGTCGCGCAGCTGTCCTGGGGACAGCAGATGCTCGACTCCAGCGCGGCCGACCAGGTGAAGCAGCGGCTGTACACCGCGATCGCCGACCTGCACAGCCTCGCCGGGTGGACGTCGTTCGACACCGGCCTGATGGACTCCGCGCGCGGCCATTTCGCGCAGGCGCTCGACCTGGCCAAACAGGGCGGCGACCACCATCTGGTGGCGAACGTGCTGTACCGGATGGGCCGCGTCTACCTGCACCAGGACGCCGCGAACGACGCGCTGAAGCTGTTCCAGCTGGGCCAGATCGCCGCGCAGGAATCCGGTTCCGAACTGGCCGTCGCGGTGCTCTGCGCCAACGAGGCGTGGGCCTACGCGATGATGGGCAACGAGGAGCAGTCGGTGAAGCTGCTCGGCCGGTGCAAGGACGAATTCGCGCGCGCCGACCTGGCCACCGCCGAATCGTGGGTCAAGTTCTTCAACGAGACCGACGTCTACGCGATGACCGGGACGGTGCACACCGTGCTGGCGATGAAGAACCCCGAGCACACGAAGTACGCGATCCCGGCGCTGAGCCGGGCGGTCGACACCTACACCGACGACATGGCGCGCAGCAAGGCGTTCATGCTCAGCGCGCTCGCCACGAACCACCTGCTCGAGGGCGACATCGACCACGGCGTGAAGATCGGCGGCAAGGCCATCGAATGCGCGGAGAGCATCAAATCCGCGCGGGTCAAGGACCGGATGCGGCCGCTGCTGGCCGAAGCCGAACGGCGGCGCAACAACCCCGACGCCCGTGATCTCGCGGACCGGCTCAAGATCTTCTACGCGGCCTGAACCGACCGGATCCGCCTTGCCCGAAGGCAGGTTCACCCCTGCGAAACTGCGCCAGGTACTGGCCGCTGCCTGCGCTCGGCTCGGACTCGATCCGGCGGGCGCGCGGCTGCTCCGGTTCACCAACAACGCGGTGTTCGCGCTGAACGGGGCACCGGTCGTCGTCCGGATCGTCGGCTCCATCCGGTTGCGCCACCGCGTCGGCACGGTCGTGCGCGTCGCCGAGCATTTCGCCCGGCACGGCGTGCCCGCGGTCCGGCTGCTCGCCGGGGTCGAGCAACCGCTTGACGTGGAAGGACATCCCGTCACCGTCTGGGATCTGGTGCCGTTCACCGGACCGCCGCCGACGCCTGCCGACCTGGCCGGACTGCTGCGCCGGGTGCACGCGCTGCCCCCGCCGGACGGCCTGCCCGCGTGGAACCCGCTGCGCTCGATCGAGGCCAGGGTCGCCGACGCCGAGGAACTCAGCGCCGCCGACCGGCGGTTCCTGCTGGAGCGCTGCGCCGAGGTGCAGGACCGGCTCGACACCCTGGATTTCCCGTTGACCAGGGGATTCGTGCACGGCGACGCGCATCCGGGGAACGTGCTGCCCGGTCCGGACGGCCCGGTGCTGTGCGATTTCGATTCCTCGTGCGTCGGCCCGCCGGAATGGGACCTGACGCCGCTCGCCGTCGGCCGCGAACGGTTCGGGGACCCGCCTGCGCGGTACGCGGAGTTCGCCGCGGCCTACGGCTTCGACGTGACGTCCTGGCCGGGGTTTTCGGTGCTCCGGGCGGTGCGGGAGCTGAAGCTGACGACGAGCGTGCTGCCGATTCTGCGCAGTCATCCGCCGGTGCGGGCTGAACTCCGCCGTCGGCTGGCGGACCTTCGCTCCGGCCGGACGGCGACCGCGTGGACGAGATACCGTTGAGCGGGATTCTGCACGTGCATTCGCCGACTGCAGATGACCGTTCGCCGCTTTCCGTCGATGGCTGACGAGGTATCGCTGCGCAGCGATAATTCGGTCCGGCAGATCGCCCCGATCAGCGTACTGCTAGTCCCAATGTGCAAGTTGCGGCTACCCGCGGTGACTTCGGCCGGTCAGGACACCGCGACCGGGGCCCGGGTGAGCACCACGGCGAAGCCGAAGGCGAGTCCCATCACGGTCAGTTCCAGCGTGGCCCAGGAAGCGAGCGCCGTCCGCTGGTGTCGCACGATGCGCGGCATCAGCCGCCACCGCAAGTTGGCGGCCAGCAGCGCGATCGCGCCGGTGCACAGCACCTTGAGCACCATCAGCTGGCCGTACGGCGTGGTGAACACGCCCGCCCAGAAGCTGATCGTCGGGTTGGCCAGGATTTCCACGACGCCGTTGAACAGCCCGGTCACCGCGGACAGGATCAGGCACAGCGTCGCCAGTTTCGAGAAGCGCGGCAGCGCGTGCGCGAGCAGCGTCCGGTTGGCCGCGAGCAGCACGATCATCGCGCCGAGGCCGCCGCACCAGGCGACCGCGCTCATCACGTGCAGTTCCATCGAGATCATCGTGTAGTCGTGATAGGCCCAGTTCGACGCGTGGCCGGTGACCGGCAGCGGCAGCAGCGCGAACATGCCAAGGCCCACCCGCACCTCGGCGGGCACCTTCTCGCCCTTGCGCAGCGCGACGAACCCGAGCGCGGCGTGCAGCAGCGCGAGCACCGCCACGATGACCAGCGCCTTGCCCGCGCCGACCTCGGCGATGTAGCTGCCGATGTCGCCTCCGGTCAGCATCCGCTTGCCCGGTTTGTACTCCGCGGTCTGCAGGATCAGCGCGACCACCGCGGTCGCCGCCCAGATCAGCGCGGCGGCGACCGCGGCGGGACGGGCCCGGCGCAGGACCGGTTCGGTGAGCTTCGGCCGGTCGTAGCCGACCAGCACGGACAGCAGGGCCAGCCCGATCGTCGCGACCGCCGACAGATCCAGCAGCACGCGCACGATCGGGATGGCCGCCGAGACCACCTCGCTGGGTTCCACCACGCCCGGAATGGGCGAGGACGCGGTGAGCGCGATGCCGATCAGCGCGCCCAGCAGTCCCGCGACGACCACGCAGGCGAGCGTGGCCCAGCGGACGGCGGAGGTGGTCTCGGCTCGCGTCACTGGTCCGCCTTGTCCGATCCGGGGTCGCGTCCGGTGCGCAGCGCGACGGTGAGGCCGATCGCGAGCAGCACCACCGCACCGGCGATCCACACCCAGATCGGCACGCCGCTCGACGACGAGCCCTCCGCCGGAGCGGACTGGGCCGGCGCACCGGCCGCCTTGGCCGCGTCGCCCTTGGCCGGCGTGCCGGTGCCCGCGGTGGTGAGGGTGAACGGGATCTCGCCGGACACCGGGTGCCCGTCGGCGGAGAGGACCCGGTAGCCGACGGTGTACTTGCCCGCCGGGCCGAGCGGCCGCAGCGGCGCGCTGAGCACGTTGTTCTCCACCGTCACCGGACCCTCGGCCCACTGGCTGCCGTCCGGTCCGGTCACCGCGATCTGGTTGACGTCGGCGTTCTGCACGTACTGGTCGAACGTGAGCGTGACCTTCGCCGGGCCCTTGGCGACCGACGCGCCGCTGGCCGGATCGGAGTTGATCAGCACGTTGTGCGCCAGCGCCGGGGTGGCCGTGCCGAGCAGGGCCACCCCGGAGATCGCCAGCGCGAGTAGCGCCTTACGCATTACTTGGTTCCTTCGGTCTTTCCTGCTGCCGGACGGCGGGAACGCAGCACCGCGCCCGCGCCGACGCCGAGCCCGAGCGCGCCGACCACGAGACCGGCCCCGCCGAGCCAGCGTGCCGTGTTGTCCGACGACGACGACGCGGCTTCGGCGTTCTCTCCGGCAGCCGTGGTCTGCGTGTGGCCGCCGTGCTCCGAGGATTCGGCGGCCGCGAGCTTGACGGTCGGGGCCGGGTGCTCCGGCTCCTCGCCGCTGGGCGGGGTGGGCTGGTTCCAGTCCACCACTTTGCCACCCTCGTACGTCTGGATCGCCGGGAACTCCAGCTGGTCCACATTGGACGGCAGCGGACCGCCGCTGATCTCGAACTCCTGGAATTCGGTCGAGCCGATCTTCGTGCCCGGCTGCGCGGTCCAGACGACCTTGGTGACCGCCTCGGTGATCTTCGTGCCGGACGCGGTGGTCACCGGCTGCGGCAGCTTCGACTTGGTGACCTCGGCGGTCCAGCCGGGGATCGGCTTGGTGCGGATGTTGCCGATGCCGTAGTCCGGCTTGACGTCGATCTCGACCTTGATCGTGCCGAGGTTCGCGTCCTCGTTCGGGACGCGGAAGAAGATCGTGCCGTAACCGCCCTTGGCCGGCTTGTCGCCGTAGACGTTGGCGGACACGTGCGCGGACGCGATGCCCGCGCCGAGCAGGCCGGTGGCGGCGACGGTCGCGGCGAGCACGCCGGCGCGACGGAAGATATGGTGGGACACAAGTTCTCCTGAACAGGGAAGGGCCGGCGGAGGACAACGCCTGCGCCGGAAAGGGAAAAGAAGATTCGGGGGTTCAGGAGAGTGCGGGAGGTCCGCGCCGTCCCCGGACGCGGCGAAGTTCGACGGTCAGCAGCGGCACCGCGCCAGCCGCCCGCGGCCGCGCGATCCCGGCCGCCGCTACCGGAACCGGCAACGGCCGGATCAGCAGCGGAAGAATGATCCGCACCACGTGCAGCACCGCGAGCAGCATCGCGTCCGCGCGCGCCAGCACCAGCGCGGTGAGCAGGGTCGCGACCGCGTGCGCCGCGGTCATCGCCCAGCCGTCCGGCGCGGCGGAAGCACCGGAGGGGTCGTGCCCGCCGAGCGTCGTCAGCACCAGGTGCATCACGAGCTGCCCGCCGCCGAGGACGGCGATCGTCCCGAGCGGTCCGCGGGCCCGCCCGGCGAGCGCCGTGGCGGTCCAGCCGAGCAGGCCGGTCAGCAGCAGGGTGAGCGCGGGATCGGGCAGCCCGCCGTCGGCGACCGCGTGCGCGGTGACGGCGAGTGACGCCGAACTCAGCGCGAGCAATCCGCCGCGGACAGCGGCGAGTGCGCCGCGATGCCGGGCCGGAGTGCTCATTCGGGCAGCTTAACGGCACTCCGCTGGGTGACTGAAGCGTCTCGAATGGTGAGCACCTGCGGAAAACGCACAGGTAGGTGGGTCTCGATCCGGTAAAAACCCCTCGGTGGAGGCTCGTGCTTCGGTTGCCGACCCCCCGGGGATGCGAAACGGTGGGTAACCACAACCGAGAAGTGGGGGTTTCGACCGTAGCCGTTCCGGGTAGTCACTCTGCCGATTGATGGGCTACTCCGAACGGGTGACGTCCGGGGCTCGCGAGCTGGCGGGAGAACGAATACGGATGAACCTCTTCGAGTACATCTCGGACCGGTGGGGAAGGCTGCTGCTCCAGGCGTGGCTGCACACCAGCATGGTCGTGCAGTGCACGATCCTCGCCGCGATCCTTGGCGTGCTGATCGGCATCGCCGTCTATCGCAGCCCCATCGGCTCCGCCGTCGCCACGGCGCTGGCCAGCACGATCCTCACCGTCCCGTCGTTCGCCCTGCTGGGTCTGCTGATCCCGCTTTCCGGGCTCGGCTCGACGACCGCGGTGATCGCGCTCGTGCTGTACGGCCTGCTGCCGATCGTCCGCAACACGATCGTCGGTCTCGACGCGGTCGACCCGGCGATCACCGACGCCGCCCGCGGCATCGGGATGAGCCGGCTCTCCGTGCTCACCCGGGTCGAACTGCGGCTGGCCTGGCCGGCGATCCTCACCGGCATGCGGGTCGCCACGCAGATGCTGATGGGCATCGCGGTGATCGCGGCGTACGCCAAGGGCCCCGGCCTCGGCGCGGAGGTCTTCTCCGGCCTCACCAACGCCGGGAGCACGAACTCCCTCAACCAGGCCCTCACCGGCACCGTCGGCGTGGTCATCCTCGCGCTGGTGCTCGACGGCATCTATGTCCTGATCAAGCGATTCACCGTTTCTAGGGGTGTCCGTGGCTGAGCACACTGCGACCGAAGAAAACGTCTCCGGCGTCGAGATCGAACTCGACCACGTCACCAAGCGCTACTCCGGCACCCGCGCCCCGGCGGTCGACGACTTCTCGATGGTCGTGCCCGCGGGCAAGATCGTGGTGTTCGTCGGCCCGTCCGGCTGCGGCAAGACCACCACGATGCGGATGATCAACCGGCTGATCGAGCCGACGTCCGGCCGGATCACCATCGGCGGGCAAGACGCGCTGAAGCTCGACGTGGACACCCTGCGCCGCCAGATCGGCTACGCGATCCAGCAGGCCGGGCTGTTCCCGCACTTCACCGTGGCGCAGAACATCGCCGTCGTGCCCGGCCTGCTCGGCTGGGACAAGAAAAAGGTGACCGCGCGGGTCGAGGAGATGATGGACCTGGTCGGGCTCGACCCGGCCGATTTCCGCGACCGCTACCCGCGCCAGCTTTCCGGCGGGCAGCAGCAGCGCGTCGGCGTGGCCCGCGCGCTCGCCGCCGATCCGCCGGTGCTGCTGATGGACGAGCCGTTCGGCGCGGTCGACCCGATCACCCGCGGCAACCTGCAGGACGAACTGCTGCGGCTGCAGACCGACCTGAAGAAGACGATCGTCTTCGTCACGCACGATTTCGACGAGGCGGTCAAGCTCGGCGACCGGATCGCGGTGCTCGGCAACCAGTCGAAGATCCTGCAGTACGACACCCCGGAGTCGATCCTGGCGAACCCGGCGGACGACACCGTCGCCGGTTTCGTGGGCGCCGGCGCCTCGCTCAAGCAGCTGACTCTGCTGCGCGTGCGCGACGTCGAACTCCAGCAGGACGCGCTCACCACGACGATCGACGAAGCGCCCGCGGACGTGCGGGAGAAGCTGAGCAAATCGCGCAAGCCGTTCGCGCTGGTGCTCGACCACCGCCGGCGGCCGATCCGCTGGGTGCACGTGCGCGAGCTGACCAACGCGACGTCGCTGGGTTCGGTGGGCAAACCGCTGCGCGACATCGTGAGCCTCCAGTCGACGCTGCAGGACGCGCTCGAGGCGATGCTCGCCGAAGGCGGTTCGGTGCCGGTCACCGGCGCGCGCGGCGAATACGCGGGCACGATCAAGCTGGACACCGTCATCGCGACCATCCAGCAGCTGCGCGACGAGCACGCCGACGACCACGTCGACGAGGACGGGGCCACGGCATGACCGCTGCCGTCGATACCGGATTCAGCACCGAGTCGGGCTCCCGCCGCGCGGAACGCGTCCGCCTGTTCGCCCAGCCCGCCGTGGTCGTGCTGATCGTCGCGGCCACGCTCGCCTGGGTGTTCGCCAGCGGGCTCACCGCGACCGAAAAGGAAACGCTCAACGCGACGTCGCTGCTCACCGCGCTGCGCGACCACGTGGCGATGACCGTCGTGGTCACCGCGATCGTGGTGCTGGTGGCGGTGCCGCTCGGCATCATCGTGACCCGGCCGTGGGCGAAGTGGCTCGCGCCGGTCTTCCTGGCGATCGCGAACATCGGGCAGGCCGCGCCCGCGCTCGGCGTGCTGGTGCTGTGGTTCATCTTCACCGGCGCGGTCGGCGGGCTCTGGGTCGCCGCGCTGCCGCTGGCGTTCTATTCGCTGCTCCCGGTGCTGCGCAACACGATGGTCGGCATCCAGCAGGTCGACCCGTCGCTCATCGACGCGGGCCGCGGCATCGGGATGTCCGCGCAGAAGGTGCTGTGGCGGGTGGAATTCCCGCTCGCGGTTCCGCTGATCCTCGCCGGTCTGCGCACGTCGCTCGTGCTGGCCGTCGGCACCGCGACGTTCGGCATGTTCGTCAACGCCGGCGGGTTCGGCCTGCTGATCGACACCGGCTACAAGCTCAACCTCACGAAGGTGCTGATCACCGGTTCGGTGCTGGCCGTCGCGCTGGCGCTGCTGGTGGACTGGCTGGGCGCGGTCGCCGAGCAGTACTTCGGACCGAAGGGACTGCGCTGATGAACGTCCTGAAAAAAGCGGGCGCGCTGGTCGGCGCGGCCCTGCTCGCCGGGACGCTCTCGGCGTGCGGGCTCGACGTCAACACCTCGATCCCGTTCAAGATCGAACCGGGCTCGATCCGGCCGATCCCGGCGCTGAACGGCGTGCGCGTCGTCGTCGGGTCGAAGGACTTCACCGAGAACATCATCCTCGGCTACATGGCCGAAATGGCGCTGAGCGCGGCGGGCGCGGACGTCATCGACCTCACCGACATCAAGGGGTCGAACTCGTCGCGGCAGGCGCTGCTCAACGGGCAGACCGACGTGACCTGGGAGTACACCGGCACCGGCTGGATCAACTACCAGGGCAACGAGCTGCCGGTGCCGGGCGGGGAGAAGGCGCAGTACGAGGCCACGAAGAAGGCCGACGCGGAGAAGTACGGCGTCACCTGGCTGAACTACTCGCCGCTCAACGACCAGTACGCCTTCGCCACCACCGAGGCGTACGCGGCGAAGAACAACCTCAAGTCCACGTCGGACCTGGCGAAATTCCTCACCGCGCACCCGGACCAGAACCGGTTCTGCCTGGAGACGGAGTTCACCAGCCGCCAGGACGGGTTCCCGGCGGCGGTCAAGGCGTACGGGTTCAAGAACCCGAAGATCGAGAACTTCGGGATCGGCACCATCTACTCGGCGGTGGCCAACGGCACCTGCCCGGTCGGCGAGGTGTTCACCACCGACGGCCGGATCTCCGGGCTGAACCTGCGCGTGCTCGAGGACGACAAGAAGGCGTTCCCGCAGTACAACGCGGCGGCGACGCTGCGCACGGAGTTCCTGAACCAGCACCCGGAAATTCGCGGGCCGCTGGAGACGGTGGCGGCGGCGCTCGACAACAAGCAGATGGTCGAGCTGTGCAAGAAGGTCGACGTCGACGGCAAGGACGCGGGCACCGTCGCGCACGACTGGATGCTGCAGAAGGGCTTCATCAAGTAGCGTTTCCCGGCAGCGGAAAGGGCCCCTTGAGTTCGCTCAAGGGGCCCTTCGCCGTTGTTCAGATGCCCAACCGGTGCAGCAGCTGCTCTTCCAGCCGGTCGAGTTCGCCGGTCACCGCTCGGTGCGCGGCCTTGCGCCGAGCCGCGGGCATGCGCTCGGCGGCGCGCACCGTGGCCGACAGCTGCTCCAGCGTCGACTGCGTTTCGAGCGCGAACTTCTGGTCCGCTTCGGTCGCCTTCGCCGACTTCTTCAGCTCGCCGAGCCCCTGCACGAGACCCGCGATCCGGGCGTGCAGCGCCGCGCCGCGGCCGGTGTACTCGCCGAGCTGATCGACGGCCACGCCCAGCTTGCGGGCCTGGTAGCGGTCGTATGCCTCCCGCGCCGCGCCCGCCGCGCGGACCGCGTACGGCGCGAGCACCGGCAGCACCGCCGGTCCGAGCACCTTGGCCACCGCGACCGCGTTCTTCGCCTTCTTCGGGGTGATCCGGGCTTCACCCTCGTCCTGCTTGGCCTTGTCTTGCTTGGCCTTGCGCGCCATGGCCGTTACCTCCCACGCCTTCTCCGGATGAACTTACTGGTCCCCGACCTGACGGGCATGTCGGCTCGCGCGGGGAATGTCGTACCCACGATCTATTGTGATCGCTATGGGAGACGAGGTGTTGCTCGACGCGGGAGCAGTGAGTCGTTGCCGCCGCCGGGTGCACCTGGAACACGACCCGGCGATGCGCGACGTGCCGCTGCCGCCGCCGGATCCGACCGCGCAGCAGCGGATCGACGACGCGACCGCGCACCGCGAGGAAATCCTCGAACAGCTGGTCGCGGCCTCGGGGCCGGACGCCACCTGGGCGCGAGTGCCGCGCACGGCGCCCGCGGGCGAGCGGGTGCGGCTCACCGAGCAGGCGTTCGCCGATGCCACGCAGTACATCTGGGGCGCGTTGCTGCCTCCCGATCCGGCGGGGCACCGGCGCGGCGGCATCGACCTGCTCGTGCGCGTCGGCGACGGTTACGTGCCGGTGCTGGTGGTCCGGCACCGGATCACCGATCGCGGGCAGGGCGCGCCCACCACCGCGATGACGGAGCTGGACCCGGCGCGCCGTTCGCCGGACGAGCTGCGCAAGGTGCGCTCGCAGCCGCGGGACCAGCTGCGGCTCGCGCATCTGCGGCGAATGCTGGAGACGTACGGAAAGGCGGCCGGCGGAGGCGCGGTCGGCGGGGTGATCGGCCTCGACGCCGATGTCGTCGTCTGGCACGACCTCACCGCGGGCACGTGGCCGGGCGGTCGCAGCGCGCTGGACGAATACGACGCGCGCTTCGCGGACCGGCTCGCGGTGGCGACCGCGGCCGCCACCGGAGCCGAGGCGCTGGCCGCGCCTTCCCGCGTGCTCGAATGCCGCCGGTGTCCCTTCTGGACGACGTGCGAGGTCGTGCTCACCGAGACGCGGGACGTGAGCCTGGTGGTGCGCGGCGAGGACGCGGGCGAGCTGCGCCGCGTCGGAGTGTCCACTGTGGACAAGCTGGCCGCGCTGGACCCGGCGGCCGAACCGCCGCCGATGAACTGGACCGGCGGCACGTTCTCGGACGCGATCATGCTGGCCAGGGCGTGGCTGGCGGACCTGACGGTGGTGCGCCGCACGCCGGAGGTCGAGGTGCCGCGCGCGGACGTCGAGGTCGACGTGGACATGGAGAGTTTCGGCGATTCCGGGGCTTATCTGTGGGGCACGCTGCTGTCCGGAGCGGACATCGGCGTGCCGCGGGGGTACCGGGCGTTCGCGACCTGGGAGCCATTGCCGACGGTGGACGAGGCCCGGTCGTTCGCCGAGTTCTGGACCTGGTTCACCGACGTGCGGGAGCGGACTCTCGCCGCCGGGCTGACTTTCCGGGCGTACTGCTACAACGCGCTCGCGGAGAACCGGTGGCTTTTCGGGTCCGTCGAGCGGTTCGGGGACTACCCCGGGATACCGGACAAGCGGACCGTGCAGTCCTTTGTGGACTCTGACGAATGGGTGGATCTGTTCCGCAGCGTCACGGATCAGTTTCTGTGCTCGCGGGGCAAGGGCCTGAAGGTGATCGCGCCGGTCGCCGGGTTCGCCTGGCGGGATCCGGAAGCCGGCGGCGAGGCCTCGATGCGGTGGTATCGCGACGCGGTCGGCATGGACGGCGAGGTCCCGGACGACGACCAGCGCGAGCGGCTGCTGCGCTACAACGAGGACGACGTGCTGGCGACCAAGGCCCTGCGGGAGTGGATGAGCGGGCGGGCCCAGGACGAGGTCCCGTACATGCTGGACCTCTGACCGCCCAGTCTCCTTCTGGTGCTCGTTGCCGCCCGACGCGCTCTCGCCTATACTCGTCGGCGAGTACTCGCTGACGAGGAGGTCGGGTGTGAAACGGCGCAAGGTGTCCAATTTGCTGGGCCTCGCCGTGCTGTCCACGTTGTGCGAGCGCCCGATGCACCCGTACGAAGCCGCCGCTCTCCTGCGGGAACGCGGCAAAGAGGGCGACCTGAAGATCAAGTGGGGCTCGTTCTACACCGTGGTCGGCAATCTCGAAAAGCACGGCTTCGTCGAGGCGGTGGAAAGCGTGCGGGAGGGGGCCCGGCCGGAGCGGACCGTCTATCGGATCACCGAAGCCGGCCAGGCCGAAATGGAGGACTGGATCGCCGAACTGCTCGGCGAGCCCGACCCGGAGCCGACCCGGTTCCACACCGGGCTGTCCGTGATGCTCAGCCTGGGGCCGGACGCGGTCGACCGGCGGCTGGCACAGCGAGTCGGCGAACTCGAGCAGATGATCGCCGACCGCGAGGAGTCGCTGGCGAAAATGCGGACCGAGATGTCCCGGCTGTTCCTGGTGGAGAGCGAATACCAGGTGGCGATGTGGCGCGCGGAGGCCGAATGGGTCCGCGGGCTGCGCGAGGAGCTGGCCTCCGGGGCGATCCCGGGGGTCCAGGAATGGCGGCACTACCGGGAAACCGGGGAGCTGCCCGACCTGACCGCCTTCGTCCCGGACGAGGGCGAATAAAGAGGTCCCGGAGGAGGTGCTGGCACACCGCCGCCGGGACCGGGAACCGTCGAACCGGAAACCGCGAGTGCGGAACCCTGTCCTCAGGCTGCGTCGACAGGATACGGGGCACCCCTCGCGCGGCACTGGTTCGGTCTCAACCGAACAGGGAGAAACACATGGGGAACACCCAGGTCAAACGCCATCGCCGGAAGCTGCTGCCGGAGATGGAGGGACCGGTCGCCCGGGCGTACGCGCGGGGGCGGGGCACCGAACCGCAGCTGGTGCAGTACCGCGAAAACGCCGAAATGCTGGCCTCGGAGCTGGCCGAGGGCGCGGACGTGCTCGAGATCGCGCCGGGTCCGGGCTTTTTCGCCGTGGAGCTGGCCCGCACCGGACGGTGCGCGGTGACCGGGCTGGACGTCAGCCGGACGTTCGTCCAGTTGGCCAAGGAGTACGCGCGGGAGCAGGGCGTCGAGGTGGACTTCCGCCGCGGCGACGTGGCGGCGATGCCGTTCGCGGACGGCTCGTTCGACTTCCTGATCTGCCAGGCGGCGTTCAAGAACTTCGCCGACCCGGTGGACGCGCTCGACGAGATGCACCGGGTGCTGCGGCCGGGCGGCGTCGCGCTGGTGCAGGACCTGAACAAGAGCACCACGGACGCGCAGCTGGACGCCGAGGTGGCGCGGATGGATCTCGGCCCGGTGGCCGCGTTCACCACCGTTCGCACGCTCCGCGGGCTGCGGCGGCGGGCCTACACGCCGGAGCAGTTCAGCGCGACGGTCGCGGAGAGCAAGTTCCGCACCTGCGAGGTGACCCCGGACGGGATCGGCCTCGAGGTGCGGATGCGCAAGGAGTGACCGGACGAGCGGCGGTGCCGCCGAGGGGGCGGCACCACCGCTCGTCAGCGGGTCAGCGCGGGGCCATCCGCAGCGAGCCGTCCATGCGGACGACCTCGCCGTTCAGGTAATCGTGGTCGATCAGCGACAGGGCGAGCTGCGCGTACTCGTCCGGCCGCGCCAGCCGCTTCGGGAACGGCACCCCGGCAGCGAGCCCGGCGCGGAATTCGTCGCTGACGGTGGCGAGCATCGGGGTGTCGACGATGCCGGGGGCGATCGTCAGCACGCGGATGCCGTGCGAGGCGAGGTCGCGCGCGGCGGGCAGGGTCATCCCGACCACGCCGCCCTTGGACGACGCGTACGCCACCTGCCCGATCTGGCCGTCGAACGCGGCGACGGACGCGGTGTTGATGATGACGCCGCGCGCGTCGTCGGCCAGCGGCTCGGTCTTCGCGATCGCCTCGGAGGCGATGGTGACCACGTTGAAGGTGCCGATCAGGTTGATCTGGATGACCTTCGCGTACAGCCCGAGGTCGTGCCTGCCCTTCTTGGACAGGATGCGCGCGGACGGGCCGATGCCGGCGCAGTTGACCACCGTGCGCAGCGGTACGCCGGAGCCGGCCGCGGTGTCGACGGCGGCCTGCACCTGGTCCGGGTCGGTCACGTCGGCCTCGACGTAGGTGACGCCGTCGATCTGCTCGGCCTTCTCGATCGAAGGCGCGAGGTCGAGGGCGAACACTCGCGCGCCTTTCGCGGCCAGCGCCTTGGCGGTCGCGCCGCCGAGCCCGGACGCGCCACCCGTGACGAGCGCTGCGGTGTCGGTGATCTGCATCTTCAGCCTTCCTCCTGCTCTCCGGTGCCGCGGTGCACCTCCGCGCCCAGGTTAACGCTCGTTCGCACCGCTGCCGGAGTGTGTCGCCTCACCCGCTTCTCGTCGCGAGGAGTATTCGGCCGCGACCGCTTCCGTTAGCGCTGAGGTCAACTCCGGCTGTCACCTTCAGCGTCATGAGCTCAGCTCGGATCGTGGTGGTAGGGACGGGATACGTCGGATTGACCACGGGGGCTTGTCTCGCGAGCCTCGGGCACCGCGTCACCTGTGTGGACGTGGACGTGGCGAAAGTGCACCGGCTGTCGGCCGGGCGCGTGGACATCCTCGAACCAGGACTGGCCGAATTGGTCACCCGCGGACTGGCGAACGGGCGGCTGTCGTTCGTGGTCGGCGCGCGGGAAGCCGTCCGGAGCGCGGAGGGCGTGTTCCTCTGCGTGCCGACGCCGATGGGCGCGGGCGGGTCCGCGGATCTGCGCGCGGTGGAGGCGGTGACCGAGGAGATCGGCGACGTGCTGCCGGCCGGCTGCGCGCTGATCACGAAGTCGACGGTGCCGGTCGGCACCGCGAAACGGATCCAGGCGATGGTCGGCCGCACCGACGTTCCGGTGGTGTCCAACCCGGAGTTCCTGCGCGAAGGCACTGCGGTGCAAGACTTCCTGAACCCGGACCGGATCGTGGTCGGCTCGGATTCGCGCGCCGCGGCCGCGTGGGTCGGGCAGCTGTACGGCGATCTCGCCGCACCGGTCGTGGTCGCCGACGCGGCGAGCGCGGAACTGGTCAAGTACGCGGCGAACTGCTTCCTCGCGCTCAAACTGTCCTATGTGAACTCGATCGCCGAACTGTGCGAACGGCTCGGCGCGGACATCGACCTGGTCACCGAAGGCATGGGCTACGACCGCCGGATCGGCCGCACCTTCCTCAAACCCGGCCCGGGCTGGGGCGGTTCGTGCCTGCCCAAGGACACCAGCGCGCTGGTCAAGGTCGCCGAATCGGTGGATTACGACTTCCGCATGCTGACCTCGGCGATCGACGAGAACATCGCCCAGCGCGACCGCATCGTGGCGAAGATCGCCGGCGCCTGCGGCGGAACGCTGGCCGGCGCGCGGATCGGTGTGCTGGGCCTGGCGTTCAAAGCGGGCACGAACGATTTGCGCGATTCTCCCGCGCTGGCAGTGTCTTCGGTGCTGGGCGCGCTCGGCGCGGAGATCACCGCGTACGACCCGGCGGTTTCCGGCGGCATCGCGGGGATGACCGTCGTGGACGATCCGTACCAGGTCGCCAAGGACGCGGATGTCGTTGTGGTGCTTACCGAATGGGCCGAGTTCCGCAATCTCGACTGGGTGGCGATCGCGGACGCGATGGAAGGCGACGACGTCGTCGACACCCGCAATCTGCTCGACCCGGGGATGATTCTCGACGCGGGGCTGTCGTGGCAGGGCGTCGGCCGTCCGCGCGCGGCCCGGCGGCGGGTTCCGGTTTCCTGATTGGAGATCCGCTTCCGCTGAGCTATGCTTTCCGGCGGCATCGCGTGTCGGTCACCGGCTGGGTGAGGCATGGAGGTGCTGGGATGCCTTCTGGAGGCATTGCTTCGTGTCTGTTTCTCTTGAACTGAATCATCTGATGGTCCCGTCCCGGAACAACCGGGAATCCGCCGAATTCTTCGCGCACCTGCTGGGTTTCGAGATCGGCGAGGAATGGGGCCCGTTCCTCCCGGTCGAAACCAGCAACGGCGTGCGGCTCGACTTCGCCACGGTTCCGGACGCCGATCGCAAGCTGCAGCACTACTGTTTCCTCATCCCGGAGGACGACTTCGACGCGTTTTTCCTGCGGCTGAAGGAAACCGGGGTCGCCTATCACGCCGATCCGATGGGCAGGCAGGTCGGCGAGATCAACCACAACCACGGCGGCCGCGGCGTGTATTTCCTTGACCCGGGCGGAAACGGGATCGAGGTCATCACCCAGCCGTACGAGCCGGAGCGCAAACGGCCCGCCAGCTGGTAAGTCCATTGTAGACGGACGGCGGGCGGGTCACAGCGGAAGCGAGGCCCACCCGCCGCCCGCGGCCAGCAGGGTCCGCACGCTCTCCGCGTGATCGGAGAACGCGGCCAGGTCGGCGTGCAGCAGCGCGGCCCGCTCGGAATCGAGCGGGTCCGCGTCGTCGCGCCACAGTCCGAGCGTCCAGTTGGCGGCCAGCAGCATCGAGCGCACCAGCCCGGCGACCGCGGAATCCGGCTGGTCGTGCGCGGCGAGGATCTCGTCGCACGCGGCGAAGCACCGTTCGAGGCCGCGGACGGCTTCGGCGGGCGTGCCGTCCCAGTCCGGACCCGGCCAGGCGCACGAGCCCAGCGCGAGCCACAGCTGCCAACCGGCGGTCAGTTCGGCTTCGTCGCGGGGCGTCCAGTGCGCGGCCATCTGTCGAGTGTGCGCCCCGGCGGCCGGTTTGCCGCCGGGGTTTTGGCCGAGGTCACGTACGTGGCTGTTCCCACAACCAGAACTCGATCCCCTGGTCGTCGGCACAATCGGCCGTTCGGCCGTACGGCTGGTTCTCCACCTCTCCCGCCCGGCCGCCCTGGTCGCGCACCCGGCCGAGCGCGGCCTCGAGGTCGTCGACGGCGAACATGAGCTTCCATCCGGTCTGCAGTTCCGAGCCGCCCCACAGCCCGCCGGGCAGGCCGTGGCCCTCGATGCGCCACGCGGTCGGCAGGCTGCCCTGGCTGAACTGCCAGCCGAGCACCGCGCCGTAGAACGCCTTGGCCCGGCCGTCGTCGGGCACCTGGAAGGTGAAGTACCCGGCCTCGCCGTGCTGATACGTGCGCTCCGCGGGCGCCTTCGCGCGCGGCGCGGCCTGTGCGACCAGCCAACGCTGGCCGTACGGGTCCTTGATCGAGCCGCTCAGCCCGTAGCCGCGGTCCTCGACCGGACGCAGCAGTTCCGCGCCCAGCTCCACCGCCCGCCGCGCCGCGCCGCGGGGGTCCGGCACCTCGACGCGCACCATCGCGCCGCCTTCGGGAGCGACGACGTTGCCCATTTCCGGGAACTCCTCGGCGAGCATCAGCACGCTGCCGCCGATGTCCAGTTCGGCGTGCCCGACCCGGCCGTCGTCCATCACGATCGGCTCGGACCGGCGGCGCGCGCCGAAGACCTCGACGTAGAAGTCGAGCGCGGCCCGGGCGTCGGTCACGACCAAATACGGCGTGAGCGCGCCCGTTTCGACCTGCTGGGGCGTGGTTTCGGTGGTGGTCATCTCCGCTCCGTTCAGGATCAGGCGGCGGAGGTCGTCCCGCAGCTGCTCGGCGAAGGCCGGATCGGGGTCGGCCGGAGTCGGGGGCAGGGCGAGCGCGTCGAACGGTTCAGGCATCGCGTCCCTCCTTCTCCCGGTAGCTGCGGCGGAACGCGGTTTTGGCCCGCGTCAGCAACGCCTCCGTCGCGTGGATGGTCCGGCCCAGGTGCGCGGCGACGTCGCGCACCGGCAGGCCGTCGACGTACCGCAAGGTGAGCACCGCCCGATGCGAGACCGACAGCGATTCGAGGACCTGCCGTGCGCGCAGGGCGTCGAGTTGCTCGTCCCAGGGATCCTCGACGTCGTCTTCGGCGTCGTGCACGAGCCGCAGCCCGCGCTGTTCCCGTTCGGCGCGCCGCCAATGATCGGCCAGTTTGTGCCGGGCCACCCCGATCAGCCAGGGCGTGCTCACCGGCGGCGCGTGGTCCTTGCGGCAAGCGGCGACCGCGCCGAGGAACGTCTCCGACGTCAGTTCCTCGGCCAGCACGCGGTCCCCGCACCTCGCGAGCAGGTAGCCATAGACCTCCGGCAGGGCCTTTTCGTAAAGGCCGAGCAGCGCGAAGGCCGGGTCTGGCTGCACCCGAGGTTCCGTCACATCTCCACCGTCGTGCGGGAGCGAGGTTTTCCGTCGGTCGAATTCTCAGCGAGGATCGGGCAGTTTGCGAGCCAGGCCGCTCACCAGCAGCGCGAGCGCCGCCAGAATCCCGATGACCAGCACGAACGCGCCCTGGTATCCCAGCGCGCCCGGCCCGCTCAGGCTGGCGAACAGGCTGCCCAGCACCGCGACGCCCAACGCCAGCGACGTCTGCTGGGTCGTGGTCAGCACGCCGCCGCCGACCCCGGCCAGGTCGGCGGGCACTCGCGAAAGCACGACCCGGAACAGCGTGCTCATCGCGAGGCCGTTGCCGACGCCGATCAGCACCATGGCCGGGGCCAGCTGCCAGATCGACAGGTCCGGCCAGTCCGCCAGCGCAGTGCCGGCGAGCGCGATCAGCCCGACGGCGAGGACCACCCCGCCGATCGGCACGACCTTGCGGCCGAACCGGGCGACGAGGTGACTGCTGACCAGCGAGGTCGTGAAGTACGCGACGGCCATCGGGGTCAGCGCCAGCCCGGCCCCGAGCGGACCGAGGTGCAGGCCGTTCTGCAGGGTCACCGCGTAGACGAACATGAACGAACCGAAGGTGCAGAAGAACGGCACCGCGACGGTCAGGCCGTGCCGCACGCTCGCGGTGCGCAGCAGGGCGGGCGGCAGCAGCGGCGTGCCGCCCGCGGCCTCGAGCTTCCGTTCGACGCGGGCGAAGCCGTATGCCGCGAACGGGAAGACCACCAGCAGCGCGATGCTCCACCACGGCCAGCCGAGCGCGCGGCCCTCCATGATCGGGATCAGCAGTGACAGCAGCGAAACGGCCAGCAGCACGGTGCCCCAGCGGTCGACGCCGAGCGGGTTGCTCGCCCGGCTGTCCGGCACCGCACGGCGCGCGAGCAGCAGCCCGAAGATCCCGATCGGCACGTTGACCAGGAAGATCGGCCGCCAGCTGAGGTCCCACACGTTGGCCGCGACCAGCGCGCCGCCGAGCAGCTGCCCGACGACGGTGGCGATGCCGCCGGTCGCGCCGTAGAGGCCGATCGCCCGCGAGCGGCGTTCGCCCGTGGTCCCGGCCTGGATGATCGACAGCACCTGCGGCAGCAGCATCGCCGAAGCCGCGCCCTGTGCGACGCGGGCGATGACCAGCGTGGCGGCGTCCGGGGCGACGCCGCAGGCCAGCGAGGTGAGGGTGAACAGCGTCAGGCCGAGCAGGAAGAGCCTGCGGCGGCCGAAGGTGTCGCCGAGCCGTCCGCCGAGCACGAGCAGCACCGCGTACGCGATGCCGTAGCCCGCGACGACGAGTTCGAGCGTCGCGGTGGACGCGCGCAGGTCGGCATCGATGGTGGGCAGGGCGACGTTGACGATGAAGAAGTCGATGATCGGCAGTGCCGCCCCCAGCAGCACGGTGATCAAGCCGGCGGACGAGAGGCCCGTCCTCTCCGGCGTCCCGACGGCGGCGGTGGCCGTTGCCGGGGCGGTGGTGGTAGTCGTCATGAGTACTACGTTCCGCCGCGCGAGACCCTGGTACCAGGTGTGCTTTTATCCTGGTACTGGGACTACCTGGTAACAGGGTCGGAGCTGTGCTTACCTGGTATTCGTGACCAGTGGCATCGAAGACCGCCTCCGCCGGACCGAACTGGGAGAGTTCCTGCGCAACCGGCGCGGCCGCATCACGCCCGAGCAGGTCGGCCTGCCGATCGGCGGCCGCAGGCGCACGCCCGGGCTGCGCCGCGAGGAGGTCGCGCAGCTCGCCGGGGTCGGGGTCACCTGGTACACGTGGCTCGAACAGGGCCGCGACATCAACGCGTCCGAGCAGGTGCTCAGCGCGATCTCGCGCACCCTCCGGCTCGATCCGCACGAACACGTGCACCTGTTCACCCTCGCCGGCGCGCCGGAGCCGGTGACGGAGAAGAAGAACTGCTCCGCGATCACCCCGTCGATGCACGACATGATGGTCCAGCTGGAACCGTTCCCGGTCGCGGTCCGCAACGCGCGCTTCGACGTGCTCGGCCACAACGCCGGTTACGACTGGCTGATGGGCGGCGTCGACAAGATCCCGTACGAGGAACGCAACACGCTGGTCCAGTGCCTGCTCAATCCGGAGTGGAAAGAGCGGATGGTCGACTGGGAGCAGAACGTGCCCCGGATGGTCTCGTCCTTCCGCGCCGCGATGGCCGAGCACATGGGCGAACCCGGCTGGAAGTCGCTGGTCAAACGGCTCATGGCGGAGTCGCCGTGCTTCGCGGACCTGTGGAGCCAGCACGACGTGAACACCGAACAGGCCAAGAGCAAGCGCTACCTGCACCCGGAGGCGGGCCTGCTGACGTTCGACTTCACCTACCTCTACGCGGGCCGCCGCTCGGAAATCCGGATGTCGGTCTACACCCCGGCGAACGACGAGACGCTGGAGAAACTGCGCGAGTTCGTGCCCAAGACCCGGTAGCGCAAGCGGGGCACGCCGGCGGCTAATGCGGTCTCGACATACCGCGCCGCGCGTAGCCCCATCCCGCGCTTCCCGACGGACGCGCCCGGCCGCCTTCCCCGGTAGCTTTCGCTCCATGCACTACTGGTGGCGGGCCCAGAACCCGTGGTTCGGACGGGTGTTCCGGACCTTCGTGGTGCTCGCCTTCGTGCTCGGCGGTTCGAGCGCGTCCGGTCGCTGGCAGCACGCCCCGCACCCGCTGAGCCCGCTCGGAGCCGCGTGGCTGGCCGCGACCGTGCTCACCCTGCTGCTCGTCCACCGGTATCCACTGCCGCTGTTCGTGCTCACCGCGGCTTCGGCGTACGCGTACTACCTGTCGACCGAGCCCGGCGGCCCGGTGATCATCGTCCCCACCATCGCGCTCTTCGTGCTCACGCGCCGGCACGGGCCGGTGGTTGCCGGGAGTACCGGCGGAGCTGTCCTCGTGGCGGCGTACCTCGTCCACGTCCTCGTGGAGCAAACGTTTGCGGTCGGCGCTTGGGCGTTGTTCGCCGTGGTCTGGATGGCCGCCGTGATCGGCATCGCGACCGCGGTCCGGTTCCAGTTCGCGGCCGTCGCTGCCCGGCGCGAGCAGGCTGACGAGCACCGGCATCGGATGGCCGAGCAGGAGCGGCTGCGCATCGCGCGCGAGGTGCACGACGTTGTCGCGCACAGCCTCGCGATGATCAACGTCCAGGCGGGCGTCGCCGCGCACGTCGCGGATCGGCGGCCGGAGGAGGCGAAAGAGGCGCTGCTCAACATCAAAGCGGCCAGTGCGTCCGCGCTCAACGACCTCCGCGCGACGCTGGCCGTGCTGCGGTCTGGCGAGAACCGTGCGCCCGCGCCGAGCCTCGCGCAGGTCGACGAGTTGCTCGACCACGCGCGCGCCGCCGGGTTGGCCGTCGAGTTGCACGGCGAACCCGGCGAGCTGCCCGCGCCGGTGGACGGCGCGGCGTACCGGATCCTGCAGGAGTCGCTCACCAACGTGGTCCGGCATGCCGACGGGGCACAGCGCGTCGAGGTCCGCTTCGAGCGGAAGCCGGGCACGCTGGTCCTGACCGTGCGCGACGACGGACGCGGCACTGCTCAGCCGACGCCCGGCCACGGTCTGCGCGGCATGCGGGAACGGGCGACGGCGCTCGGTGGGAGTGTCGAAGCGAGCGTCACCGGACAGGGTTTCCAGGTGCGGGCGGAACTGCCCGTGGAGGGGGAGAAATGACCATCCGCGTCGTGCTGGCCGACGACCAGGCCCTGGTCCGCGCCGGATTCCGGCTGCTGCTCGACACCGAGGACGGGTTCGAGGTGGCCGGGGAGGCGAGCGACGGCGAGCAGGCCGTCGCGCAAGCCGTCGAGCACCGGCCGGACATCGTCGTGATGGACATCCGGATGCCCGGCACCGACGGCCTCGAAGCGACCCGCCGGATCACCTCGCACCCCGCCCTCGGCGGCGTGAAAGTGCTGGTCCTGACCACGTTCGACGTCGACGAGTACGTCTACGAGGCCCTCCGCGCCGGGGCCAGCGGCTTCCTGCTGAAGGACACCGAACCGGTCGAGCTCCTGCACGCGCTGCGCGTCGTCGCGGCGGGGGAGGCGCTGCTCGCCCCGACCGTCACGCGCCGGTTGATCGCCGAGATCGTCGGACGGCCGGAGCACCGGCGGATCGACACCTCGGCCGTGCGGGAGGTGACCGAACGCGAACGCGAGGTGCTGGCACTGGTCGCGGGCGGATTGTCGAACGACGAAATCGCCGCCCACCTGGTGATCTCCGCGGCGACCGCGCGCACGCACGTCAGCCGCATCATGACCAAGATCGGCGCTCGCGACCGCGCGCAGCTGGTGGTGCTCGCCTACGAATCCGGCCTGGTCACTCCCCGCCGCGGCTCGCACGAATGAGCTAAGCCGGGAGAGTGAGTTACGCCGTGTCGGTGAACGTCGTCCCACCCTCGCGCGCCTTACCGGAAGAGCATCACACCTCAGCGAGGGGTGTGGCGGAAGGAGTCCCGGTGGCGTGGGAGATCGTCCTGGTCGCCGCGCTGGGCCTGGTTTTCCTGGTCCGGCTGGTAGCGCAGCTCCGGCGGAGCTGACGGACGCCGGCGCGGCGGCATCGCCCGGCGGACCGGCGGTTCCGCGGTGCGGTCGACGGCCGATTCGGTCACCGGACGCGCCCGGTGCGCGCCGCCGTTCGCGCGAGGCGCCATCCCGCGCGGCGGGTCGGTGGGCGGCGGAGCGCCGTTCCTCGGCACCCGTCCGTTCGGCACCGGACGCGGCCGGGGCGCCGGACGACGCGGCGGTGCCGGTTCGGCGGGAATCCGCGGGATCTCCAGGGTGATCTCGCTGTCGGCGACCAGCTGAGTCGTTTCCCCGGGAGTCTCGACCGGCGGCTCCACCGGAGGTGCGGGCGTCTCCGGAGCGGGCGGAGGCGGCTTCGGCCGGTGCGACAACCGCCGCGCGAGCGAGTGGCTCGGCCGCTCCACGAACCGGTAGCTGAACTCGACCACGCCGAACACCGCCGGGATCACGATCAGCAGCGCGATCGGCAGCGGCACCGCCGGGCGCAGCAGCTGCAGCAGCACGAACGTGACCAGCATGTGCAGCAGGTAGATCGAGTAGCTGCGCTCGGACAGCATGGTCCAGATCTTGCGCTGCTTCAGCCGGTCCTCGGCGAACATGCCCATCAGGAAGCACGCGACCGCGAACGCCAGCGCAAGGTTGTACGAGCTGTCCACGCGGCCGACGTTGATCACGTCCGCCAGCACGTACAGCGACCACGCGCAGCCGCCGTAGAGCGCGCCGGTCCACAGCGGGATCTGCTTCTTGGTCGTCGCCCAGATGACCTGGCCGATGAGCATCGCGGGCAGGTACGAGACGTTCACCGCGAACAGCGACCACGACGGCCCGAACTGCGACCGGCTCATCATCACCACGAAAATGAACGTCAGCTCGACCGCGATCGCGAGCCACACCCACCGGCGCAGCAGCGGCAGCACCGCCATCAGCAGCAGGTAGAAGATGACCTCGACGATCATCGTCCAGGCCACCGGCACCAGCACGACCTGCGGGAAGATCAGGTAGTTGACCAGCGCGGTGTTGGTCAGCACGGTGAGCGGGTTCAGCGTCTGCGGCTGCCCGGTCGACGGCGGGTGCAGGTTCACCAGCAGCAGGAACGCGGTCAGCAGCACCACGAACAGCATCGGCGCGTACACCCGGATGAACCGGTTGAGCGCGAATCGCCCGGTACCCTGGCGCAGCGCGATCGGCGTCACGACGAAACCGCTGACCAGGAAGAAGAACGGCACCGCGATCTGCCCGATGCCCTGCTTCGACATGTGCATCGGACCGCTCGTGAGCGCCTCGATGAAGTCGACGTACGGGGCTTTGTCGTTCTTCGCGATGACCCAGGGATGGGCGATGTGGCTGTAGAAGACCAGCAGCGCGCCAAGGCCGCGCCCGATGTCGATGAAGACGATCCGGGTCTTCTCGGGCGGCGCGGACGACGCCTCGGCCAGGGCAGCGGAATTCGGCTCGGCCAGCGTGCTCACCCCCGTCTTCCGCTACCGACAACCTCGTGAAGGCTACCGCCTCGCACCCCCGGCCCGGACGTACTCCCCGCAATTGGCGGTAAGCGGGGGATTAGTCACAAAACCCGTTCTGGCCTCGGATAATGCGGTCGACAGGTACGATCAGGCCGGAATTCGTCCGGTTTGTGCGAGCTAGTTCAGGAGTTCGGAGAGCGTGCAGCAGCCCAGTCTCGACGGAGCCGTCGAGCGTCCGTCGACCCTGCGCGCCGCTTTCCGTCAAGCCGCCCCGGCGATCAGCCTCTACCTGGTGTTCCAGCTCGTCGCGTTCGGCGTGCTGTGGCTGATGAGCTGGAAGGCCGACGTGTCGCCCGGCCGGTTCATCGCCGATTTCGACGCCAACTGGTTCGTCTCGGTCGCGCAGCACGGCTACGACCAGCCGATCGCGATCGGCGTCGACGGGCTTCCGGTCGAGAACAATCTGGTGTTCTTCCCGCTGTACCCGGGGACGGTGGCGCTGCTGACGCTGGTCGGGATCCCGCCGCTGGCGGCCGGGATGACGATCTCGCTGCTGGCCGGATGCGCGGCTGCGTGGGGCCTGTTCGTGCTGGGCCGCGACCTGGCCGGACCGCGCGTGGGGCTGCTGGTCGCCGTGCTGTGGTCGATCGGGCCGGGGTCGACGGCACTGCATCTGGCGTATTCGGAAGCGCTGCTGATGGCGCTCGTGGCGTGGACGTTCGTCCTGCTCGCGCGGCGCGAATGGCTGGCCGCCGGCGGGCTGGCGGTGCTCGCCGGGCTGACCCGGGCGAGTTCCGGGGCGTTGATCGCCGCGGTCGGCATCGCCGCGCTCGTCGCGGTTTTCCAGCGCCGCGACGGCTGGCGGCCCTGGGTCGGCGGGCTGCTCGCGCCGCTCGGCCTGCTGGGCTACCTCGGCTACGTCTGGATCCAGACCGGCCGTCCGGACGGCTGGTTCTGGCTGCAGACCGCCTGGCGGATGCGCTTCGACTTCGGCGTCTTCACCTTTCTCCAGGTCCGCGACGGCCTGACCTCGGACGAAGCGAGCTGGATCACCGTGACCGCGCTCGTCGTGCTCGCCGCGGTGGTGCTGCAGTTCTGGACCTGGGCGACGCGGCTGCCGTTGCCGTGGCAGATCTACGGCACGCTGACGGTGGTGATCGCGCTGTGTTCCTCGAACTTTTTCCAGTCCCGCCCGCGGTTCCTGCTTCCGGCGTTCGTGCTGACCGTGCCGGTCGCGCTCCTGCTGGCCAAGCTGCCGAACCGGGTGCTGGCGGTGCTGCTATCGGTGATCGCGCTCGGAAGCGCTTGGTACGGCGCGTTCCTGCTGACCATCGCGCACGTGGCGCCCTGAGCCGCCACGTGCGCGATCAGGTCAGGGCGCGAGCCAGAGCGTGACGAATTCCTTCTCGTCCGCCTTGGCCGCGGCGATGATCGCCGAATCTTCGAGCACCTGGTCGGCCGGACCATCGTCGGTGACCACCTTCGGCGTGTAGCCGAGCGAGCGGTACCCGGCGAGCACGGCGGCCGGGTCGTCGCCCAGTTCGGCGATCGCGCCCGGGTCGAACTCGCACACGACGTGCGGCCGGTCGCGGCGCAGCACCTCGGCCAGCCCCGCCAGCGCGCGGTGGTCGCGGCCCTGCAGGTCGACCTTCACCAGGCTGATCCGCTGTTCGGTCACCTCGGGCACGGAATCCAGCCGCACCGCCGGGACCTCGACGCCGGAACCGTCCGTGGTGACGCGGTTGTCGCCGCTGTTGCCCGGGGTCGCCTGCGCCAGGTGCACGGTGCCGGGCTCGTCCCATGCGGCCGACTCGACCACGGTGACCAGCTCGCCCGCCGCCGGGGGCAGGTTGACCTCGACGTTGCGGCGCAGGTACGAGGCGTTGACCGGGTCGGCCTCCACCGCGATCACCCTGGTCACGTCCGGCGTGGCCCGCAGCAGCCGCAGCGTGTGGTAGCCGACGTGCGCGCCGATGTCGAGGAACGCGCCGTCCGCCAGCGACGCCATCAGCTCGGCCTCGCTGTCCTCCCAGGACCGGTGGAAGAGGATCCACGGGAGCATGACCTCGTCGACCGGCATCAGCAGCGCGCCGACGTCGCACTGGACGACGTCCGCCCCGCGCGGCACCGGAGCGTGCCGGAGCCGGGCGGCGTCCCGCATCGCGCTGACGTCGAGGGTCACCCGCTGAATGGCCTTCTCGTCGGCGTCGAGCCGTTCGTCGCGGCGCGCGAACATCTTGTGCACGGTCCCCGCCGCGGCTTCGACCTCCGCGCCGACGCCGTCGTAACCCTCGGCCAGCTTCGCCACGTCCGCTTCGAGATTGCGCAGCGCCAGTGCCGTTTCCGGAGCCTGCCGGCGCAACTCGTTGACCGTGCCGCGCAACGTTTCGAGCCGTTCGCCGAGCGTGCGCGTGGACAGCGCGGCCCGGCGCGATTCGTCGATGCTGCGTTCCAGGTTTTCGATCCGGTCCAGCAACCGCCGGTTGCTGTCCTCGGTCGCCGCGAGCAGCGCGCCCATCACGTGGCGCTGGTGCACGTCGTAGTGGTCGATCGCGCGCAGCACGGCCTTGCGCAGCGCGGGTGCGAGCGGCAGCCGTGACGGCGCGTCCGCTTCCGGCCGCCAGCGCAACGCTTCGGTCGCCTGCTGCAGCGGGCTGAGCGGGTGCTCCGGCGGCGGTGCCGCGGTGCGCTCCCGCTCCTGCCACTTCTGGTGCGCCTGCTCCAGCTCGTGCCGCATCCACTCGGCCGCGGCCGACATCGACCGCTCGCGCAGGACGACCTCCCGCGCGCGCTTGCCGCGGGCGGTCGCCTCGGCCGGGTCGTCGGCGATCTGAACCATCGCGGCCGCGGCGGCGTCGAGATCGGGATCCGCCCAGACGGCGTCGGCGTGGTACGGATAGTTGCCCTCGCCGACCGGCACCAGCCGGTACGGGATCGGCCAGCCGGTGGACGCGTCGAGGAACTCCGTGGTGCTGGAGTAGTCCGTCGAGATCACCGGCATCGCCCGCGCCATCGCCTCGGCGACGGTGAGCCCGAAGCCCTCGCTGCGGTGCAGCGAAACGTAAGCGGTGCTGGTCTCGTACAGCTCGTGCAGTTCGGCGACGCTGAGGTAGCGCTCGATCAGTTCGATCCGGTCGTCGCCGCGGACCACCGCGCGCAGCCGTTCGGCGGCCTGCGGGTGCAGCTTCGCGTTGATCGCCTTGACGGTGAGCCGGACGTCCTCGCGGCCCGGGAACGCCCGCTGGAACGCTTCGACGGCACCCCAAGGGTTTTTGCGCTCTGCGACGCTGTTGAAGTCGAACGCGAAGAGGAACCGCACGGGTTCGCCCTTTTCGCGCGCGGGCGGCGACGGCTCGCCCGGATCGCGCACCGGCACCGGGATCGTCTTGACCGGGATCGGCGAATGCTCGGCGAACGCGCAGCGGCAGAAGTCGCTGACCGTCCAGACCTCGTCGAGCATCCCGAACGCTTCGTGCTGCCACTGCGGGAAATCCTCGAGTTCCCACGCCCACAGCCCGATCCGGTAGCGCCCGGCGCCGACCTCGGGGTGGTTAGTCAGGATCGTGCGGGTCTGGTCCGCGTTCACCGCGAACACGCTGACCGGGAACCGCGGGTCGCCGACCGTCGCCGGCCGCTCGATGCCGGTCCGGTTCGAGACCGCCTTCTCCTCCAGCACCGTGGCCACCGGCACGCCGCCGGTCTCGATCGCCTCGAGCACGATCCGGCCCATCTCGCCGAGCCCCAGCTCAGCGGTCAGGTAGCCGAGCAGGTTCACGCCGAACTCGTCGTGCGGCGGACGGGTCGCGACCGGCTGCGCGGGCAGCGCCCACTCCGGCAGGCCAGCCTCGGAAACGCCGGACCCGGCGCACCAGTGCCGGAAAGCGTCGGCGTCGTCGCCGTAGGGGTGCGGGAACGCCATCTGCAGGTCGATCCGCGACGCCCAGATCGCGTGCGTCAGCCGGTTCAGCCCGGCCGCGGCCTGGCCCTGGTCCTCCGGGGTGGCGAGCCATTCGCGCAGCGCGAGCCCGCCGTCCTCGCCGTACGCGTGCGGCGGCGCGGGCTTCTTCTTGCGCTCGGCCTTGATCCAGCCCTCGCGGAACACGCGCCGCGCGAGCTTCGGCACCGGCGTGCCGTCCTGGAAGTCCTTGAAGCCGTACGGAATCGAGTCGAGCGACTCGGCGTACCCGGCTTCGCGCAGCTTCGTGCCGTACGAATCGCAGATGGCGCGAAGGTCGTCGTTGTGCGACAGCAGCACGCGCGGCTTGCGCGCGCAGTGGAAGCTGAGCAGCCACGGCTTCTCCGGCCGGTAACCGCTGAAGTGGAAGAACCGCAGCTTCGCGCCGCCTGCGGTCAGGGCGCCGTCCTCGTCGCGGCCGATGGGCCGCTCGTGGAGGTTCCAGTACGCGACGTCGAATCCGGGGTCGGTGACGACGTGGTGCCGGAACAGCGACGGCACCTGGTCGACCCAGCGCTGGTCGGTGAACAGCTGCTGCTCCGGCGCGACGATCGCGTCGTGGCGCAGCCTGCCCGCCCAGAAATCGAGGAACGGCCCGGCGCCGCGGCCGACGCCGATGAAGCCGAGGTTGAACATGCCCGTGCCCATGATCACCGCGTCGTCCGGCTCCAGGCCGTCCTGCGGCAACGGGGTCAGGAAATGCGGCGCGAGCACGATGTCGTGCTCCTTGGCCAGCTCGGCGACCTCGGGGATCGGCGCGAACAGCTCGATGTCCGGGTCGAGGTAGATCGCGGCCTCGGACTCTTTCAGCAGCTCGCGCAGCAGGTACGGCTTGACCGACGTGGCGAGTTCGGTGACCGAGTAGGCGGTCGCCATCCGCAGGTAGTCGTCCTCGTCGATGCCGAACGCGGCCGGGCCGACGACGGTGAGTCCGTCGCCGGCCCGTTCCGACTGGTCGCGCGGGGCGTCGATGACCGCGATGACGAAGCGGCCGCCCGGATGGTGCTCGAGGTAGGAACGGGCCAGCACGCGCGCGGCCGGCACGTAATTGCGGGCGACGATCGTGCAGGCGGCGGTCCCGGGCTCAGGCATCGGCGGTCAGCACCGTGAGCTGCTGGTTCAGCGCGGTGGTGAAGTCCGTCTTCGTCTGGTCGGCGACCTTGCCGGACACCTCGACGCGGACGATCACGTTCCCGTGCGAGTAGTGCCCGCGAGACTGGGCCGACTGGCCTTCCTTCGGGTCGATCGCGGTGGCGTAAACGCCGTTCGGCGCGGTGGTGTCGCGCTTGGCCCCGTTCGTGACCTGGACGTCCATCAGCTTCTCGGCCGCGGTCTTCGCCGCGGTCGGGCTGCTGGCCTGCGCCAGGAAGAGCGTGATCACGTTGCCGTCTTCGAGGTGGTACACGACGAACTTGACCTTGGACGAGCCCGCCGCCTGGTAGGCGCTCAGTTCCTGCGGGTTGAGGTACTTCAGGGTGTCGACCTGCGAGAACGACGTGACGTCGTCGTGCGTCTCGGCCTTGCCCGGCATGCTCGCGACGCCGAGCGGGTCCGGCGGCTTCGGCGCGGCCGAACTCTGCGAGTGCTGCGCGGTGGTCTGCTCGGTGCCGCCGCCTCCGCTGTCGCGGCCCCACAGCCAGTACGCGCCGAACGCGATGCCGGCCAGCACGATCACCGCGCCGACGATCGCGCCGATCTTCTTGCCGTTGCTCTTCTTCGGCTTGTCGGTGAAGTACTCCGGACCCTGGCGGACCCATTCGGAGTCGCCCCCGGACGGGCCGAGCGGCGGAAGATCGCCGCCGCCCCACGGCGGGGTCTGGTCGCTTTCGGCCGCGTTCCACGGCTGCTGCTGCGGGAAGCCCGCCGGCGGCGAGGCCGTGCCCTGCGGGAACCCGCCGGGCGGGGAGTAGTGCGCCTGCGGCTGGTGCTGCTGCGGCTGCACGACCTGGGTGCGCTCGGGACCGGCGTCCGCGGGCGGCTGCTGGGTCTGCCACGACTGCACGACCTGGGTGCGCTCGGCGCCGCCGTCCGCGGGCGGCTGCTGCGGGGCCTGCGGCTGCTGCTGCGGGAACCCGCCGGGCGGGCTGACCGGGGCGATCACCTGGGTCGAGTCCGCGCTCTGGCTCGGCGGCGGCGGAGCGGGCTGGTCCTGCTGGCCGACGGCCGAGGACAGCACCTGATCACGCCGGATGCGATAGTCGTCCGCGGACAGTCGCCCTGACGCGAGCTCCTCGTCCAGCCGGCGCAGCTCCTCCTGCCAGGACACCAGGGCCCCCCTTATCTGTCGGCATGGCGACGTTCAGTGCGTCGTCGCTACCCCATTGCGTGTGACGACGTGGACATTGTGCACGGGTGCGACCCCACGTGACCTGGCGGGTCGCCTTGTGCGCTGGGGAATGTTCAGCTCGCGGGCAGCGCGGCGGCGACCTTCGCGCGGATCTGTTCCATCCGGGACCGCAGGGCCGCCGGATCCTGGCCGACCGGGCCCGACACGCCGATGCCGACCGACACGCCGCCCGAGGTGTACCAGAAGGCCAGTACGCGTCCGGCCGGGCTGCTCCCGGTGTAGAGCAGGTCGGTCGCCGCCGGGCCGAACGGGCTGCTGTCGAACCCGCCGGTGACGAGGTTCTGGCGCAGCCCCTGGACGAGCTGACCGGCCTGCGCCTTCGACGGCGTCGGGACGGCGATCAGCGTCGTGCCGCCTTCCGGGCTGCCGTAGGAGTGGTAGACGAGCTGGTCCGCGCCCGCCGCGCGCATGAGGTTCGCGTCGGCGTCGGAGACGGCCTTGGCCTGGACCGCCTTGTCCAGCGCCATCGTCGAGTTCTCCGGATTCGGCGTGCCCGGCAGCGTCGGCAGCTTGTCCTCGAGCGAGGCGGGCTGGGTGTTCGGCGCGGACGCGGCGGCGGGCGGCGGCGCGGCCGTGTCGTTCGAGTCGTTCTTGGCGCCGATGAACCAGATGCCGCCGACGACCAGCGCCAGCACCACCAGCACGGCCAGCGACAGGAACAGCCAGGTCGGCCGCGACCGGCGCGGTTTGGCGTCGTCCTCCCAGAGGCGGCGCGGCTCCGGCTGGGCTCCGTTCGCGGGGATCGCGCCGAAGACCGCGGTGGGCCGGTCGTCGGCGGGACTCGGCGCGGTGGTCGGCCGGTCGGTGGAGAACGGGGTGCCCGGGGTGTGCGAGAAGGCGGGCTGGGTCTTCTCCGCCGCCGGGGCCGCCGCGGAGTTCAGGAACGCTTCGACCGCGGGCGGTTCCGGCGCGGGCATCGCCGGGTTGGTGCTGGCCCATCCGACGACCGGCTGGCTCGGCTGCTGCTGGTTCGGTTGCTGGCCCGGGGGGTGCCACTGCACGGGAGCGACGCCCGGCCAGGTCCCCGGCTGCGCGGGCAGTTGCGGCTGGGGCTGGTGCGGTGCGGGCGGGGTGGCCTGGCTCGGCGGCGCGGCCGGGCTCGGCGGCGGGGAGAAGAAGGGTGCGGCGGGCTGCTCCGGGGCCGGGGCGCCTCCGGGCGGAGTGCTCGGCAAGGCGGTTCCGTCCGGTGCCACTCGGCGCGCGATCATCGGACCGTCGAACGGGCCGTGTCCGGTCATCGTCGCGATGTTCTGCGGAGTGCCCGCTTCCGGCGTGCTGCTCTCCGCGGCGGCGCTCGGGGCTTGCTGGCTCTCCGCGCCGGGAGTCGCCTGGGGAGCCGGGGCGCTCCACGTCGGCGACCCGCTGTCCTGCCGCAACGGCGACGCCACTGGCGAAGCCGCCCCGCCGCCCGACGCCTCGGCGAGCAGTTCGTCGCGCTGGCGGCGGTGTTCGGCGTGGCCGAGGCGGCCAGCGGCCAACTCCGCGTCCAAGCGCCGGAGCTCTTCCTGCCAGCTCATCACGCAACCCCCTGTCACCGGTTCGGGCGACAGTGTTCCACGCGCCCCGGTTGTGTGGGGGTCAGGTGCGCAAGATCAGCCCAGATCAGGCGCCCGCTTCGCGTCGGACGGGAAATCGCCGCGGCTCCGTACGATGGGGAGCATGTCCTCCGCGCGCGGTGCGCTCGCCGCCCTTGCCGTGGATCGGCTCGCCGGTCTCGACATCACCGCTGCCGAACTCGTCGAAGCCGGGGCGCGGGCCGTCGGCGAGGGCCTCGAAGCGCCCTCCCTTCCCGAGCTGGCCGCCCTCGACCATCGGAACCACCAGGCGGTCTCGGACGCCTTCTCGCACGTGGTGGAGGAGCTGGGCATCGAACTCCCGGTCGACGCGACCGCGGCCCAATGGCAGCTGATGGGCGAGCACCTCGGCGAGATGGTGCGCGGCGACGTCCGGCTCGCCGAAGCGGCGCAGAGCGTCAAAGCCCTCGACGGACGGCTCGGCCGCCCGGCCGCGCTCTCCGAACTGCGCCAGTGGCTGGCGATGCTCGCGACCTGGATCCCGACCGACGTCACGCCGGTCAGCTACTGCGAGCAACAGGTGCTGCAGCAGGCGCGGGCGGTACTGGCCGGTCCGTGGCCGCCGGTCACCCGTTAAGCGGCAAAAACTGTCGTACATATGTTCTAAAATTGGCCGGGTACTGGGAAAACATCCACCGGAAGGCGGCCGCCCATGAGTAGTTCCCAGCCGGCATACGTCACGCTGCCCACGTTCGTCGGGTACAGCGCCAGCAAGGGCCCGTCGCGTTCGTCGTTCGTCCGCAGGCAGCGCCGGCTGTACGAGGATCCGGCCCGGGCGGCGTTCAACTACTACCGGCGCGCGGCGAACGCGGTCCGGGCCGGCCGGGCGGCGCGGCAGGACGAGGTGGCCATGCGCGCGCTGGTCAACAACGCCGACGAGCGCACGCGGCCGCATTACGCCGCGATCGCGGAGGGCTGGCTGCGCTATCTCGGCAGGCGCGATCCGAAGCTGGTCGAGGTCGGGCGGGCGAAGTTTTCGCTGGGCGAGCTGGAGATCGGCATCAGCCCGCAGCTGGGGTTGCGGAAGTCGAACGGCCGCCGGTTCGCCACGTGGCTGTACTTCAAGGAGGAGCCGCTCACCCGGGACGCGGCGCAGCTCGCGTTGTGGCTGCTCACCGAAGGCATGCCGGAGCTGCTGCCGGGCGGGGAAGCGCTGGTCGTGGACGTGCGCCGGGCGAAGGAGTTCACCTTGTCGGCGCGCGACCGGGAGCGGCTGCGGCCGTGGGCGTTCAGCGAGGCGTCGGCGTTCGTCACGCTGTGGCGCGCCGCATAACGGCTCCGTGCATGACCGGCGGGGGTCTCGGGTAAGGAACCTGCGGACCGGGGCTGTTTCCCGGTCCGCGGGCCACCCGGACGAGTGACAGCTTGGCGCTCGGCTCCGGTGGACTGGACAATCCCGGCCCCGGACACGAAGCTTTCGGCAGTTTCGAGCCCGGTCGATGACTTCGAGGTCGACAAGTGAACGCTGCTGCAGCCTGGGAGCCGCTCTCGCGAGTGGCCGACGAGCCCGCTTGGTATTGGGTGCACGACAAGCTCAGGTTCTGGCCGAGCACCTTCGCGCACGATTGGCCCGGCTTCCACGAGCCGAGCCCGTCGGCCGCGTGGGATTTGTCGACCGGCGAGTACGACCGGGCGTCGGCCGAATTCCGGCTGGGCCCGTACGCGGTGGAAGAGCACGACGTGGCCCGCGCGGTGCTGGCCGCTCTGAAGGAGACGACCGCCGAGGACGAGTGGCTGTGGGTCCTGCACTGGCAGCACCAGTCGTTCAAGTTCTGGCCGCACCGCATGCAGGAGAACGCGCCCTGGCCGGTGTCGGTCTTCCCGCGCGGTGACTACCACCTGTTCCTGGCCGAGGACTTCAGCTACGGAACGCTGGGCCACCCGTGGGAACGCACCCTGTGCGTTTTCGGCGAAAAACTGCTCCCCGCGGTCGAAAAGCACGCCGACGGCATTCTCACGAACCAGTTGCGCCGGGACGGCCAGCCCTCTGCGCTGACCCGCTGAGCAAGGCCGCTGCTACCGTCTCGCACGTGTTCGAATACCACGGCTGGGTGACCATCGCCGCCTCCGCGACGGGCGACGACGACGCAGCTCTGCTGGAGCGCATGGTGGAACGAGTCCACCGTTCGCTGCAGAACGCGACCCTGCTGGACCTGGTGGACCTCCGCTGGAGCGGGGGCCTGCCCATGCTCCATCTGGGTGGTCTGGACAAACACGGCGGAGCGATCACGCCCCAGCTCCTGGAAACGTTCGCGAGGGTAGGAGAACTGGCCCCCGGCTCGTACGGCCTGCTGCACGTCTGGGACGACCAGCACCCGGAACACGACAACGCCTTCCAGGTCTACCGAATGGCAAGAGGCCAGGTAACGGAAGAAAAAGACCCGCACCTGTCCCCAGTAGCCCCCACGGTCCTGGACACCTACGAGCTATAACCGGCCTGCTCCGCAGGAGCGGCGTCCCTTCTTTCGCTTGCTCCGCAAGCTACGCGCCTTCTCCGCTTGCTCCGCAAGCTGCAAAGCCGCCCACCCTCGCAACCGCACCGATGGCACCGCGGGGGTCCGGGGGCTCGGCCCCCGGGTGATATGGCGAAGGCCCTGTATCCACGCTTTTTGTGGATACAGGGCCTTCGGGACTGAGCGGATGACGGGATTCGAACCCGCGACCCTCACCTTGGCAAGGTGATGCGCTACCAGCTGCGCTACATCCGCGTTAACCGCTTGGTGCTCGGTGTTGAACACACTCTATACCGTCCCTCGGGTGACACTTTCGGGGCCCCCGTTATTGGCGTGGACCTGCTGAGATGTGGTGCTTGCGCGTTACGCCGGGCGCACAAGGGGTGACGACGGGCGCTCTGCTCCGTATGGTGTCCCCAATCGACTTCAGTGGTGAGTCCTTCGGGGGAGGAGGTGCCTTGCCGGATGACCGAGCTGGGCACGGCGCCGCCGCCAGCGGCCTCGGAATCCGACGAGCAGGCACTTTTGAAGCGGCTGCGCGACGGCGAGGACGCCGCGTTCGGGGAGTTGTTCGAGCTGCATGCCGCTGCCGTGCGCAGATTGGCGCAGAGTCTGGCGGCGGATCGTTCCGAAGCCGAGGACATCACCGCGGAGACTTTCTTCCGCGTGCTGCAGGCGTTGCGCCGCGGTGCGGGTCCGCGGGATTACGTGCGGGCTTATTTGCTGACGGTCGCGCGCCGGGTGTCGTGGGAGTGGCACGGGGCGCGGCGCGATGTTCCGGTGACTGACGACGAGTTGACGTTCCGGGCGGGCGCCGGGGTGGACACGCCGGCGCGGACGGCTGAGCACACGTTGATCACGACGGCGTTCACGAGTTTGCCGGAGCGGTGGCGGACGGTGCTGTGGCAGACCGAGGTCGAGGGCGAGCAGCCGGCGATGGTGGCTCCGCATTTCGGGTTGTCGGCGAACGCGACGGCGGCGTTGGCGCGGCGGGCGCGGCAGGGGTTGCGGGCGGCGTATCTGCAGGCGCATTTGTCGGTGAACCGGGGTCCGGAGACGTGCCGGGCGGTCGTGGAGAAGCTGGGCGGGTTCACCGCGGGCAGCGTCACGGGCGCGGAGGCGGAGCGGATCAAGGCGCATTTGCTGGGGTGTCCGTCGTGCCGGGCGACGCAGGACGAGCTGCGGGACGTGTGTTCGTCGTTGCGGGCGCATGCCGGGGTGCTGGTGCTCGCGGTTCCGGCGCTGGCCGGGGCCGGGAAGGCCGCGGGTGCGGTCGCGACGGTGAAGAGCGTGGTGTTCGGCTCGAAGGTGAAGGTCGGGCTGGCGCTGGCGTCGACCGCGGCGGCGGGTGCGGTGAGTTTGACCGCGGGTCCGCTGGTGTTCGGGTCGCATCCGGTGCAGGACGTGGGGTTGGGCGGGGGCGCGCCGGAGCTGGCGTTGCAGCCGCCGGAGCAGCCTCCGCCGCCGGCGCAGCAGGGTCCGCGGGTCATCGCCGGGAAGCTGTACGGCAGCGCGCGGCCGGAGCACGTGGCGGTTCATCAGGGTGCTTCGCCGCATTTGGGCGCGGCCGAGGTGCCGAATCTGCCGGCGGCGCATCAGCCGGTTTCCGGGGATCAGTCCTCGTCGACGTCTGGTGCGGCGGGTTCCACGGGTGCGACGGGTGCGACTGGGTCTGCTGGTTCGACGCCGCGCGATGATCTTCCCGGTCAGGACGCCAGTCATTCGGGTTCGCCGATGACGGGCCGTTCGTCGACCACCGAGTCACGGTCGGATCTGGACACGTCCACGAACTCGTCGAGCCCTGGCCTGCTGAGCACGACGACGGACGACACGACTCCTTCGTCGTACGCTCCGCCGCGCTCGGCGTACGTGCCTTCGCCGGATTCGTACGTGCCGCCGTCGGTCACGACGACCCCGGCCGGGTCGCGGCATGTCGCTCCGGCGGCTCCGCAGTCGTCGAACTCCGCTGACTCGTCCGACTGCCCGAAGTCTTCCCGTTCCGCCGAATCGTCGAAGCAGCGGGAGTCCGCCAAGCCCGGGAAGCGGGCCAGGACGGACTCCACGTCCGGGCAAGATGTCACCGGTTCGGCCGATTCCTCGGCGGACGCAAGCTCCCGAACAGCCAAAACCCGGCAAACCACCAGTAACTCTCAGTGAGCACCTCGCGCTCGACGGCACGGTCACGGTAACGTTGACCGAGTTCGACGTCGCCCGGGAGGCAACAGAATGAACCGGCTGGTGCGCGGCGAAGACGGTCGCCATTGGGTGGTCCGTGCCCAGATGGAGTGGCGGGCTCCCGCCACTGCTGACGATTTCGAACACGACGTCGCGGGCAGTTACGGACCTGGCATCGCGATGATCGTGGTCATGGGGTTCCTGGTGATCGCGCTGGTGGTGTGGACGCCGGACGTGGTCAAGGTGCCCGCGTGGGTGCTGCTGGCGTTGCTGCTGGTGGTGCTGTTCTTCCCGCTGCGGTGGATCCTGCGCCGCCCGTGGACGGTGGTCGCCGAAACCGAGGGCGACGTCGCGGGCGACCGGCCGTCGGAGCGCTGGGTCGGCACGATCCGCGGCATGTTCACTGTGTCCGGCGAGGTGAAGCGGATCTCGAAGACGATCCAGCGGCATTCGCTCCCGGACTTCGACGGTCCGCTGCACCCGGTCGAATAGACCTGGCCGGAACCGGGCCGGCGCGCGAGACTGGTGCCATGCCCGAGTTGCCCGAGGTCGAAGCACTGGCCCACCACCTGCGCGAACACGCCGTGGGGAGCACCGTTTTCCGGCTGGACGTCGCGTCGCTGAGCGTGCTGAAGACCGCGATGCCGCCGTACACCGAGCTGCACGGTCGCGAGATCACCGGCGCGACTCGGCATGGCAAGCATCTGGACGTGGTGCTGGGCGATCTGCACCTGGTGGTCCATCTGGCGCGCGCGGGGTGGCTGCGCTGGTCGGACGCGCTGTCTCCCGCTCCGTTGAAGCCGGGGAAGGGGCCGATCTCGCTGCGGGTGCATCTGGAGTCGGCTTCCGGGCCTGGCTTCGATCTGACCGAGGCGGGGACGAAGAAGGGGCTCGCGGTGTGGATCGTCGCGGATCCTGCCGAGGTGGCCAGTGTGGCGCGGTTGGGGCCGGATGCGTTGGCCGTCGATGCTTCGCAGTTGCGGGAATTGTTCCAGGGGAAGGGAACTCGGCTGAAGTGGGCGTTGACTGATCAGTCTTTGATCGCGGGGATCGGGAACGCTTATTCGGACGAGATCATGCATCGGGCGAAGTTGTCGCCTTATGCGACTGTGGGGAAGTTGGACGAGGGTGCGTTAGAGGTTTTGGCCGAGGCTATCCGCGAGGTGGAGACGGACGCGGTTTCCCGGTCGGTGGGGCAGAAGGCGGCTCGGTTGAAGGGGGAGAAGCGGTCTGGGCTGCGGGTGCATGCCCGGACTGGGCTGCCTTGTCCGGTGTGCGGGGACACTATTCGGGAGATTTCGTTTGCGGATAAGTCGTTTCAGTATTGTGCGACTTGTCAGACTGGGGGGAAGCCGTTGGCTGATCGGCGGATGTCTCGGTTGTTGAAGTAGTTCCTCGGGTTCGGCTCGTCGCCCTGGCGGGCGACATTGCTTTTGGTGGGTTGCGTGGGGCACCCCGAAGTTTGATTGTGCTGACGGGCGGTGGGTGCTTGTCAAGGCGGGAAAGATGCCTTGACAAGCACCCACCGCCCGCAGGGAGGCTTCGTATCGGGGTTGGGGGAGGGCTGGGTGCCCCCGGAGTTGGGTGCGTCGGCGGCGGTTTGGTTGGTGCCTCGATGGTTGGGTGCATCGGCGGCGGTTTGGTTGGTGCCGATGGTTGGGTGCGTCGGCGGCGGTTTGTTGCGCGGCTCTGGTGTTGCTGCTTTGAGTGGGGCGGCGTGCGCTGGTAGCGCCCCAATGCCACATTGGGTGCATCTCGGCGGTGGCGGCGTCGTGAAGGTTCCCCTCACTGCGCTGGCGTGCCGTGAGGGGAACCCTGAAGGACCTGGGTCGGAGCCATCGGCGAGCATCAGGGGCACCGTCACATCGTCAGGCCTCGCCTCACGTCGCCGGGAGTTGACCTCACGCCCTCGGGCCTTGGCCTTGCCGGAAGCGGCCACCCGTCCCAGGCCGGAACCTAAGACCCACCATCCGCACTAGCCAAGCAATGAAGGGTCCCTTCACCCCTGACCTTCCGTAGTGATGAAGGGTCCCTTCACCCCACTCCTCGGCGACTCACGGCCACCGCCACCACCCGAATGGCGCAAGATCCTCACGCTCACCGGGAGTGACGGTAGGGTTTGCCCACCCTCGGTCGTCGCTACTGGACAGAAAGTGGGAAGCAGACCTTGCACCCGGTCGGTCGAGCGCAGAGCATGGACGTCGTGTCCGACTTCCCCTACGCGCTGGTCGTCCCGTGGGTCCTGGTCGGCATCCTGGTGATCGTGGTGCTGGTCCTCGCCTTCCGGGCGCGCCGGCCCAAGGGGGTCATCCAGGACGCCGTTCTCCAGGCCGTCCATCGGATGTCCAAGGCCACGCCCAACTTGCGGGCGGGGCTCGACGAGGAGGCCGCCAACCGGATGACGGCGGAGCTGCTCGAGGTGCTCGACTGTCTCGCCGTCGGCATCACGGACAGTGAAGGCACGCTGCTGTCCTGGGCGGGCGAGGCCACCGATCACTACCTGGACGTCGTCGACGACATCGGGACCGCGTTGCGCAAGCACCGGCGCGCCGTGGCCGACCACAACAAGATGCCGTGCAATCACCGCGGCACCTGCAAGATGAAGACCGCCGCGATCGTGCCCATTCTCGTCGAGGGCGAGGCCGAGGCGACGCTGATCGTCGTCGGGCGCACGCGCGGCAAGCTGGTGCAGATGGCCGAGGCCGTCGGCCAGTTCGTTTGCACGCAGTTCGAGCTCGCGCGGCTCGAAGAATCTCGAAACCAGCTGCAGCAGGCGGAAATCAAGGCACTGCGCGCGCAGATCTCGCCGCACTTCGTCTACAACGCGCTCAACACGATCTCCGCGCTCATCCGCACCGATCCGGAGGAAGCGCGCGAACTGCTGCAGGACTTCGCCGACTTCACGCGCTATTCGTTCCGCACCTCCGGCATGTACACCACGCTCGCCGAGGAACTGCGCAACATCGACCGGTACCTGACGATCGAGAACGCGAGGTTCGGCGGCCGCCTCGAGGTGCGGATGAAGATCGCGCCCGAGGTGCTGAGCGTCGTGGTGCCGTTCCTGATCATTCAGCCGCTCGTCGAGAACGCCGTCAAACACGGGCTGGCCAGCAAGCCGAGCGGCGGCTGCGTCACGGTGATCGCGCGGGACGACGGGCACGAGGCGCTGATCACCGTCGAGGACGACGGCATCGGCATGGACCCGCGGCAGCTCACCGACCTGCGCAACGCGCACCGCACGGGCGCGCACGTCGGGCTCGGCAACATCAACCAGCGCATGCGGCAGGTGTTCGGCGAGGATTACGCGCTCACCGTCGAAACCGCGCCGGGGGCGGGCATGAAGGTCGCGCTGCGGGTGCCGAAGTTCAAGCTCGGCGTGCGGCCGAACATGCCGGACTACTCCGCCGACGTCCCGCCGCAGCCGCCCGCGCCCCTCGAGCCGGAACCGGAACCCGACGGAGTGCACGGCTCGCGTTCGGGAATGCTGCCCGCGCACTGAACTGGTTAGCCTGGGCAGATGAGCGTGACCGACAAGCTGACTTCCCGCCTCCCCGTGCTCGGCGACCGCGGCGACCGCAAGGACGTGGTCGCCGTCGTGAAGCTGCACGGGGTGATCACGCCGACGCCGTCGCCGCTGGCTCGCGGCGCGATCAACCTCGGCGCCGTCGAATCCGCGCTCACCAGGGCGTTCGCGCACGACCGGCTCAAGGCCGTCGCGTTGCAGATCAACTCGCCCGGCGGCGCGCCCACGCAGTCCGGCCTGGTCGCGGAGCGGATCCGGCAGCTGGCCGACGAGAAGGGCGTGCCGGTCCTGGCCTTCGCCGAGGACGTCGCCGCGTCCGGCGGGTACTGGCTCGCCTGCGCGGCCGACGAGATCTATGCGCACCGGACGTCCATGGTCGGTTCGATCGGCGTCATCAGCGGCGGGTTCGGCTTCACCGGGCTGCTCGAACGCTTCGGCATCGAGCGCAGGCTGCACACCGCGGGCGCGAACAAATCGCGGCTCGACCCGTTCAGCCCGGAGAAGCCCGAGGACGTCGAGTGGCTGAAGAACATGCACGGCCAGCTGCACGAACTGTTCGTCGAATGGGTCAAGGAGCGCCGCGGCGACCGGCTGACCGATTCCGCCGACCTGTTCACCGGTGACGTCTGGCTCGGGCAGAAAGCCGTCGACCTCGGGCTCGTCGACGGGCTCGGCTCGCTGCGCGAGATCGTCCGCGAGCGGTATCCGGACGCCGAGATTTCCGTGGCGGAGCCCAAGAAACCGCTGCTCGCCCGGCTCGGCCTCGGGGCGCCCGCGGCGGCGAGCGCGCTGCTGGACGCGGTGACCACGAAGGCGGCCTGGTCGCGCTTCGGGCTCTGAGGCACAGGTGAGTGGCGACTCCGGTACGCCACTCACAAGGTGCACTCTCCAATGGGGTCTGGACAATGCACCTCGCAATCGGCAGGATGCGTCTCACTGTGAGTGCTCACGACGACACCCGGAAACTCATCGTCCTTGCCGTGGACGACGAGCTGGCCGGGCTGGACGAACTCAGCCACGGACTCCAGAACAACCCGCACATCCACCGCGTTTTCCAGGCCTCGGACGCCTCCGACGCGCTGCGGCTGTTCTCGCACGACGACCCGGAACTGGCTGCCCGGCGGGCAAACGGCCTGCCGACGGTCGACGCCGTGTTCGCCGACATCGACATGCCCGGCCTGTCCGGCATGGAGATGTCGCGCGTGATCGCGGCGATGAACCCGTCGCCGGTGCTGGTGTTCGTCACCGGGCACGCCGAGGAAGCGGTGAACGCGTTCGACCTCGGCGCGGTCGACTACGTCCTGAAGCCGTTCCAGCAGGACCGGCTCGACCGGTCGGTCGCGCGCGTGCGCGAGAAGCTGGCCACGGCCGCGGGCCCGCCCGCCGGCCAGGGCGGCGCCGAGCCGGTCAAGAACGACGACGAGGTCATCCCGGTCGAACTGGCTGGCACCACGAAGCTGATCCCGCGTTCGTCGGTCCGCTGGGTGGAAGCACAGGGCGACTACGCGCGGCTGTTCACCACCGAGGGCAGCCACCTCGTCCGGATCCCGCTCGCCCAGCTCGAGGAACGCTGGGAGAAGGCCGGATTCGTGCGGATTCACCGGTCGTTCCTGGTCGCGCTGCCGCTGATCACCGAGATGCGGATGGGGCAGGGCGGCTACCAGGTCGTGATCGGCAACGAGGAGAAAGTCCTGCCGGTCAGCCGCAGGCACACCCGGGCGCTGAAGGACCGCATCGTCGGCTCCGGCCGGGGCGGCTAGCCGTCGATGACCGCGCCCGAAGACCCTTACCACCGGCTCTCGAACGGCGTCCGCAAACCGGACCCGACGCTGGGCGTGCGGCCGGAGGACCGCGCGGTGGTCGAACCGGTGCCGCCCGCTCCCGAACCAGCCCCGCGCTCCAGCGAACCCGCGCACGTGCGGCCGAAACGGGAACGCGTCGTGCTCGCCGATTCGCGGCAGTCGTCGGGGCGGATGCGCGGGCGGATCGAGCTGGAAGAACAGACCAGCTGGGGAAAACTGCTGGTCCGCGACCTGGTGAAGGTGCAGCTGCGCACGTCGGTGCTGCTGGCCGTGCTGGTGGTGGCGGTGCTCGGGGTGCTGCCCGCGCTGTTCTATTTCCTCCCGGCGGTCGCGCGGTTCACCGTGATCGGCATCCCGATCCCGTGGCTCGTGCTCGGCCTGCTCCCGTTCCCGTTCCTCTTCGCCGTCGGCCTCTGGTACAACCGGCTCGCCGAGCGGCACGAACGCGACTTCGTCGACATGATCGAGAACTGACCCGCGCAAGGGAGGCGCTCCCTCGTGGCGGCGCGTCCCGGAAGCGCGTGGTCGTGCGAGGATTCACGCCGTGCAGCTGACCCCGTGGACGTTGACCGGCCTCGCGCTGGTCGCCTTCGCGACTTACTACCTTGGCTTCCGTTCGTCGCGCGGCGCCACCAGCACGCATGACTTCCTCGTCGCCCGCCGAACCGTGCGCTCCAGCCGCAACGCCGCCGCGATCTCCGGCGAATACCTGTCCGCCGCGTCGTTCCTCGGGGTCGCGGGCATGGTGCTCAAGCAGGGTGCCGACGCGACCTGGTACCCGATCGGCTTCACCGCCGGATACCTCGCGCTGATGCTGTTCGTCGCCGCGCCGCTGCGCCGGTCGGGGGCATACACGCTGCCGGACTTCGTCGAAGCCCGGCTCGGTTCGCGAGGCCTGCGCCGGTTCGCGACCGCGGGCGCGGTGTTCATCGGGATCCTCTACATGGTCCCGCAGCTGCAGGCCGCCGGTTTGACGCTCGCGCAGATCGTCCCGGTACCGGCGTGGGCGGGCGCGCTCCTCGTCATCGTGCTGGTCGCGGTCAACGTGATGGCCGGCGGGATGCGCGCGATCACCGTGGTCCAGGCGTTCCAGTACTGGCTCAAGCTGTTCGCGATCGCCGTGCCGACTTTCGTGCTGTGCATGGTTTTCTTCGCCGGCGGCGGCCCGGGCGGCCTGCGCGCGCTCGGTGCGCCCGCGCCGCCGGTGTTCCCGTCGGACACCAAGGTCACGGTGCAAACTGACGTGACCGTGAAGGTCACCACCGAGACGTTCTTCTACGCACACGGCCACATCGACGACGGTCCCGCGGGCGGCATGGCGCGCTGGTCGCCGCTCGTGCCGCACAAGGTTTCGGCCGGAACCACGCTGGAATTCGCCGCGGGCACCCCGGTGCCGATCGTGAGCGACGCGCCGACGACGAACGATTCGTGGCTGCATCCGGCGTCGAACGGCATCACTGACCTGCTGCAGACGTACTCGCTGATCTTCGCGCTGTTCCTCGGCACGATGGGCCTGCCGCACGTGCTGGTCCGCTTCTACACCAACCCGGACGGCAAGGCCGCGCGCCGCACCACCGTGCACGTCCTGCTGCTGCTCGGACTGTTCTACCTGTTCCCGACGATGCTGGGCGCGCTCTCGCGGATGTACGTGCCGCAGCTGCTGCTCACCGGCAACACCGACGCGGCCGTGCTGCTCTTGCCGACCGCGGTGCTGCCCGGCTGGCCGGGGCAGATCCTCGCCGCGGTGACGGCCGCGGGCGCGTTCGCGGCCTTCCTGTCGAGCTGCTCGGGGCTGCTGGTGAGCGTGGCCGGGGTGGTCTCGACGGACCTGCTGCCGGGCCGGGTCAAGGACTTCCGGGTCGCGACGCTGCTGGTCGCGATCTGCCCGATGGTGCTCACGCTGATCTTCCGCACCGAGGACATCTCGCTGTCGATCGGGATGACGTTCGCGCTCGCCGCGTCCACGTTCAGCCCGCTGCTGCTGCTCGGCATCTGGTGGCGCAAGCTCAGCTGGCCGGGCGCGCTGGCCGGGATGATCGTCGGCAGCGGGATGGTGCTCAGCGCGCTGGCGTACAACATCGTGTGCGAGTACACCGGGGACAAGACCCCGTGGTTCACCGTGCAGCCCGCGCTGCTCTCGGTGCCCTCGGCGTTCCTGGCGACGTACGTGGTGAGCCGGCTGACCCGGTCCGGCCGCCCGGAACTGGTGAACGACATCATGCTGCGCCTGCACGCCCCCGACCCGCTCGGCCTGATGCGCGACCGCGCGGTCGCCCGCTTCGGCCAGGCCGACGACAAGCTGCGGACCGGCCGGGGACGCCACCGCAAGGCTTAGCGGTTAGCGTTCCTCACACGCGTACAACGTCCTGACATGGGAGCATGGAACCTGTGGTGAGCCCTGCTGAAATTCCGACCGCTGAAGTCCGCGACCTGCCCGCGGACGTGGCCCTGCTCGACGTCCGCGAGGACGACGAATGGGCCGCCGGGCACGCCCCCGCCGCGGTGCACATCCCGCTCGGCGAACTGCCCGCGAGGGTCGGCGAACTCGCCGAATTCCCCGAGGACAACCCGGTCTACGTCATCTGCCGCTCCGGCGGCCGCTCGGCGCGCGCCGCCGCCTGGCTGAACGCGAGCGGCTGGGACGCGGTCAACGTCGCGGGCGGAATGGGCGCCTGGGCCCGCGAGGGCCGCCGCATGGTGAGCGAAACCCCCGGCGCCGAACCCGAGGTTCTCTGACGGATGCCCGCCCAGTCCGTTCCCGAGCCGCCGGAATCCTCGGATCCGGCGTCGTTCGTTCCTGGCTTCGGCCCGGGCGAAGGGGACGCTTCCCGGCCGGTCGATGCTGGGCACGGCGGGGCTGGGCACGGGTCTCCGGCAGGGGCCGGTTCTGGCCAAGGAGCCGGGTCCGCGGGGTTTCCATCGGCTGGTGGAGCGGCCTCAGGCTGGGTTGGCCCCGGGTCTGCTGCTGCCGGAGCTGGACCGGGCGAAGCCGCTTCTGGTCCGGGTGCAGGTCAGGCTGGGCCTGCTTCAGGCTGGCCCGCGCCGCAGTTCGGCGCGCAGTCGTATCCCGCTCAGCCCGGCAGCGCGCCCGCTGGGCCGACGGGCTTCGCTCAGCCAGGAGCACCGCCGCAACCGGGCGCGCAGCCGGCTCCCGGCCAGCACGGCGGAGTCGCGGGGCCCGGGCAGCCGGGGCACTGGGCACCGCAAGCCGGGGCCGCGCATCATCCGGTGCAGCACTTCGCCAATCCGTACCACCCGCAGGCCTACCCGCGTCCGTTCACCGCGGCTCCGCAGGGGGCGATCCACCGGCCCGCCCCGCAGCAACCGCAGCCGAGTCCGCCGAAGCGCGCGGCCAAGCTGCGCTGGGTCGCCACCCCGCCGCCGAGTGCCGTCCGTCGTCGCCGCGCCGTGCCCGCGACGCCCTACTCCGGGCCGCCGTCCTATCCGGTGCCGCCGCGCTGGGGCTTCCCGAACCTGACGTGGCGCCGTCCGACGAATGTGCCGGGCACCGCGTCCGGCGAGATCCGGCCGATCGACCGCATTCCGGTGCTCGCGCGCAGCCTCGCCACGATTCTCTGGACGTTCGCCGTCCTCGCCGTGATCGCGGCGGGAGCGGAGATCTGGCGGTACGCGCTACTGGTGGAAAGCCGGGATTCCGCGCTGAACAGCGGCGTCGTGGGGTTCTCCGACGCGTTCGTCATGCTCGCCGGGCTGCTCACCACGATCTTTTCGCTGCTCCCGGCCGGACTCTCGGTCTGGTGGCTGCTGGTCGCCCGGCAAGCCGCCGCCGACGAGGCCGGGGAAGCGCCGCCGCGGCCGGTGTGGCAGGTGCTCGTGGGCGTGCTGGTGCCGATCGTGAACCTGGCGCTTGCGTTGTCCGTGGTCAGCGAGCTGGAGCACGCCGTGCTCCGTCGTTCCCGGGACAAGCGGCCGAAGCCCTCGCGGCTCGTGCTCGGCTGGTGGGGCGCGTGGGTGGCGAACTGGATCCTGCTGATCGTCACGATCATCTGGCGGATCCGGCCGGGCGTGCAGGCGATGGCGGACAGCGTCCTGCTGGTCGCGTTCACCGACCTCGCCGCGGCCACGCTCGCGATCGTGACCGCGCTGGTGATCCGGCGGTTCTCGCACCTGCTGATGCCGATCGCCCCGGAACGCCTGCGCGACTTCCGCGTCCTCAAGATCGAGGGCGCGCCGGAGCCGGAGCTGCGGACCGCGCGTCCGGTCGGCGCCGCGCGTTAAAAGTCGCCGAGCGCCGGTTCCAGCTGGCCGAACGCGACCGCCGCGGAATCCCGGATCTGCTTCACCAGTTCGTCGCGCTTGACGTCCTGCCAGGTCAGCTGCCAGACGTCGGCGAGAAGTAGCCGCAGCACTGACGTGAGGTGCGCGCCGGCCGTCCGCGCCAGCAGGTCGCGGTCCGGATGCCGGTCGTACAGCGCGGCGGCGAGCTGGATTTCCCGGTCGACGTGCATATCCCGGAGCGCGGACGTGAGCCGTTCGCTCTGCCGCACCATCCGCACGAAGGACACGTCCGCGAACCCGAGCATCGGGCCCGCCTTGTCCAGTTCCGCGAAGCAGCCGTCCCGCACGGCGACCAGCGCCGGGATTTCCGGCGCGGCCCGGACCAGGTTCGCCGGCCAGTCCACGAAGTCGTTCCGGATGTCGAAGACCAGGTCTTCCTTTCGGCTGAAGTGATTCGTCACGGTCATCTTGGCGACCCGTGCCGCCTCCGCGACGTCGGCGATCGTCACCTGGTCGAACCCGTGCCGGATGAACAGCCGCGTCGCCACCGACGAGATCGCCTGCCGTGTCTCCAGCTTCTTCTGCTCCCTGAGGCTCACCCGGCCAGTGTACTAGGTCCGACCTAAATTTGTGCTTGACCTATTCACTAGGTTAGACCTAATCTCAGGTTCGACCTAATGAAGGGGGGTGTCGCGATGACCACGCGGGTTCCGGACGCACCGGTCTCCGATTCCGGGCTTCGCCGGCTCGGCGGGGTGCTGATCCTGGGCGCGGTGCTGTCGATCCTCGACGCGACGATCGTGTCGGTCGGGATCGGCGTGATGGCGCGGGACCTGGACAGTTCGCTGCCGACCGTGCAGTGGGTGACCAGCGCGTACTTGCTGGCCGCTTCGCTCACCATTCCGCTGTCCGGCTGGCTCTCCGACCGGTTCGGCGGCCGTCGGGTGTGGCTCGCGGCCGTCGGGCTGTTCACGCTGGGGACGGTGCTGTGCGGGTTCGCCTGGTCGGCTCCGGCACTGATCGCGTTCCGCGTACTGCACGGCCTCGGCGGCGGGCTCATGCAACCGGTCGGCCAGGCGATTTTCGCGCAGGCGGCCGGTCCTCGGCTGGGCCGGATGATCGTCGTCGTCACGCTGCCCGCGACCGTCGCGCCGGTGCTCGGCCCGATGCTCGGCGGCGCGCTTGTCCAGGATCTCGGCTGGCGCTGGCTGTTCTTCGGGATCGTGCCGTTCGGCGTCGCCACCTTTTTGCTCGCCGTCCGGGTGCTGCCGCGCGAGGAGCCCGCCGGCGCGCGCGATCCGCTCGACGTCCGGGGCCTCCTGTTGCTCCCGCCGGGACTCGGCGCGCTCGGTTACGGACTAGGCGAAGGTTCCCCCGCGTTCGCCCTCGCCGGTGCCGTGCTGCTGCTCGCTTACGCCTGGCACGCCCGTCGTGCGCAAGCGCCGTTGCTCGACCTGAAGTTGTTCGCGCACAAGGCTTTTGCCGTCGCGAGTGCGAGCACCTTCTTGCTGGGCGCGTCGCTGTACAGCTCGATGTTGCTGCTTCCGCTTTATTACCAGCAGATCCAGCACATGTCCGCCCTCACCGCCGGACTCCTGCTCGCGCCACAGGCACTGGGCTCCGCCGTCGTCCTCATCGCAGGCGGAAAGCTGTTGGCCCGCTTCGGTTCGCGAACAGTCATGCTCACGGGCATCGCGTTGTCGCTCATCGGCACGATCGCCTTCACTCAACTCGGCGATTCCCCGAGCCCGACCCTGTTGACAGTTTCGCTGCTGATCCGTGGGTTCGGCCTAGGCGCGACGACCACGCCCGGCATGACGATGCTCTACACCTCCCTGGAACGCAGCCGGATCCCGCGGGCAGCAAGCGCGATCAATGTCGTCAACCGCATCGGCGGCTCGCTGGGCACGGCGGTGCTGGTGGCTGTCCTGCACGCGCAACCACCAGGTGCCGCCGCGTTCGGCACGACGTTCACCTGGGCACTCGGCCTTTCCCTGCTGAGCTTTGTCCCCGCCTTCTTCTTCCCGAAAGGAACCCGCGCATGACGCTCCGCCTCCTCGCCGTGCACGCCCATCCCGACGACGAATCGAGCAAAGGCACCGCGACCCTGGCCCGCTACGCGGCCGAAGGCGTCGACGTCCTGGTAGCCACCTGCACCGGCGGCGAACGCGGCGATGTGCTCAACCCAACTTTGGACCGGGAGGACGTCCGACGGGATTTGCCCGCCATCCGCCGCCGGGAAATGGCCGACGCGGCACGGATTCTCAGCATTCGCCAGACGTTCCTCGGCCATGTGGACTCCGGCTTGTCGGAACCGTCCCCGCCCGGGAGCTTCGCGCAGATCCCCTTGGCTGAAGCGGCAAAACCACTGCTGGAGCTGATGCGGAAATTCCGTCCACAGGTAGTGGTGACCTATGACGAGACCGGCGGTTATCCACACCCCGACCACATCCGCACGCACGAGGTCACGACCGCTGCGTTCGACGAATCCGACGACGGCACCCCGCGCAAGCTCTACTACCTCGCCACCCTCAGCCGGTCTTGGTTCTCAGCGATGCACGAAGCGACCCTTGCCGCTGGGGAAGAGTCGTTGATGGGCCCAGTCCTGGAGGAGCTGCCGTCGACCGACGTGCTCACCGTGACCGCTCGCATCCGCTGCGAAGAACACTTCGCGACCCGGGATGCCGCGTTGCGCGCGCATGCCACGCAGATGGACCCGGCGCACCCGTTTTTCGCCCACTCGCGCGAGATCGAACGAAAGACCTGGCCCTGGGAGGACTACCACCTGGCCCGCACCACCGGCCCCGTCGAAATCAGCCCCGGATTGGAGGACGACCTGTTCGCAGGCTTGCGCTGAGACCGAGGCCAGGTCACCGTTCGGTGCGGCGGTGCGGCGGTGCGGCGGTGCGGCGGTGCGGCGGTGCGGCGGTGCGGCGGTGCGGCGGTGCGGCGGTGCGGCGGTGCGGCGGTGCGGCGGAAGCGAGACCGCAGCAAAATCATCCATTGTGGACAAGCCACCGCATCTCCCACCCCGACCCGAGGCCGCCGCGATTATGCAGCACACCAGCCGAATCCGAGCAGCCTCAGGCGGTCACCGGCAAAGTCCGCAACCCCCGGATCACGAACTCCGGCCTCCGCTCCGGCTCGGCGGCCAGCCGGAGGTCCGGGAGCCGCTCAGTCAACGCCGTCAGCGCGGCCGCGATTTCCACCCGGGCCAACGGCGCCCCGACGCAGTAATGGATCCCCATCCCGAACCCGAGGTGCGCGTTCGGCGAGCGGCCTACGTCCAGGGTGTCCGGGGCATCGAACACCTTCGGATCGCGAGCCGCAGCGCCCAGCAGTGCGCCGATCTTCGCGCCCTTCTCGACGCGATAACCCGCGATTTCCACGTCCTCGGTCGCTGTGCGCTCGAACAACTGCAGCGGCGAGTCGAAGCGGATCAGTTCTTCCACCGCCGAGTCCAGCAACGTTGGGTCGGACCTAAGCCGTTCCCATTCCGTGCGGTGGGTGAGCAGCGCGGTCACTCCGTTGCCGATCACGTTCACCGTCGCCTCATGCCCGGCCATCAGCAGCAACACCGCGGTGGCGACGACCTCGTCCGGCGTCAGTTCGCTCGCGGTCAGGTCCCGGACGATGCCGCGCGGGGAGTCGGCGACGACCTCGCGCAGGTACGCCACGAAATCGGCCGCGGCTTGCTCGGCGGCGTCGCGGCCGTCTTCGGACAGGCCGTATTCGTACATCTTCACGATGGCGTTGCTCCACGTCACCAGCTGCGAGCCGTCCGACGTCGGGACGCCGAGCAGTTCGGCGATGACCGCGACGGGCAGTGGTTGCGCGAGGTGTTCGAGGAGGTCCGCGCTGCCGTCGGCGGCGATTTTCGCGGCCAGAGTGTCCACCATGGACTCGGCGAGTTCCGCGACCATCGGACGCAACCGCTGCACGTGCCCCCGGCCGAATTCGCCCGCGATGACGCGGCGCAGGCGGGTGTGCGCGGGCGGTTCGTTCTCTAGCAACGAGTTGCGGTGCAACAGGTTGAACGACGCGAACCGTTCGAGCGGCTGCGCGTCGGTCCAGATCCGGCCTAGTCCGCGGTGCCGGAGGACGGCGGCGGACGCGGCGTGCGAAACCGTGATCGCGATGCCGAGGCCGTCGTGGTGGTGCACCTCGCCTTCGGTGCGCAGCGCGGCGAACGCGGGATACGGGTCGGCGAGGAAGGCGGGATCGCGAGGGTCGAACACGAGTCGACTCTAACCCGCGAGCCTGGGCGGCCGGTCGCTTCGATAGCGTCTGACCCCGAGTTCCCGAGGAGGCTGAAATGGGTAAGGGCGCGCGTAAGAAGGGTCCCAAGCCGGACCGCAAGCCGAAGGTGCGCGACGTCTTCGTCGGCCAGCCGTTCGAGGGCCTGGCGGCGGAGCCGGAGCTGATCGCGCTGCGCGAGTTCGTCCCGTCGGCCACGGCGAAGCTGACGCTCGCCGACGGCGGCGACGTCACGCTCGGCACGGTGCTGCCCATGGCCGCCGCGGCGTTCGTCCGTTCGGACGGCGAGCGCTTCCTCGGCCTGCAGGTCCAGACGCGGTCCTCCGACATCAGCCGCGACCTCGGCCGTGCGCTCCGCTGGCTGCTCGACGCCGAACCGGGCGACGTGCTGTCGGTGCCGGACACGACGTCGCCCACCGACCCGGACGAGCACAACCGGCTCCAGGACCTGCTCGTGCCGAGCGCGGAACTGGAGGTCGAACTCCACACCGACTTCGCGTGGTGGCTTCCCGAGGACGCGGACGCGACCGGCGACGTCGCGGTCTCCCTCGAGCGCGCGAACGCCGCGATCATGCCCACCGATCGGCTGGGCTCCGGCGCCTACTGGGTGCTCGCCGGCGAGAAGGCGCACCTGCGCTGGGTCCGCCCGGAACCGGAGAACCTGCTGCTGCAAGCGCTTGCGCGGCTGTCCGCGGCGGGCACGCTCGGGCTCGGCGAGGGCACCCGGTACGCCGGGTCGTTCCGCGCGCACGGCCTCCTCGTCCCGGTGTGGGACCTCGACCCCGAGGCGCACGCCCGGGAATGGGCCGAGCCCAAGGACCAGCTCGGCGCCCGGCTGGACGAGGCGCTCAAATCGCTCGACTCCGAGCCGCTCAACGCCGCCGAGCGGCGCGCCCGCGACGGGCTGATCGGCCGCCAGCTCACCATCCGCTGAGTTGTCCACCTGTGGACAACTCAGGCCGAGTTGTCCACAGGTGGGACGATCCTCGCGTGATCCTCCACATCTGCACCCGCGACGAGTGGGCCGCGGTGCCCGCCGACGGCGAATACCGCGCGTCCTCGCTCGACGACGCCGGATTCATCCACTGCTCGGACCCGGGCACGGTCGCCCTGCCCGCCAACGCGCTCTACCGCGGGCGATCCGGCCTGGTCCTGCTGGAAATCGACCCCACGCTGGTCGACGCGCCCGTGCGCTGGGAGGACGGCGCCCCGCCGGACCCGCGCGGAATCCTGTTCCCGCACATCTACGGCCCGATCCCGCGAAACGCTGTGGTCTCGGTACACGATTTCCCCACTGACGCGGACGGCTCCCTGCGGCTGCCCGAGTCGCTTTCCGTGCGCTGACCTCAGTTGTCCACAGCTACGGAAAGTAGCGACGGAGACGGGACAACCCTCGGGGGCGCTCATGCGTGGTGGGGATGACGAGGAACCGTCGCTGGACGCGGTCATCCGGGGAGGGGGCGATACGGTGACGGCAGCCGCATTGCCCCTCGCGAGCGGAGATCAGCCCTGGGCGGGCTCCCCGGCGGAAGCCGTCAACACCATCACGGACTTCGGCGACTTCGTGCGCGAGGCCCTGCCCGGACTGCTCCGCTACGGCCACGTGCTCACCGGGAACCCGCACGACGCGGCGGACCTCGTCCAGACCGTGCTCGAGAAGATCGGCGCGCGCTGGTCGTACGTGCAGCAGAAGACCGGCGACCCGCTGGCGTACGTGCGGCGTTCGATGGCGAACGCGCACGTCAGCCGCTGGCGCCGGACGCGCCGGGAGAACCTTGTCGCGGACCTGCCCGACACCAGCCCGTGCGCGCCGAAGGATCCGTTCGAGCACGAACCGCTGTGGCAGGCGCTGCGCGACCTCCCGCCGCGGCAGCGCACGGTGATGGTGTTGCGGTACTACGAAGGACTGTCCGAAGTGGAAATCGCGAAGGCGCTGGACATCAGTCAGGGGACGGTGAAAAGCCAAGCGAGCAAGGCGATCGCGTCCTTGCGGGCGAAACTGAGGAACCAGGAAGGAGGCGACGCCGGGTGAGCCAGCCCGACGATCTGGAACAGCGGCTCCGCGCCCTCCTCGCCGACGACCGGCTGGCCGTCGAACCCGCCGAGGACGCCGCGTCGGCCATCGTGGCGGGCGCGCGCAGGCGGCGGCGCAGGCAGCGGATCCTGACGTCCGCGGCCGGGGCGGCGTGCGTCCTCGCGGTGGCGTCGGCCGGAGTGGTGGCGATCCAGTTGCGCACCCAGCCCGCGAGCACCGACGTCGCCGCCCGGCCGGTCGCGTCGACCCAGCCCACGCTGCCTTCTTCGGTGCCCGAACCGCCGTCGAGCGCCGAATCGACGCAGGTCCCAGCGTCGTCCGTGCCGATGGAGACCAGCGTGGCCGACCCGCCGGTGCTGCCCGCGCATCCGCACCGCACGAAGCCGGCCCCGCCGTCGACCACGCCGACGAAGGCCGTGTCCGGCGCGCTGGTGACCGCGGACGGCCTGGGCGCGGTGAAGCTCGGCATGACCGAGCAGCAGCTCGCGGACCAGGGCATGAAGCTCACGACGGTCAAGGAGTCGGCGGGGTGCACGTACTACGACGTCAGCGGTGCCGGCGTACCCGCGGCGACGGCCGTCGTGTCGGCCGATAAGGGCGTGGTCGCGGTGAAGCCCGACGGGGCCGCGCACACGCCGGAAGGCGTCGGCGACGGAACGCCGAAGGACCAGGTCACCGCGACCTATCCGGGTACGTCGGAGTCGGGGAGTGCGCTCGTGTCGCCGACCGGTGACCAGGGGGCGTATCACTTCACGCTGAATTCGGACGGGGCGGTTCAGGGCGTCGAGGTCCGGGCGAAGACGCAGGACTGCACCGGCTGAAAAATTTCCGCGGTCCGATGTCGATCTGGCTCCGCGCCGCTCGTGTAGCGGGTGACGGGCCGGTCGGCGGCCCGCGGAAGCGGAAGGACCTCCCCGATGCGTTCGATCAGCGTCACCCTGAGCAGCACCCTCGACGGCGTCGTCCAAGGGCTCGGCCGCCGCGACGAGGACACTCGCGGCGGGTTCGACCTAGGCGGCTGGGGCAACGGCTACCGCGACGACGTGATGGCCCGCGAGATGGGCAAGGGCATGAGCCGGCCGGGGGACATGCTGTTCGGCCGGCGCACCTGGGAGGACTTCGCCACGGCGTGGGGGCCGCGGACGGACGGGAATCCGTACACCGCGCACCTGAACGCGGCCACGAAGTACGTCGTCTCCACGACGCTGGAAAACGCGGACGCCTGGCAGAACTCGGTGCTGCTGCGCGGCTCCGCGGTGGAGACTGTGGCGGAGCTGAAAGCCTTGCCCGGCAAGGATCTTTCGATCATCGGCAGCGTTTCGCTCGTGCGTGCGCTGCACGCCGCCGGGCTGGTCGACAGCTACACGTTCCTGATCCATCCGCTGACGCTCGGCCGCGGCGCGCGGCTGTTCGAGGGACCGGCTCCGCTGGCCGAGTTCTCGCTCGCCGGAAGCGTCGCGACCACCACCGGCGTGCTCATCGCGCGGTACGAGCGGCGCTGAAGTTATCCACATGGGGAAGCCCGGTTGTCCACAGTGGGGACAACCGGGCTTCCGCGCTGGCCTTGAGCGTTACAGCGCGCCGCCCGCGACCGGGGGCATGCCGGCGTCCGCGCCGGCGTCGCCGACGGCCTCGCGGTGCAGGAACTTCTCGATCTCGTAGACGTTGTCACCCGCGCGGCGCGCGACCGTGGCGAGCGTCGACATCTGGGAGATCTCCTCGACCTGCTCCTTGAGGAACCACTGGACGAACTGCTCGCTGATGTAGTCCTCCTCGGCCCGGGCGGCCTTCGCGAGCGCGGAGATGTCGGCGGCGACCTCCTTCTCCTGCTCCAGCGCGAGCTCGATCAACTCGAGCGGGGCGGAGAACTCGTTGCGGACCTCGCCGGTGCCGGGGATCTCGACGTGGTGGTCGCGGTCGAGCATGTACTGGACGAGCGCCATCGCGTGATTGCGCTCTTCCACCGACTGCTTGTAGAAGTGCTTCGCGAGCTGCGGCAGGTCCTCGTTGTCGAACCAGACCGCGAGCGCGATGTACTGCTGGGAGGCGTTGAACTCGTTGTGAATCTGCGCCTGCAGCAGTTCGTAGAACTTGGAGCGCGGTTCTTTCTTCGTGAGGGCCATGTCCGTCACGGTACGTCAATCGCGCATTGTTTTCCACTTTTGGCTGGTGATCTCCACCCTATTAGGGTTACCATTCCTCAAGAAGGAAACACTTATTTTGGTTAGCCTTCCCTTAATGTGTTTGCCCTTATTAAGGAAAGGCTAACTTCTCTCTCGACGTCCCGGTGGCTCGACTGCTCAGTGCCGCTTCGGCGGGGGATCGCGGCGCACCGGACACGACATGCAGCGCGGCCCGCCGCGGCCGGACCCCAGTTCGGACCCGGTGATCGGCAGCACCTCGATGCCCGCCGCGGTGAGCCGTTCGTTGGTCTCCGCGTTCCGTTCGTACCCCACGACCACGCCCGGGGCCAGCGCCAGCGTGTTGTTGCCGTCGTCCCACTGCTCGCGCTCGGCGGTGACCGGGTCGAGGCCGGTGTCGATCACCCGCAGCCGGTCGATCTCCATCGCTTCCGCGGCGGCTTCGAGGAAGGGCGTCGGGCCGGCCACTTTCACGCCGCCGTCGCCGGTCGGCTTGATAGTGAACGCGGTCAGGGAATCGCGGGCGAGCGGATACATCACGACGGCGTCGACATCGACCATCGTGCACACCGTGTCGAGATGCATCGTCGCGCGCGATTGTTCAATGGGAACCGCGAGAACGGTATGCGCGAGTCCGTCGGCGAATACGGAACGGGCCAGCGATTCGGCGCCGGCCGGAGTCGTCCGTTCGCCGACGCCGATCGCGACGACCCCGGGGGCCAGCAGCATCACGTCCCCGCCTTCGATCGGCGCGGAATGCGCGCCGTAAGCGCGGGCGGCGTGGCGGAATCGCGGATGGTAGGCGTAAATGAGGTCGAGCAGCGCCGTTTCGCGCCGCCGCGCGGGCATGGTCAGCGACGAGATCGCGACGCGGTCGCCGATCCACGCGGACGAATCGCGGGTGAAGAGCAGGTTCGGCAGCGGATCGACGGCGAAATCGCGCGGATGGTGCATCATCCGCACCAGAGACGCGCCCTCGGCGGACGGAAGCTCCTCGAAGGTCATGCCCGCCATCAGGACTTCGGCGAGCGCGGGCGCGTCCACGCTCGTGAGGTGCGACCTCAGCGAATCCGCGAGGTCGCTGCCGAGCCGCCGGTCGTCCACCGCGGCGTGCACCCCGGCGGCGTGCGCGCGCTGGTCTTCCAGCGCGGTGCGGAGAACGTCGGCCAGCAGCAGCACCTCGACGCCGCGGCCGCGCAGGACTTCGGCGAACGCGTCGTGCTCCTGCTGTGCCCGGCTCACCCACGGGATGGAGTCGAAAAGGAGCTTGTCGTTGTTGCGGGGCGTGAGCCGTTTCAGCTCGTTTCCCGGCCGGTGCAACAGGACTGCCCGAAGCGGCCCGACTTCGCTGTCCACCCGGGGAGGTGCGGTCATCTCGCTCGTCTCGCTCACGAAACGGAGCCTAATGAGCGGGCCTCACGGGAGCCAGGAAAGACGGCCTTTCAGCAACGAATAGCCGACGAAGGACACCACATCGAACAAAGTATGCGCGGCGATGAGCGGCCACAGCCGGTTGGTCCGCTGCCACACGCGGCCGAACACCAGGCCCATCACGAGGTTGCCGACGAACCCGCCGAACCCCTGGTAGAGGTGGTAGGAACCGCGCAGTACCGCCGCGCCGAAGAGCGACGCGTTCTCGCGTACGCCGAGTTGCCGCAGCCGCGTGAGCAGATAGCCGATCACGAGCACTTCCTCGGCGAAAGCGTTGCCGAACGCGGAAAGCGTCAGCGCGATCGGCCGCCACCACGTATCGCCCAAAGTGGACGGTTGCACCGCGAGGCTGAAGCCGAGGTGATACGAGATGAAGTACAGCGCGAGCCCGGGAATGCCGATCAGCGCGGCGATTCCGACGGTGATGAGCGCGTCGGAACGGATCCGGCGGCTCAGGCCGATTTCGCGGAGTTTCAGCCCGGCCCGCCACAGCAGGTACAGCCCGAGCCCGCCCCAGCCGACCAGTTGCGCGGCGCTCAGCAGCTGCTGGAGCAGGTCCAGCAGGCTCGCCGCGGCGCGCGGGACGTTGAGCTGCACTTGCTGCTGCGCCAACGGGGTCGGCCGCAGCAGAGAGTCCACAAGGGACAGCAGACTGCGCGCACCGGACAGCCCGAGGGTGATGCCGAAAACGAGGACCAGCTCGATCTTGACCGCCCGCCGCTCGCCCGGATCGGCGAGCTGGGCCGGGAACGCCGGAAGTGCCGGGTTGAGCCAGGATCGCAGGCGCGACGGCCCTCCGGAACGCTCTGTGGTGCGCATGAACGCACGCTACCGTCGGGGTATGCCGAGGACTATCGCCACCAACACGAAGGTCGAGCGCGCCGAACTGGTCGCGTTCCTGAAGCCGCGTCACCGCGCGATCCTGGTGACCACCCGCGCCGACGGGCGGCCCCAGCTGTCCCCGAACACCTGCGGCGTCGACGACGAGGGCCGCATCGTCATCGCGACCTATCCGAAGCGCGCGAAGGCGGTCAACCTCCGGCGCGAGCCGAAGGTGTCTGTCTGCGTGCTGTCGGACGAGTGGAACGGGCCGTGGGTGCAGGTCGACGGGACCGCGGAGGTGCTCGACCTGCCGGATTCGGTCGAGCCGCTGGTCGACTACTTCCGCAGCATTTCCGGCGAGCATCCGGACTGGGACGAGTACCGCGAGGCGATGCGCAAGCAGGGCAAGAGCCTGATCCGGATCACGATCGACCGGTGGGGACCGATCGCGACCGGCGGCTTCCCTCCGGAGCTGGCGGACTGAGGTCCGTGAAGGGGCTCCTTGAGGGAATCTAATTCCCTCAAGGAGCCCTTCACGGACGGTCAGGCCTCGCCGTGCTGGTGGCGCAGGAACGGGCAGCCGAGCAGCCGCCGCAGTTCCGCGGCCAGCTGCGGCGGGCTGTCGACCGTCCGGGAGAACGCGAGGCGGACGTCGTGGTCGCCCGCCGTCGATTCGACGCGCAGGCGCAGGCCGTACCGGTCGAGGCCGAGCGGGCGGATCCGGCCGCCGCGCAGGTCCGCGGGCAGGTGCCGGGCCAGCTGTTCCACCACGTCCGGATGGTCGCTTTCCAGGTGCCGCAGCCATTCCGCCTCGTAGTCGTGGAACGGGTCCGGCGGGGCCGCGCTGAACATGTGCGGCCGGAGCGAATGCGTGCCCTCCGCGTCGGCGAGGACCAGCGACGCCGGGGTCAGCCGGAGCAGGGTGAGGCCGTGGCCGACGTCGAGAAGCCGGTGGTCCGGCCGCTGTTCGGCGATCGACACCGCACGCGCGCGGGCCGACACGTCCGTCAGCGGCCGGAGCCAGCCGGTGATCCACAGCAGGCCGCGGACCGGTTCCCGCAGCGCCACCGGGGCGTGGTCGGCGAGCTCGACCATGACGGCGAGCTCGCCGCGCTGAGCCTGCCGGGACGCGGACACCATCGGGTGCTCGTCCGGCAGAAGAATGCTGACGCTTCCGCTGTGGTGCACGTGATGCAGGACCGGCTCGACGCGTGCGGCCTCGCAGCCGGCGCTGTCGACGGTCGGCATGATCGTCGCCGGGCCGCCGCGGGTCGCGATCGTCTTGGCGCGTTCGGCGGGGTTCGGCGCGGGCGGGCGGCGCACGGATACGGGTGCCTCGGTCACGGGCTCACCTCCTACTTAGGTGAGCCTAACCTGAATTGCCGCGCCAAGGGAAGAGCGCGCGAGAAGATCACCCACGGGACGGGAAAGTGCTGGTCAGCGGATCGGCGGAAGAACGGGGCCGAGCGGATGCGGCCGTGGGGGCCGGTTGATCCGCTCTCGAAAAGGTCTCGAGACGCGTCCGCAGAGCGAACGATTTTGTCCCCTTGCCGTACGCTACTAGCGTGTCAGTCGTGTCAAGCGCTGTGGAACTCACGCCCCCCGGCCCCCGTGGAATTCCTCCCCTGTTCGCGCGGCTCGTCGACGACTCGGCGCTCTTCCCGCCCGCGGACGTCGCGATGCCGGAGGCGCTGCGCGCGCACTTCGAATCGCGCAGCGGGGAACACGCCGGGGTGCTCGGGGTTTTCCTGTGCCAGGCCTCGCGGCTGCCGGAGCTGATCACCGAGCTGATCAAGATCAAGCCCAAGGAGCCGCTGCCGCTGTCGCTGATCATCGACACCGGGCTCGGCGGCGTTCCGAAGGCGATCTCGATCGTCGAATCGCGCAGCGAGCTGCTGTCGCTGCGGATGGTGGAGATGCCCGCCCCGTCCGACGTCGACGAGGTGTGGCTCGAACGCGTTTCGGAGTTCGTGCCCGAGGACGTCATCCGGGTCGTCGAACCGCGGCGCGGCGTCGGCTGGCTCGACGGCGTGCGCAACGTGATCGAGCACGGCAGCTGGCCGAAGATCCGCTGCGGCGGCAAGGCCGGGGAGAACTTCCCCAGCGTGGACGAGGTCGCCGACTTCCTGTCCGTGGTCAGCGGCTCGCCGGGGGCGTCGTTCAAGGCGACGAACAGCCTGCACCGCGCGGTCCGGCACGTCGACCCGGAGACCGGATTCACGCACCACGGCTTCCTGAACCTGCTCGTCGCGTCGGCGCGCTGCCTCTCCGGCGGCGACGTCCGCGCGGCGCTGGAATCGACCGACGGCAAGGCGCTCGCGGACGAAGCCCGCGCGTTGCCGGAGCCGGCCGCGAAGGCCGTGCGGGAGCTTTTCGGGTCGTACGCGGCGGCGTCGTTCGCGGAGCCGGTGGCCGACCTGGGTGAACTCGAGCTGCTGTGAGCAGGGAGGGGTCGCTGACCCTCGACCGCGGTCTGGCGCTGCTGCAGGCGGTGGCCGATTCGGGCGAGCAGGCGGCGACTATCTCCGAACTCGCGGTGGCCATCGGCGCGAGCCGCGCGGCGGTGTACCGGCTGCTGGTGCCGCTGGCCGAACGCGGCCTGATCTGGCGAGACGGCACGAAGGTGCGGCTCGGCGTCGGAGTGCTGCGGCTGGCCGGTCAGGTGCTGCCACAGCTGCGCGAGGCTGCCCGGCCGGTGCTGCGCGAGCTGGCCGAGAAGGTCGGCGCGACGGCGCATCTGACGGTGGCGCAGGGCGATCACGCGCAGGCGGTCGCGGTGGTGGAGCCGTCGTGGACGAGCTATCACGTGGCGTACCGGGTCGGCAGCAGGCACGCGCTCGCCGCGGGTGCGGCCGGGCGGGCGATGGCGTTGCGGCCCGGCGGTACCGACCGGTGGGTCGCTTCGACCGGCGAGATCGAGGCTGGTGCTTCGGGCGTCGCCGCGCCGGTGCGCGGGGTGCCTGGGCTGCGGGCGAGCGTCGGGGTGATCTCGCTGGAGCCGCTGGTTTCGGACGAAGTCGGACCGTTGGCGGTGGAGGCGGCCGCGAAGCTCGCCGAGGTGCTGCGGTCCTAGCGGCGGGACGCGGCGACCAGCGGCCGGACCATGGTCAGCAGGAGCGCCAGGTCGACGGTGAACAGCAGCCGCTCGAACAGCCCGAGCGTCACTTCCTGCTGTGCGGGCCCGGTGAGCAGGGTGAACACGAAGCCGCCCAGGACCACGGCCACGCTGGCGAAACTCGCGACGGCCAGCCGGCGGATCGTCGTGCGGCGCGGCTCCCACGGGCACGATCGGCCGCCGCGGCGGGTCAGCAGCCAGGCGGCCGTGGGGAGCGCGAGGAACGCGGTGAGGGCGGCGGCGTTGTGCAGCTGGCCGTCGAAGGAGCGGGCTTCGCCGTTGGGGTCGACGGGGACCGTCGCGCAGATCGTGAGACCGGCGCACCACACGCCGAGCAGGACAACGACGGCGGGCGAGCGGCGGGCTTTGACGAGTCCGGCCAGCAACGCCAGCGAGCCCAGCGCGAGCGCCAGGCACATGATCGCGAAAAGCCGCGCGGCCGAATGGTCGCCGAGCCTGCCGTAGACGTACTCCGAAAGCGTCTGCCAGATCGGGCTGATCTGCGCGGAGAGCCGCAGGTGCAGGTCCGTGGCGATGACCACGGCCGCCCCGATGCCGCCCAGCGCGAGCCTGCCGTGCACCGGCGACACCGGAGACACGGCGGCGCGGGAGGTGGTCGGCACGGGCGCTCCTCGGCGGTCATGGCGGAGGCCATGGCGTCACCTGGGGTTCACCTGGTCCTCGTTCGGGGGTTCCGAAGAGGTTACCTGGCGTTCCTGTGAAACGGCCGTTACCAGAGCAGCTGGGCCAGCGCGAACGCGGCGAATCCGGCGAACACGAACCCGGCGACCCGCTGGATCAGCTTCGGCCGGATCCGGTCGCGGATCTTCGCGCCGATGAACACCGCCAGCCCGGCGACCGACACCAGCGCGACGAACGCGCCGACCCCGACCGCGAACGGGTTGCCGAGGCGGGCGACGAGGCCCGCGGTGGCCAGCTGGGAGGCGTCGCCCCACTCCGCGGCGAAGAGCACGCCGAAGGACGTGAGCGCGGAGCGCAGGAACGACACCGGCCCGGGCCCGGACCGCGACGCGTCCTCGCCCGCTTCGCTGCCTTCGCTGAAGCCCTCGCGCAGCAGCAGGAACGCGCCGACGCCGAACATCGCGGCGACCAGGACCGAAACCAGAGTTTCCGGCAAGAGCGTGAGCAGGCTGCCGAAAGCGACCGCGATCACGCATTGCACGGCGAACGCCGCGCATACTCCGGCGAATACCGGCCAGGCGCGGAAACGGGTGGTGAGCACGAGGGTCGCGACGAGCGTCTTGTCCGGCAGCTCGACGGCCAGTACCAGGCCGAACGCGCTGAACAGAGCGATCAATGCGGGAGACATGGGTTCGTGCTCACCCCTTTCACTGCAACGATAAAGGGGAGATTCAGAAAACCGCAAGCTGATGGGTTTCGCGAATTGCCTGTTCAGGTCCGCAGAATGCCGGTCGCCGGTCGGCCGGATTATTTTTTTCGGTGCGCCGAATTCTGTTTTCCGGCTGCGGTACGGTGCGGGTCATGTCTGCTGACCACGTCGTCGTCACCACCACCGTCGACTCCGAGGCCGCCGCGCGCACCATCGCCGCGAGCGCCATCGAGGCCCGGCTCGCCGCGTGCGCCCAGATCGTGGGGCCGATCACCAGCGTCTTCCGGTGGGAGGACGAGGTGCAGACGGCGGCGGAATGGCGGGTCGAGTGCAAAACGGCCGCGGACCGGTCGGGCGCGCTGGAGGAGTTCCTGAACGTGCGGCATCCGTACGACCTGCCTGAGGTGATCGTCACGCCGATCGTCGGCGGCAGCCCGCGGTACCTGTCGTGGCTCGTGGAGGAAACCCGGTAGACGCCACCTGATCGGGGGAGATCTGCCGTCTCCCGGCACCGGGTTTCGGCAGGTCGGGGGGACGTTGGTCCCGGCTGGTTCAGGACGTGTTGAACTGGCTGGCGCGGGTGCGCGCGCGGAGGATCGGACACGTGGATGTCCTTGAGCTCGCGCGGTGGCAGTTCGGCATCACCACCGTCTACCACTTCCTGATGGTCCCGCTGACCATCGGACTTTCGGTGCTGGTCGCGGCCATGCAGACGGCATGGGTGCGCACCGGCAATCCGCGGCACCTCAAGATGACGAAGTTCTGGGGCAAGCTGCTGCTCGTCAACTTCGCCATGGGCGTGGTGACCGGGATCGTGCAGGAGTTCCAGTTCGGGATGAGCTGGAGCGCCTACTCCCGGTTCGTCGGCGACGTGTTCGGCGCGCCGCTCGCGATGGAAGGCCTCCTCGCGTTCTTCGTCGAGTCGGTCTTCCTCGGCCTGTGGATCTTCGGCTGGGACCGGCTGCCCAAGCGGGTCCACCTGGCGTGCGCCTGGGCGTTCTCGCTGGCCACGATGGCCTCGGCGTACTTCATCCTCGCGGCGAACTCGTGGATGCAGCACCCGGTCGGCGTCGAGTTCGTGAACGGCAAGCCGACGATGAACTCGATCGGCGCGGTGCTCACGAACAACACCGCGCTCGCCGCGATCCCGCACACGCTGGCCGGCGCGTTCTCGGTGGCGGCGGCGTTCCTGGTCGGCGTGGCCGGCTGGCACCTGTGGCGGCGGCGTTCGACCTCGGACGAACACCGCGAGGTCTGGCGCTCGTCGCTGCGCCTCGGCGGCTGGGTCGGCGTGGTGGCGTTCGCGGTGCTGGCGATCACCGGCGACATGCAGGGCAAGCTGATGTTCGAGCAGCAGCCGATGAAGATGGCGTCGGCAGAGGCGTTGTGCCACACGGAAAAGCCGGCGAGCTTCTCGATCATCGCGATCGGCGACGTGGCTAACGCGAACTGCGAGGACGTCAAGACGTTCAACGTGCCCGCGCTGCTGTCTTTCTTGGCGCACAACGACTTCTCGACCGAGGTCAAGGGCGTGGAGAACCTGGTTTCGGAATACCAGGCGAAATACGGCACGAACTATCCCGACGACCCGGCACTCGGCTCGCTGGCCGGGAAGCCGATCGACTACGTGCCCAGCCTGCCGGTGACGTACTGGGGCTTCCGGATCATGATCGGCTTCGGCGCGATCTCCGCGGGCATCGGCCTGCTTGCCCTGTGGCTCACCCGGCGCGGCCGAATCCCCGGCGGACGCTGGTTCCCGCTGATGGTGCTGGGCGGCATCGCGACGCCGTTCATCGGCAACAGCGCGGGCTGGATCTTCACGGAGATGGGACGGCAGCCGTTCGTGGTCGCACCCAACCCGACCGGCGTCGAGGGCATGTGGATGTTCACGGCACAGGCGGTGTCGAAGCTGACGGTCGGCGAGGTGCTGACGTCGCTGATCTCGCTGACGGTGCTGTACGCGGTGCTGGGGGTGGTGGAGCTGTACCTGATGCGCAAGTACATCCGGGGCGGGGTGGATGCGGTGATGCCGCCTGCTGCTTCCTCCGGCTCTGGCTCTGATTCCGATTCCGAGGACTCCGATGGCTCCGATGACCAGGCGCTTTCGTTCGCCTACTGACCCGGTGGAGCGGGCCGGGGTGCCGCCAGAAGACCCGGAGGGCCGGGTCTGGGCGCGGCCCGCTCCACTGGCCTGGACGAGCTGCCGACACATGCCTTCCGCCGCGTACGCAGCCCCCACCCTCTCCGGGGGGACGCCCCGTACCCAGCGTAATCGCGTGGTGGCTCTCGCGGGTTACCCACAGCAGATCTGTGGACAACTCGGCGGGTTGTGGATAACTCAGGGCCATCGTGGGGACAACCCGGTGGCCGACCGGATGACGTCGGCGGATGCCGGACGAGGTGAGTGGGGATGACACTCGAAACGCTGTGGTTCGCGATCGTCGCGCTGTTCTGGCTGGGGTACCTCTTCCTCGAAGGATTCGACTTCGGCGTCGGCATGCTGCTGCCGGTCCTCGGGAAGACGAACACCGAGCGGCGCGTCCTCGTCAACACGATCGGGCCGGTCTGGGACGGCAACGAGGTCTGGCTGATCGTCGCGGCCGGGGCGACGTTCGCGGCGTTCCCGGGCTGGTACGCGTCGCTCTTCTCGGGCGCTTACCTCCCGCTGCTGCTCGTCCTCATCGCGCTCATCGGCCGCGGCGTCGCGTTCGAGTACCGCGGCAAGGTCGACTCCGAACGCTGGCGGCGCGCCTGGGACCGCGTGATCATCATCGGTTCCTGGGTTCCGCCGCTGGGCGTCGGGCTGTTGCTCGCGACCACCGTGCTCGGCCTGCCGCTCGACGCCCAGGGCAACCGCGTCGGGTCGCCGTTCGAGTCGGTCCGGTGGGACACGCTGCTGGGCGCGGTAGCCATCGTCGGGTTCTCGCTCGTGCACGGCGCGGCGTTCCTGGCTCTCAAAACCACCGGTGACCTGCGGGAACGTGCCCGCACCATCGCGCTGCGCGTCCTCCCGGTCGGACTGCTGCCGCTCGTCGCGTTCCTGGTGGTCGTCCAGGTCCGCGAAGGCAAACTGTGGACGCTCGTCTCGCTGGTGATCGCCGTCCTCGCCGCCGTGGTCGCGTGGCTGCGGCTCTACGTCGACCGCGACGGGCAGGCGTTCGCCGCGCTCGCGGTCGTCATCACGGCCGCCGCAGTGACCTTCTTCGGCGCGCTCTACCCGAACGTCCTGCCGTCCACATTGGACCCGGCGCATTCGCTGACCATCACGAACAGCGCGGTCAGCCACTACACGCTGACGGTGATGACCTGGGTCGGCGCGTTCGGAGCGCCCGCGGTGCTGATTTACCAAGGCTGGACCTACTGGGTTTTCCGCAAGCGCATCGGGGTCCAGCACATCCCGGCGGTGCACGCACCATGACGAAGCTTCCCGGCCGCGCACCCCTTTCCGCCACGAGGTCCCCCATGGACCCGGTGCGGCCGGGCAAGGGTCCGCTCGGCGCGCTCTCGGCCCTGGGGCCGGCCGCGCGCCGAGCGCTGATCCTGGTCGCGGTGCTGTCGTTCGGGAACGCGATATTCCTTGTCGGACAAGCCTTTCTGCTGGCAGATGTCCTCGCGGATGTGGTCTCCCAGGGGATCGGGGGCCGCGCCGTCCAGTTGGCTGTTCTGTTCGCGCTCGTCGTGGGCCGGGCAGGCACCAGCTGGGCGGTGCGGGTTGTCTCCGCCCGCGCCGCCGCGACCGCGCAACGCGACCTGCGCGCCCGCGTCGTCGACCACGCCTTGCGCCTCGGCCCGGAATGGCTCGCCCGGCGCGGCCACGGCGAACTGACGACGCTCGTCACGCGCGGCCTCGACGCACTCGATTCCTACTTCCGCGAGTACCTGCCCGCTCTCGTCACCGCCGCGGTCGTCCCGCTCGCGGCGGGTGCGGCGATCCTGTGGACAGATTGGCCTTCGGCGGTGATCATCGCCGCGACGGTCCCCTTGCTGCCGATGTTCGCTGTCCTGGCCGGAAAATTCACCGCCGACCGCGTTTCCGGCGCGACGGACGCGGTGCACCGGATGTCCGGCCTGCTGCTCGAACTGGTGCGCGCGTTGCCGGTGCTCACCGCGTTCCGGCGCGCTGACGCGCAGGCCGCGACCGTGCGGAAACTGTCGGATCGGCATCGTCGCGCGACGCTCAAGACCTTGCGGGTCGCGTTCTCCTCGGCGTTCGTGCTCGAACTCGCGGCGACGCTGTCGGTCGCGCTGGTGGCCGTCGTCATCGGCGTCCGGCTGGTGTCAGGATCGCTCCCGCTGGCGATCGGACTCGGCGTGCTGATCCTCGCTCCCGAGTGCTACCAGCCGATTCGCGCGGTCGGCGCGGCGTTCCACGCGAGCGAGGACGGCGTGGAAGCGGTCCGCCGCGTGACTGAGGTGCTCGCGGAGCCGGTCCCGGCCGAAGGGACGCGGACCGCGCCCTGTGGATCGTTGGTTGTGTCCGACCTAAAAGTCGCCCGGCGCGGCGGATTCGCGCCCGACGGCGAAAGTTTCTCAGTCCGGCGCGGCGAGATCGTGTGGCTGCGGGCACCGAGCGGTGGCGGTAAATCGACAACGCTCGCGACGCTGCTGGGCTTCGTGCCCTCCTACGACGGATCGGTGCTGGCCGGGGACGTACCGCTGGCGGAAGCCGACCTCGAACGGTGGCGCGCGGGGATCGCCTGGGTTCCGCAGTCGCCGGTATTCAGCGGCGGCACAGTGCGGGAAGAACTCGCTGGATCGGACCTAGACGCCGTGCTCGGCGAACTGGGGCTGCAAGGCCTCGCCGACCGTCCGGTCGACCGGCTTTCCCTGGGGCAACGCCAGCGCGTCGCCGTGGCCCGGGCGTTGCTGCGCGTCCAGTCGGGCGCGTGGTTGCTGCTGCTGGACGAGCCGACCGCGCACCTGGACGACGTCAACGCGCGGCGGGTCATGGACGCCGTCGAGCGAGCGGTCGAGAACGGGGCGGCAGCGGTAATCGCCGCGCACGAACGTTCTGCTGCGGTGGCCATTTCGGACTCTCCTCCCGCAGCTGCAGTTGAGTCCACTTCGGACAGTGCAGAGGCGCGGCCGCTTCCCTGGCGAATAGTGCTCGACCGACGGCTGTTCTCCGGTGCCTTGCTGGGCACCCTGGCGCTCTTGGCCGGGATCGCGCTGACCGCGACTTCTGGCTGGCTGATCGCCAAAGCGTCCTTGCAGCCACCGATTCTCACGTTGACGGTCGCGGTCGTCGGGGTGCGCGCCTTCGGATTGGGCCGGGCTGGACTCCGGTACGTCGAACGGCTCGTGACGCACGACGCCGCCTTCCGGATCGCCGGGCGGTTGCGGGTTCGGCTGTGGAATGCGTTGGTGCGCTTGGGTCCGGCGCGCAGTCTCGAAGCGGGAGAGAGCCAGCGTCGGCTGGTGACAGACGTCGATACCGTGCGCGATCTGTTGCCGCGCGTCGTTTCGCCGCCCATCGTGGTCGGTTTGGTCGCGGCCGGGGCGATCGCGGTGCAGACGTTGGTGCTGCCGTCGGCTGGTCTGGTGCTGGCCTTGACCGTGCTGGTGGGCTTGGCGGCTCCGGCGGTCGCGTTGCGCTTGGAACGCCGGGCGACTTCCGCTCTCGCGGCTGGACGTCGCGACGTCGCCGCGCGGGTCCTGGTGCTGTTCTCGTCGGCTGCGGAGTTGCTCGCCTACGGCCGGGCGGCCTCGCGCCGCCGCGAGCTTGCTTCGACGGACACCCAACTGGCCGCCGGCACCCGGCGGCAGGCCTTCGGCGCGGGAGCGGCGGATGCGGTGATCACCTTGGCGACGGGGGCGGCCGCGGTGGTCAGCACGATGCTGGCCGCGGAGGCGGTCGGACGCGGGGAGTTGGCGGGGGTGATGGCTCCGCTGCTGGCGTTGGTGCCGTTGGCGCTGGCGGAGGTGTTGGCGCTGCTCCCGCAGGCGGCGGTGCATTGGGACACCCTGCGAGCGGCCCGGGTTCGACTTGGCGCGGTGGTTGGCGAGGCGGCGGATGAGCGTTCGCTGGAGGCTGGTTCTGCCGGATCAGACGCAATGACCCACGCGGTTTCCGGTGCTGCGGATGCGCACTCAGAACCAGGCCGCGCGGTTGTTGAAACGGCCGTCGCCGCTCAGCCTGGGGACCGTCCGGCCGCGGTTCGGTTGCGGGGTGCTGAGCTGGGGTGGCCCGGCGGGGCGGCGGTGCTGAAGGACGTCGATCTGAGCGTGCCGACCGGGGCTTATGTGGCGGTCGTCGGGCCGAGTGGGGCGGGGAAGTCGACGTTGGTGGCGGCTCTGCTGGGGTTCCTTCAGCCTCGAAAGGGCGAGGTGGTCGCACCGACGAAGGTGGCTTGGGCACCGCAGGAACCGATGTTGGTTTCGACCACGGTGGCGGAGAATTTGCGGCTCGCGAATCCGTTGGCAGAAACGTCCGAGCTACGGCGGGTGCTGGATCAGGCGCAGCTGCCGGAGCTGGATTTGGCGACGGTGCTCGACAGCGCCGGGACCGGGTTGTCCGGTGGGCAGGCGCAGCGGGTGGCGTTGGCGCGGGCGTTGCTGGCGGCTCCGTCGGCGGAGTTGGTGTTGCTTGACGAGCCGACGTCGCATCTCGACGAGCCGACGGCGCGGGCCTTGCGGGCGACGTTGCGTACTGAACTCGCTGGACGGACGGTCGTGCACGTAACGCACAATGCGGACGAAGAGCTTCAAGCGGACCTTGTTTTCGAGGTCCGGGACGGGCGCGTCGTGCGGCGGGCGTTGCCGCGGGTGGCGGCGTGACGGAGGGTTGTTGGTGACGGTCACGATTTCGGGTCAGGGGCTGGGGGCCGCGCTAAGGTCGGAGTTGCTCATGGACCCGACACTCGCCGCGCGCGCCCTTTCCGCGGCCACGGAGATCACCAGCACCGCCTTGTCCGGGGACGACCCGGAGGGGGTGCTGGAAACAGTCGTGGCCAGGGCTGTCGAGTTGGCCGACGCCGATCTTGGCCTGGCGATGGTCAGCGCCGACGACGGGCGCGTCGTGGTCGAGGCGGCGTACGGGGTCGACGGTTTGCTCGCGGAGGTGCCGACGGGCGACGTCGAACGCGGGCCGGTCGGGGAGTTGCGCGGGCTTACGCTCGAAACGGATTCCGCGGCGGGCCGGGTCGCGCGCGGCAGCGAGCCGATCGCGGCGGAGGACTTCATCGTCGATCCGCGGACGGCGCCGTATGTGCCGGATGAACTGCGCGGGTACGGACCGTTCGCGGCTGCGCCGTTCGGTTCCGGCGGGCGGGTGCTTGGCGCGCTCACGGTGTACCGACGACAGGGCCGCGAGCCGTTTTCCGCGGGCACGGTGGAGATGCTCGCGGCCTTCGCGGCGCAGGCCGGCGTGGTGCTCGCGCTGGCCGAGGGCGCTAACGCGCGCCATCGCGTGACCCTCTACCAGGAGCGCGAGCGGATCGCCCGCGAGTTGCACGACGTGATCGTGCAACGGCTCTACGGCACCGGCATGCAGCTGGACCGGGTCCGCCGCAACATGCGGAAACGCTTCGCGCAGGCCGACGGGGCGCGGCTGTCCGACGCGATCGACCAACTGGACCAGACCATCGAGGAAATCCGCGGCACCGTGCGCGCGCTGCGCTCGCCGGAGCCGCGCCACGACCCCGGCTCCCCGACGGACCTCGCCGAATCCGCGCGCGGCGAAGTCCGCATCGCCGGAGAATTGCTCGGCTACCCGCCGACCCTGGAGCTGTCCGGCGAGTTCGCCGACATCCCCGCCGAACGGGCCGACCACATCCGGGCCGCACTGCGCGAGGCACTGTCCAATGTGGTCCGGCACTCGGGCGCGAGCGAAACGCGGGTGACGCTGACCCGGGATGCCGAGGGCGTGAAGCTTCGCGTGCGGGACAACGGGTCTGGGGTGCCGCAAGGGGTGGCGACCCGGGGGCTGCGGCATCTCGCCGAACGTGCTGATGCTGCTGGTGGCCGGTTTTTCCTCAATTCTTCGCCTAGTTTGGGTACGTTGGTGGCGTTTGATTTGCCGCTTGAGTGAGTGTCTCTGGTGGTCGCGGTGCTGTGCGAGGGTTTCTTTGGCATTGCGGCGGGCGGGAATGCGGGTAATCGCAACACCGGTGACCGTGGCACGGTGATCGGTGAGGGTAGGCAGCTGTGGTGCGGGCGGCTGCGGTATCGCGATCGGCGTGCGCAGTGGAGCGCAATGCGGGCGATCGCGGCACGGTGATTGGTGAGCCTAGGCAGCTATGGTGCGGGCGAATGCGGCATGGCGATTGGCGAGCGCAGGTGACTGCAATACAGGTGACTGCGGCATAGCCATGGACCTGCGGACGCGACCGCGACCATCGGCGAGTGCAGGCAATCGCAGTGCACGCGACCACAGTGCAGTGATCGTCAGGCGCAGGCAATCGCGGTGCGGGCGAATGCGGCATGGCGATCGGTGAAGGGAGGCGATCGCAGCGCAAGCAATCGCAGCGCAGTGCAGTACAGCGATCGGTGAGCGCAGGTGATCGCGGTCCTGGTGACTGCGGCACGGTGATCGGGAGGGCAGGCAATCGCAATGCAGGCGATTGCAGCACAGCGATCGACGAGCGGAGACAACCCGATCGACGCGCGGAGGCAACCGCGGCCTTGCCATCGACGAGCGCAAGCAAACGCAGTGCAGGCCGCGGCATAGCGATCGACTGCAAACCCGCGATGTCGCAACGCCGATGCCGCGACCGGAAGGCCGATGCCGCAACGCGGACACCGCGGCGCGAAGGTGGACACCGCTACGCCGATTCCGCGACGCGAAGGCGGTGCCGCAACGCCGATGCCGCAACGCCGATGCCGCGACGCGAAGGCGGACACCGCAACGCCGGCATCGCAACGCGGAGGCTGGAACCGCACGCACCAACGGGCGCGCCCACCATCACCCCGCCACGGCGCAACAGTTCGTCAGCCACCGGCCCAATCGCCGCATTGCCTTGACTGCAGGGCAAATGCCGCCGTGTCGCGAGTCCGAAGTGGAAATTACCGCGCCGCGCGCGCACGTCGCGGTAACCACGTCGCACCGAGTTGCCGTTGTCGTGGACTTGTCACGTCAGCCGTATCGCATAGTCGGGCAACTGTGTCGCCGACCCCGCGATGCGGCGACCTAGTGCCGTGCGAAATCGCCACCTCGGCCTCGTGCCATTTCCGGCTGCCACCTCGAAATCAGCTGTTCGCAACCGTCGTCGCGAATCCGCCGCCTCGGATCGCCGTGGGCGTACTGCGTATGCGTTTGTCTCAATCGCTCGCAGCAAACACGCTGTCTCAACCTCGCGCCGCTGTGAACCCACCGCTGTGAACACACCGCGCACCAAGAGATTCAGCCTTCACGAGTCATCGAACACGCTCCTTCCTCGAATTCTTTCGCCTGCCACCGAGCCGTTGTCCATGGTAGCGAACAATCGAACATCCATTCGGCACTCAATTGGGTGAACCAATCCACGGAACTCGGCTACCCTCAGCTCTGTCTTGGCCGCCGAGAACCCCGTCCGCAGCAACGCGGGCGGGGTTTGGGCGCGGAATCAGCAGAAGTCAGTCGCGGTTAGCGAAGAAAGCGCGAATGTCGCCGGCGAGGAGGTCGGGGCGTTCCATCGCCGCGAAGTGTCCGCCTTCCTCGAAGCGGCTCCAGTGCACGATGTTGGTGTTGTCGCGTTCGGCGAAGGTCTTGATGGTCTGGAAGTCGTCCTTGAACACCGCCACTCCGGTGCGCGCGTCGCTCACGCGCGGTTCGGCCTGTGCGCGGGCGTTCTCCAGGTAGCTGCGGCTCATCCCGGAAGCGGCGTTGGCGAACCAGTTCACGCTCACCTCGAGCAGGATGGTTTCCAGCGGGACAAGGGAAGTCCCGTTGCCGAAGGAGTTGAACAGCTCGCTGTAGGCGAGTAATCCGATCGGGGAGTCACTGAGGCCAACGGAAACCGTCTGGGGGCGCGAGGCGTTCATCGTGTTGTAGCCACCGACTGATTGAAACCATTGCATGTGCGCGAGGCCGGCGTGGTCGGCGGGTTCGAGGCGTTCGAACTCCGCCGGGTCGCCGGACGGGAACGAGAACAGCTGCAGGACGTGCAGGCCGAGGAAACCGTCCGGGTTCAGCAGGCCGAGTTCCCGGGCGACCATCGCGCCGTTGTCCGAGCCGTGGATTCCGTAGCTCTCGTACCCGAGGCCGCGCATCAGGCGGTCGTACGCGGCGGCGACGCGGGCGACTGTCCAGCCGGCTTCGGCGACGGGCTGGGAGAAGCCGTAGCCGGGTGCGTCGGGGATGACGACGTCGAAGGCGTCCTCGGCGCGGCCGCCGTGCGCGACCGGGTCGACCAGGCGGTCGATCAGGTCGAGGTAGTCGACCGACGAGCCGGGGTAGGTGTGCGCGAGCAGCAGCGGCGTCGCGCCGGGGTGGGCGGAGCGGACGTGGATGAAGTGGAACGTCTGGCCGTCGATCTCGGTGGTGAAGTGCGGGACGGAGTTGATCCGCGCTTCGGCGGCGCGCCAGTCGAAGGTCCGCCACGCTTCGAGCGCCGTGCGCAGGTAGGCGTTCGGGGTGCCGGCGTCCCAGTCGTCGGTCGGCGACGGCTGCGGCAGGCGGGTGCGGGCGAGGCGGTCGTGGAGGTCCGAGAGTTCGGCGTCGGTGACCTCGACGGTGAAGGGGCGGAGGGTGAGGGAGGCGGTTGCGTTCGTCATGAGAAAGACACTAGGAGGCTATTAGGCTAGATTACTTCCTAATAGAACAAGGAGTTTCGATGGCCGATCCGACGGCGCGGTTGCTGGCGCTGCTCGCCCTCCTCCAGACCGCCGCTGGACGGAGCGGCAGGGAGCTGTCCGAGCGACTGGGCGTCTCGGCCCGGACGATCCGGAGCGACGTCGAACGGCTGCGTGACCTGGGCTATCCCGTCGAGGCGACGCGCGGCAACGTCGGTGGCTACCGGCTCGGCTCGGGCGGGAAGCTGCCGCCGCTCCTGCTCGACGACGAGGAAGCGGTGGCGGTGACCGTCGGGCTGCGGGCCGCGGCGGGCATTTCCGGGATCGAGGAAGCCGGTACGCGGGCGCTCGCGAAGCTCGAACAGGTCCTGCCGTCGCGGCTGCGTCCGACGGTCGACGCGCTGCGCTCCACGATCGACCGCGGTCCGGAGAACACCGGCACCGACGCGCCCGATCCGGAGGTCGACGCCGCCGTCCTGCAGGAGGTCGCGCGGGCGATCCGGCACGTCGAATGGCTCCGGTTCGACTACGCGGACGAGCTGCGGCTGGTCGAGCCGTACCGGTTGCTCAGCTGGCAGCGGCGCTGGCACCTGGTCGCCCGCGACCCGCGGGACGGCAGCTGGGCGACCTACCGCGTCGATCTGATGCAGCCGCGGATGCCGACGCGCCGCCGGTTCGAGCCGAATCCCTTGCCTGGCGGGGATTACACCGCCTTCGCGATGCGCACGATCGTGGCGAGCGGGTGGATCGTGCACGCGCGCCTGCGCATCGACGCACCGGCGGACAAGGTGCTGGCGCGGATCAACCCGACGGTCGGCGTCGTCGAACCCATTGACGACAACCACTGCGTGCTGGTCACCGGCGCGGACAGTTTGGACACCGTGGCTGTCTACATTGGAATGCTAATGATGGACTTCACCGTCGAGTCACCGCCGGAACTGATTCCGTTGCTGCAGTTGCTGTCCGAACGCTACGCGCGGGCCGTCGCGGGCAGCTGATTCACTTGCCGCGCCGGGCGATCCACGCGGCGGCCTGGGTGCGGCGCTGCATGCCGAGCTTCGCGAGCACGGACGTCACGTAGTTCTTCACCGTTTTCTCGGCGAGGAAAAGACGTTCGGCGATCTCGCGGTTCGACAACCCCTGTCCGATCAGCTCCAGGACGTCGCGCTCGCGGTCGGTCAGGGCGGCCAGTTCGTCGGTCGGCGGATGGCGCAGTTTGTCGAGCACGCGAGCGGTGCTGACCGGGTCGAGCAGCGACCGGCCGGCGGCGACCTCGCGGACCGCGTTCACCACGTCCTGGCCGCGGACCTGCTTGAGCAGATAGCCCGAGGCGCCCGCCATGATCGCGCCGACCATGGCTTCCTCGTCGTCGAACGCGGTGAGCATGAGGCAAGCCGGCGGATTCGGCTTGGACCGCAGTTCGCGGCAGAGCGTGATGCCGTCGCCGTCCCCGAGCCGGACATCGACGACCGCGACGTCCGGCTCGACGTGCATGGCCACCGCGAGCGCCTCTTCGACGCTCCCGGCCTCGGCGACCACTTCCAGGTCGGCCTCGTCGCTGAGCAGGTCGCGCAGGCCCCGCCGGACGAGTTCGTGGTCGTCTACGAGCAGCACCTGGATCGGCATATCTCCAGGTTACGGGCCGTGAGGCGGTTCGTCTGCCGGTGGTGCCGCACGACACCAGGAGTCACCGCTCGCAGGCGATTCCGTCTCCGTCGCGGTCCAGGGCGGGGCGGTAGCCCGGGTCGCCGCGGTGCAGCGGCGCGACCCCCGCAGCCTTCGCGGCCGCGCAGTTCTTGTAGTACGCGCTGCTCGGCTGCTCAGGTTCCGGCGCGTCCTCGACCGGCGGCGGGGCGGGTTGCTCGGACGTGCGCGGCGCGGGAGGCGGCGCGGGCGCTTCCTTCGGAGGAGCCGGGGGCGGGACCGGCGTCGGCGCGGTGATCACGCCTTTGCACGGTTCCGCCCACAATCCCGTCGCAGCTTGCTGGGCCGCATTCGCCGCGTTGCGCAGCGAATCGGAGATGACATTGCCCGCCAGCCGGGCATATCCGGAGGAGAGCGCGGCGGTCGCGTAATCGGTGCCGTCGCTCAAGGCCAATGCGACGCCGTCGGTGGTGTCCGCGGTGATCTTCACCGCCGCGCCAGTGAGCTTGTTGTTGGCCCAAATCGCGGTTTCGCTCGCGTAGCAGTTGTTGCCGGTCGCCACTTCGAGTCCGAGGATGTGCACGGTGCGATGGCTGCCGTCGGAACCGGTCAGTTCGATGTTGGCGGCGTCGGTGATTTTGCCGACGGTGTAGGTCACCGGTACTGGGGTGGCCGAGGTGGTTGCCGAAGTCGGGGGCGGAGCGGCCGGTGCGGCGACCGGCTCCGGAGTCGGCGCCGACTTTCCGAAAACCGCGCCAAGAAGAAAAAGAACCGCGAAGACGCTGAGCACCGCCGTCAGCCAGGCCGGGAATTTCAGCCGGGGACGCGACGGCGGCGCGGGCGTGGAGTGCATTCGGAATTCCTCTTCCTGAGGCGGGTGCCGAATGGTGTTCGCAAAACCGGCGGCAAGTGTTACGCGGCCGGCAGCAAGAACTAAGAAGACGTCACGGATCCGTCACAAAGGCAGCGTTTCCCGTTCCGCTTGTGACGATTCGCTCGCTGCTCGCGATGGACAAGGGAACTGCCCAGGAGAAAGCGCATCCACGATGGCCGAGCTGATCGAACGACTGTCCCTGTCCTCGCGCGGGCGGGTGCCCGCGAGCGGCACGGAATTCACCGCGCTCGACGTGAAGACGACCGGACTGCACACCGGCCGGGTCCTGGAGGTCGCCGCGATCCGGTTCCGCGGGGACGGAACGTTTCTCGGCGAGTTCGCGACGGTCGTCGCCGCGGACGCGAGCCGGCGCAACCCGCACCGCATCACCGCGGCCGAACTGGCGGACGCGCCGGCCTTGAGCGGCATCCTCGGCCGGTTGTTCGAACTGTGCCAGGGCGCGGTCCTCGTGGCGCACGACCTGTCCTCGGTGGAAGGGCTCCTCACCGAGATCGGCCAGCTGGGCGTCCGGCTGCCGCGACTGCCAGCGATCTCGCTCAAGGACACCGCGCAGGCGGCGTTGCCCCTGCCCAACTACCGCCTCGCCACCATCGCGCGCGCCTTCGGCATCGAGGACTTTCCTGGCTACCTGGCCGAACCGGCCGCCCGGGCATGCGCGCAGGCGATGCTCGCGCTCGTCGGTACGCACGGGTTGCGGTTGGCGCAGCCGGTGCGTTTTCCGGAACTGCCGTGGTACGCGGGCAATGCGGCGACCCTGCGCCGGACGGTGGCCGGTGCGGAGACGGGCTGGATGGCCGAGGCGGTGGACCGCGTTCCCGCGGGCGCCTGGGGACCAGTCGCGCAGGCTTACCTCGACCTGCTCGCCGAGGCGGTCGGCGACCAGTTCCTGACCGACGAGGAGGTCTGGGCGCTCGCCGACCTCGCCGCCGAAGCCGGGATGGCCGCGGCGGAGGTGCAGCGGATCCACACCGGCTTCATCGCCGAACTGCGCCGGGTCGCGGAGGCCGACGGGGTCGTGACTTCCGCCGAATACCGCGAACTGCGGCAGGTCGCGGACGCGCTGGGCGCGTTGGAAGTGGTGGTGGACCTCAAGGTCACCGCTACCGGGGACAAGCCGACGCGAGTCCTGGTGCTCGGTACGACGGCGGACGCGGACCAGCTGCGGGCGCGGGTGCTGTCCGAAGGGTTCCAGCTCGCGAAGAACCTCACGGGTTCGGTCACGCACCTGGCGTACGACTCGGGAGTGCGCGACTCCGAACCGCGGCTTTCCCGGGCGCTCGAACTCGGTGCGCACGTCGCGCGGCTCGACGAGGCCGCCGTGCTGCTGGGCTTCGCCCCAGCTCCGCAGCCGAGGCACCAGAAAGCACCGTCGAGCAGCGGGCACCTGGTCGGGCGGGTGCTGATGGGCCTCGGGCTGGTCCTGATGGTCCTCACGGTCGCCGCGATGTTCGGCGGGGCTGGGCTCGGGCCGGGGATCGTGCTGGCCGTTTTCGCCGTCGGTGCGCTGGTCGGCGGCTGGTACCTCGACGAGACGAAGCGCGCGACGGCCGGGTCAGCGGGCTAGCGGAGGGAACCTCTTCTCGTTCCGGTCCACCTTCGCGTTCGCCGCTTCCAGCAGGTCGATCCCCAGCACGTCCGCCAGCCGGACCAGGTACAGCATCACGTCGGCGATTTCGTCCTGGACGTTGAACTCCTGTTCCGGGTCCGAGCGCCAGTTCGCGGCCTCCTCCGGCGTCAGCCACTGGAACAGGGCGGTCAGCTCGCCGACCTCGCCGGACAGGGCCATCGTCAGGTTTTTCGGGGTGTGGAACGGTTCCCAGTCCCGGGCGGCGGCGAAGTCGCGGAGGCGCTGGGCGAGGTCGTCTAGGGTCACTGGACCTGACTATCACGCGCGGTGCTCACCTGGGGTGTCCGGGTTGGGCCGAAAAGAGTACGCCGTTGGCCCACACGCTGGTTACCGGCCATACGGCAGACTGTTCGCGTGAGCGTCCCCGACCCGGTCGAGTACACCGCCAAAATCGGTGCGGTTCTCGATACTGTGCGGCGGCTGCTCGACTCCGGCAGCCGCGCTGATCTCGCGCCGCTCGCCCGGCGCGCGGTGGACGACATCGTGGGCATGCTCGAACAGCACGGCGATCTCGCCGGGGACCTTCAGGTGCGGCTCGACCAGGCGGTCGCCCTGTACGCGCGGGCTTGTGCGGCTCGGCCGCCGGATCCGGAGCAGCTCGCGGACTGGGTGCTGGAGGCGGCGTTCAGCGGACGGGCGGTCGCGGTGGCCGATTTCGCGGCGGCGCTCGGGGACGCCGGGCTCGCGCGGATGAAGTCCATTGTGGACGAAATCGCGAACGAACCGGGCGAGAAGCACGAGATCGCGCAGCGGCTGCGCGAGGAAATCGCGGAGGCCAGCGGGGACGTGGACGGGCTGGTCGCCATTCTCGCGGCCAAACCGCCTCGGGTGGACGTCAGTCTCAAGATCGTCCGGGTGTTGCGGGCGGCGGGGCGGCACAGTGAGGCGATCGCGTACGCGGCGCGAGTGCTGACTCCACAGCGGACAGAGAAACCGCGGGCAGTGAAACCGCCGCGAGCAGAGAAACCGCCGCAGGCAGAGAAGTCGCGGCAGGCGGAAAAGCCACCGAAGGCGGAAAAGCCGCAGCGAAAAGAAACACCCCAGCAGAAAGAAGCACCGCCGAAAGAGGAACACTCCATCCCGGAGTACCGCGAGCGGATCGAGCAGCTGATCGCCCAAAAGGAAGCCAGCGCGTACCAGGAAGCCGCGCAGTGCCTCAAAAAGCTGCGCACCCTCCACAAACAAGCGGGCACGGCGGAGGAGTTCACCGGCTACGTCGCCGAGCTGGTGAACGTCCACCGCCGCAAGACCCGATTGCTCGCGGAGATCCGGTCGGCCCGGATCGCGCTTCCGAAGGGCTAGATCTCGGCCAGTGCGGCGCGGTAGGCGTCCAGGTCGTAGTCCAGCTGGTCTTCTTCCTCGGTTTCGGTCAACTGTCCTTCGAGGACGGACACCAGGCGGTCGAGGACGTCGGCGCGGGAAAGGTCCTGCCGCAGCAGGTTCTGCGCGGCGGTCCACACCTCGGCGGGCTCGTCGTCCCACAGCTGGTCCACAATGGACGTCTCAAGGGCGAGCCGGAGGCCGTCCGCGCCGTCGAATTCTTCCGCGGCCAGCGATTCGTGGTATTCCGGGTGCGCGCCGATCACCAGCAGGCGGCGCTGTTCCGGGTCGCCCGGGTCGAGGTCGGTCAGTTCCTCGTCACCGATCACTGTGGACAGTTCGGGCACCGCGAAACGACGGCGCGCCACCACTTCCAGGGCTTCCTCGGCGGATTCGGTGCCGTCGAGGTAGTCGCTGAAGTCGTCTTCCTCGTCGTCGTCCGAGAGGTATTCGCCGAGGTATTCGGTGACCTCTTCCAGCAGCGCGGCCGTGGCCACTTCGGACAGTCCGGCGCGAGCCGCGGCCCAGCCGGCCCAGGACAGCACGACCGGCGCGACGGCGTCCTCGTCTTCCAGCTCGTATTCGCCGTCCAGCAAGGATTCGAGGAACCGGGCCAGCTTCTCCGGGCCGACGCGCAGCGGGTTCGCCGGTTCCGCCCGGCAGCCGTGGTCGACCAGCAGGCCGGCGATTTCGCGGGCGGCGTCGGCGTCCGGCAGGTTCGTGTCGGCGAGGAACTGGGCGACCGCTTCGTCGCGCTGCGCGGCGGTCCACTCGGCGACCGGCGGGGCCTGCGAAGGCTCCGGCAGCGAACGCGCCCAGGTCAGCGCGATGGCGTGGAACCGGGCGTAGTCCTCGCCGACGTCCGGTTCGTCCAGCGCGTCCGTGGCCGCGATCCCGGACACCAGCAGCCGGTGCGCGTCGGCGGGCTCGATTTTCTCCAGCACGACCAGTTCGCCGTCTTCCTCGACCTGCGAGCGCATTTCGGCGAGCACCTCGTGCGGCTCCTCGATGACCACCAGGTCGCGCACCCGGCCGCCCTCGGTGAAGTCCAGCAGCGCGAGCAGGCCGAGCGAATGGTCGCCGCGGGAAAAGACGCACAACACCGACGACTCGTCGCCGTAGACGTCCCCGGTGCGCCAGCATTCGCCGACGCTGACCTGCCCGACCTCGGCGGCCCACTCCGGCTCCGGAATGCCGCGGCCGAGCACGACGCCCAGCGCCTCGGCCGCCGCCGCGCGCTCCTCTTCGGACTCGGCCAGCACCTTCAGCGCGGCCAGCAGCGCCGCCGCGCCGGGCGTGATCTTGCGCTGGGCGAACGCGATCAGCTCGAGTCCGAGCTGGCTTTCCGGCTCGTCCTCCACGACGACGTCCCGCCACTGCCCGACGACCTCGGAACCCAGCAGCTCGATGTCGAACGGACCGGGCTCGGCCGCGACCGCGGAGAAGTCCCGCAGCACGTCCTTGAACAGACCGTTGACGCTGGGGGCGGTGGGGAGGGAACTCTTCTTGCGCGCGCGGCTCACCGGACTCATGCCGCACATCTTGCCTGGGCCCGAAGGCGCGGCATCAGCTGGTCGGCTCCGCCGTGCCGCGTGCCTTCACGCGCCGTTCGCGCAGCGCGTCGTCGAAGTCGACGACGAACGCCCCCGCGGCCATCGCGACCAGCAGCGTCAATCCCAATACCGCGCCGACCCAGGTCAGGACGATAGTCAACATCGTGGCCTCCTTCGCAGGTCAAGTGCGACATCCTGCTGCTCTCAGGGTCGCTTGCGGACGGAGGTGCGGGTATCGGCCAAGTGGTTACGAAGACGCTGGCCGATCGGTCAATTACCCGGCCCTCTGTGCAGGGACGGGACTTCCGAGGCGCGTGTGGGTGAACTCAGAGCTTCCGCAGCCGAACCCGGTTGATCGCGTGGTCGGCGTCCTTGCGGAGCACGAGCGTCGCCCGGGGACGCGTCGGCTTGATGTTCTCCATGAGGTTCGGCTCGTTGATGGTGCGCCACAGGTGCCGTGCTTCTTCGCGGGCCTCGTCGTCGGGCAGGCCGGCGAAGTGGTGGAAGTGCGAGGCGGGGTCGGCGAACGCGGTGTGCCGCAGCTTCAGGAACCGCTCGACGTACCAGTGCTCGATGTCGTCGATGTGCGCGTCGACGTAAATCGAGAAGTCGAACAGGTCCGAAACCGTCAGGCTCGGGCCGGGCTGCAGGACGTTCAGCCCCTCGATGATGAGGATGTCCGGCCGCTCCACGACCTGTTCCTGGTCCGGGAGGATGTCGTAGGCCAGGTGCGAGTACACCGGCGCGGACACCCGCTCGGCCCCGGACTTCACCTCGGTGACGAACCGCAGCAGCGCGCGCCGGTCGTAGCTTTCCGGGAAACCCTTGCGGTGCATGATCCCGCGCCGCGTCAGCTCCGCGCGCGAGTAGAGGAACCCGTCGGTCGTCACGAGGTCGACGCGCGGGTGGTCGGGCCAGCGGGCGAGCAGGGTGCGCAGGATGCGGGCGGTGGTCGATTTGCCGACCGCGACGCTGCCCGCGATGCCGATCACGAACGGAGCTTTGGTGTTGCGGCAGTCCTCGCCGAGAAATGTCGTGGTGGCCTCGTACAGTTGCTGCCGGGCCTTCACCTGGAGATTGATCAACCGCGAAAGCGGCAGGTACACGTCGGCGACCTCGGCGAGATCGATTTGCTCCCCGAGTCCGCGGAGCCGGACCAGCTCGTCCGCGGTCAGCGGCAGCGGAGTGGAGCTGCGCAGCTCCCGCCACTGTTCCCGATGCAGCTCTACATAAGGGCTGAGTTCACGGACCCGTGTGGGCATCGCACACTCCTCGGCCGTCGCCTGCGCTGGCTCCGTCTGCGCTACTTCCGTAACGCCGTATCAACGGTAGGGCTTACCGCGCGTGAACGCGCTGTGATGTGATGCACGCACCCCCGGGCGGGCAAGGATTCGATCACCGAAGGTGACCGTTGCTCCCGAAAACTTCCTGCCACGCGGCGGCGACCTGACGGGCGCACGCAGCCGGGGACACCCCGCCGACGCCGGTGCCGAGACCGGGCATCGCGATCGTCCGCACGGCCGAGGCGACCGGACCGGAATCCAGCTGCCCGCGCTGCCACTGCAGGAACACCGCGCGCGCCGCGAGGTACGGGTGGACGGTGTCGACGGGCAGCCGCTCGCCGGGTTCGCGCATGGTCGGCGCGCTGATCAGCCACGCCGGTTCGGATTCGCCGGTCGGGACGATCACCGATTCGCCGATCGGCAGCTCACCGCCGTAAGAAGCCAGCACCGCGCTGCGCACGCTCTGCTCGATGCCGGGGAACGCCCGCGCGTAGACCGCGTCGATCCCGCCGCGCATCCAGCCGTAGGAGTTGGCCGGGCTGACCACCGCCTGCGCGGCGATGTCGAGCACCGAACCGCGGTGCACCCGGACGGAGCCGCCGAAGTCCGCCACGGCGGACGTCCACGCCGCGGCGAGCGGTTCATCGACGGCGCACAGCACCAATTCCGGCGTTCGGGGAGAACCCGGCGAACCGGCTTCCCCGTGCCCGGCGTGTGTGCCTGAGTCGGCGGTCACCGTTCCAGCATGGCAAAAAACGCCACCCGGCGTAACCGGTTTAGCCACCGGCTGTCCGAGTGAAAAGCGCCACGCACGCGGTCGCTAGCCTGACGTTCGTGTTGCGGATCGCGTATTTCGGCCCTCAGGGCACGTTCACCGAGCAGGCCGCCCGCGCGCTCGCGCCGGGCGAGGACCTGACCCCCTACGAGACCGTCCGGCTGGCGCTGCAGGCCGTCCGCGACGGAGCGGCGGACGCCGCGTGCGTGCCCATCGAGAACTCGGTCGAGGGCGTGGTGCCCGCGACGCTCGACGGGCTCAGCGACGGGGACCCGCTCGTCGCCACGGCCGAGACGATCCTGCCCATCCACTTCAGCGTGCTCAAACGGCCCGGCAGCGGCGAAATCCGCACCGTCGCGAGCCATCCGCACGCGCTCGCCCAGGTGCGCGAGTGGCTGGAGGCGAACCTGCCGGACGCCACCCCGGTCGCCTCGTCGTCCACCGCCGCGGCGGCGGTCGGCGTGGTCGAGGGCGATTTCGACGCGGCTGTCTCCGCCCCGGTCGCCATCGAGCACTACCCGCTCGAGGAGCTGGCCACCGGCGTCGCCGACGTCCGCGACGCGCAGACCCGGTTCCTGATGGTGCGCCGCCCCGGCGAACTGCCCGCGCCCACCGGAGCCGACCGCACGTCGATCGTCGCGGCCGCGGTCAACCGCACCGGGACGCTGTCCGACCTGCTGGTCGAACTGGCCGGCCGCGGGATCAACCTGACCCGGATCGACGCCCGGCCGACCCGCAACAACTTCGGCGAGTACCGCTTTTTCATCGACTTCGAGGGACACATCGCCGAACCTAGGATCATCGACGCGATGACCGCCCTGCGCCGCCGCTCTCACCTGCGCTTTCTCGGTTCGCACCCGCGCGCGGACCAGGTCGCGGCCACCATCGAGGAAGGCGCCGGGAACCAGGATTTCCTCGACGCGCAGGCGTGGGTCGACGCGGTTTTGAAGGGAGAGGGCGCGTGAGGCTGCTGCTGGTCCGGCACGGACAGACCGAAGGCAACGTCCGCCGCGCGCTGGACACCGCGTTGCCCGGCCCGCCGCTCACCGAACTCGGCCGCGAGCAGGCCGCGGCACTCGCCGAACAGCTGAAGGCCGAGCCGATCGTGGCGGTGTACGCGTCGGAAGCGGTGCGTGCGCAGCAGACCGCGGCCCCGCTGGCCGAGGCGTTCGGCTTCGACGTGCAGGTGATCGAGGGCGTCAAGGAGGTCGACGCGGGCGATCTCGAAGGCAACACGGACCTGGACTCGATCGGCGTCTACCTGCGCGTGGTGAAGGCGTGGACGGAGGGCGATCTGGACGTCTCGATCCCCGGCGGCGAGACCGGCAGGCAGGTGCGCGACCGGATGCTCGGCGCGGCGGCCGAGCTGCGGGCCAAACACGAGGAAACCTCGCCGGACGGCGTGGTCGTGCTGGTCAGCCACGGCGGCGCGATCCGGCTCGCCGGGGAATGGCTGGCCTCGAACGTGCCCGCCGAGCTGGCGAACGAGGCCCTGATCCCGAACACGAAGTTCGTCGAGCTGGAAGCCCGCCCCGGTGGCTGGGAGTGCCTGCGCTGGGTCGACACCCGCCTTTCGTGAGCGGTCGATCACTCGTGCGGGGAAACGCTGAGTGAAGCCGGGTCCGGTGGGGAACTCACCGGATGCGGAGCAACCCCGTCCGGACCTGGCACGTCCTCCGGATGAAGGTTTCACCCAGATCGGCGTTCACCAGCACAGCGAGGCGAGTGAGATGGCAAACACGAAGAAACCGTGGATTTCCCTGGTCTTCCTGTCCGCAGTGGGTGCGTCGGGGGCGCTGCTGCTTTCCGCGTGCGGCCAGGGCGCACCCGCCGCGAGCGGGCCGGCGAGTTCGGACACCCCGTCGAGCAGCCCGATGTCGTCGGCCTCGTCCGCCGCGTCGTCCGCTCCGTCTTCCGCGTCGTCCGCGCCGAGCGGCGGCACCGCACCGGCCGAGAAACCGCCCGCCGACAACGGCCTGTGCAAGGCGGGCGACGTGTCGCTGTCGCTGGGCAGCGGCGACGCCGGCGCGGGCTCGCAGTACCGGCCGCTGCTGATCAAGAACACCAGCAGCCAGCCGTGCACCATCCAGGGCTTCCCCGGCGTGTCCTACGTCGGCGGCGAAAACGGCGCCCAGATCGGCCAGCCCGCCCAGCGCGACGGGGCCAAGGGCGATCCGGTGAAGCTGGCTCCCGGCCAGACCGCCGCGGCCGACCTGCAGTTCGCGCAGGTGCGCAACTTCGACCCGGGCGTCTGCAAGCCGACGCCGGTGAAGGGCCTGCGCGTGTACCTGCCGCAGGAGACCGCGTCGAAGTTCGTGCCGCTGGACGGCACCGGCTGCGCGGGCACGAACATCCCGGGCAAGCAGCTCGGCGTGAAGACCGTGCACAAGGTCTGACCGGGCGCTCTGCGCGGGAAGCTCAGCCTCGCGCGCAGAGCTGTTCCGCTTGGACCACCGCGGCCTGTCCGTCGCGGTTGTCGAAGCGGCTGCTGAGCACCATCTTGTTCACCGCTTCGAGGCTTTTGGCCAGCGGCTGGTAGTTGCCGTCGAAGGTCGCCGCCGCCTTGGCCAGCTCCATCGCGCCGGTCACGCGGTGCACCGCGTCGTCGGACATCCGGGTGAACTGCGCCGCGTCGACGCCGCCGGTCGTGTCCGGGATGTGCCCGGCGCGAGCGAACGCGGCGCAGGCGGCCGCGGCGTCGACGTTCGCTCCGGCGCGCTGACCGGACAGCCCCCACAGCAGTCCGAGCACGCATCCGCCGAGCACGAACCCGGCGACCGCGGCGAGGACGAGCGGACGGCGGGCGGCAGGAGGCGGCGGCTCAAGGCCGGTGTCGCGGTCGTCGTCCGGCAGCGGCGGAGTGTCGAGCGCAGTCATCACGTACCTCCGGGCAGCCGGGGTGAGGTGCTATTCCAGCACCAAAACCGCGCCGGATCACTGCTGCGAGCGGACTCCGTCGCCGGTCGAAGCCGTTTTGTCATCGAGCGGGCGTCCGCGCAGCGCGAACAGTGCATAACCGGTCACGAACAGCAGCAGCACGCCGGACGCGGTGAAGGTGTCGCCCGCCGAACCGAGCAGCTTCGTGAGCAACCCGCCGAGCAGCGCGCCGAGCGGAATCGCGCCCCAGACGACGGTGCGCCAGACCCCGAGCACGCGGCCGAGCAGCTCGCCCGGCACCAGCGTGTGGCGCGCGGTCGCGAGCACGACGTTCACCGCCACCACCGCCGCCGCGAACACGCCGAACAGCACCGCGGACACCACCGGCTGGCGGATCAGGCCCATGCCGCCGAAGCCGAGCGCGCAGAACAGCACGCCGCCGACCAGGACCGTCCGCCGTCCGACGCGCCGGACCAGCCGCGGCGTCAACCCGGCCCCGAGCAGGCCGCCGGCCCCGCCGACGAAGGCGAAAGCGCCGAACGTGGCGTCGGACAAATGCAGGTCTTCCAGCGCGTAGAGCACCAGCTGGGCCTGGGCCAGCTCGCTGATCAGACTGAGCAGACCGGCGATCGCGAGCAGCCGCAGCAGCAGCGAATGCTTCCTTAGCCAGCGGAAACCGTCCGCGAAATCCGCCCGGATGTGTGACTTGGTTTCCTGCCGCGGCCGGTAGCTGCCCGCCATGCCCAGCAGCACCGCGGCGCCGACCGCGAACCCGACCGACGAGAGCAGGAACGGGAAGACCGCGAACATGGCGAAGGTGGCGCTGCCGACCGGACCGCCGAGGAACGTCTGGCCGACGATCTCGCACGCCTGCAGCTTGCTGTTCGCGCTCTCCAGCCGGTCGGCCTCGACCAGCGCGGGCGGCAGCACGTTCGCCGCGCTCTCCGCGACCGTCTCCGCGATGCCCACGAGCAGCGACGCGACGTAGATCGTCCAGATCTGCACGGTGCCGAAGGCGAGCAGCGCGACAACGGCGGCGACCACGAGCGCGCGCATCGCGTTCGCGGCGACCATCGCCCTCTTGCGGTCGATCCGGTCGACGAGCGTGCCGGCCGGGATGGCGAACAGCAGCCACGGAAGGAACTGCACCGCCGACAGCGCGGCGATCTCCACCGGATCGCGCGTCAGCGTGGTGGCCAGCAGCGGGAAGGCGACCTTGGCGATGCCGTCGGCGAGATTCGACGTGCCGCTCGACGCGAGCAGCCAGCGCAGCCGGCTGTCCGTCTGACGATGCGACACGAACCACCTCACGAGGAAGAAAACGCCCTGGTGAGGCCAGTCTAGGGAGAACTGCGGCGTTCGGTGACGCTTTGGTGACTTTCGGTGGTTTCCGTGGTGGCGGCCCGATGTTGATCAGGGAACAGCACCGGGGTCTCGCGGCCGGGGCGGGATTCCGCCGGGATCAGCCCCAGCCGAGTTCGTGCAGCCGCTCGTCGTCGATGCCGAAGTGGTGGCCGAGTTCGTGCATCACGGTGATCAGCACTTCCTCGACCACGTCGTCCTCGGTGTCGCAGATTTCGAGGATCGGCTCGCGGTAGATGGAGATCCGGTCCGGGAGCGCCCCGCTGTAGTGGCTGGTGCGCTCGGTGAGCGCGATGCCGTGGTAGAGCCCGAGGATGTCCGGGGCTTCCTCGTTGAACTCCTCGACCAGCACCACGACGTTGTCCATCGCCGCGGCGAACTCCGCGGGCACCTGGTCGAGCGCGTCGGACACGAGTTCCTCGAACCGCGCCTGGCTCATCTCGACGGGCACTGCTCAGTTCCCGCCCGAACCGGAACTCGGCGGCGGGCTCTGCTGCTGGCCCGACGAACCGGAGGACCCGCTCTTCACGCTGCCGGTGACCGCCTGGAACCCGCTGCCGTCCTGCAGCGTGGCCGCGACCTTGCAGTTGACCTTGGTGGACCCGGCGTCCCAGCTCTCCTGCTCGCGCGAGTCCCAGCCCAGGATGAGCTTCTTCGAGGACAGATCGGTGCTGCCGGTGTAGTCCTTCGCGGCCTTGTTGCACTCGGTGTCGAGCCAGGACTTCTGGTCGTCGAGCTTCGGGTAGCCGTCCTTGAAATGCGAGGCGAGGTCGAGCGTCGCGATGATCTCGTAGGAATGCGGCTTGCCGCAGTCGACCGGGTCGCCGACGCCCTTGCCGACCAGCGCGAGGCAGGTGCCCGGGGCCCACACCATCGACTGGTCCTGGGTCTTCGCCGGGCCGGTGGTGGGCTGCAGGGCTCCGCCCGGACCGGCGAACTGCAGACCGCAGCGCAGTTGGCGGTCGCCCTGGGACCACTGCGCCGCGGTCGGCCGCAGCAGGTTGGTGGTGAGCTTGCCGTACGGGTCGAGCGGGTGGCCGAGATACGGGCGCACGTCGGCGTTGCACTGCTGCTGCGCGATGTCCTGCCACTGGTCGAGGCTCGGGAACGGAGCCTGCTGCGGGTACTTCGCGCCGATGTCGACCACGCTGGTGACCTCGAACAGGTGCGCCTCGGTGCACGGCACCTGGTGCGCGTCCGAGGCGTCCTTGGCGTTCCAGGTCAGGCAGGTGCCCGGCGGCGAGTGGAACGCCTGCTGGGCGGCCTCGCTGAGCTTGCCCTCCCCGCCGCCCGCGCCGCCGCCGGCGAGCGTGTCGGTCCAGGAGAAGGCGACGCTCAAGGCCAGCGCGATGACGGCACCGAAGAACACCCCGGCCATCACCACGCGGGTGGTCAGGGTCTGCATACGCGAAGGGAACCGCTCCGAGCGTTGAGACATCGATACCCATGATGCCCGCGCCGCATGAACCGCGCGTGTGCCGGGTCGATTAGGGTGGAACGCGGGGTTTGCAGTGCTGGGGGATTACGGAGCGCACATGACGCAAGACGACAACAGCGGCGTGCAGCCGACCGAGGAGCCGAAGAAGCCGGGCTCGATGCGTTTCCAGGACGCGAACACGCAGCCGCGGCAGCCCTCGGTGGCCGAACAACGGGCCCGCAAGCAGGCCATCGCCGACCAGGAACGCGAACGGCAGGAAGCCCTCGCGGCACAGGAGGCGGCGGACGCGAAGGCGGCCACCAAACGCAAGATCCTGATCGGCGGCGGGGTCACCGTCGGTCTCGTCGGGCTGGTCGCGACGTTCTACACGATCGCGAAGCCCGCCGAGGTCACCGCATCCTGCGTCTCGTCCGACGGGGTCATCCAGGACGACAAGTACTGCTCTGAGGACTACGCGCTCGCCAACCACGGGCACTACAGCGGCGGGTTCTGGTTCATCCCGCTGCCGGGTGGCCACGGGTACACCCAGTACCGCTACAACTACGGCGGCACCGGGAACATCGGCCAGCACGTGTCCGGCGGCAGCTACACCGCGCCGTCGGGCAACACCAACGTCACGACCAAGTCGGGCACCAGCGTCCAGCGCGGCGGGTTCGGCATCAGCGGCAAGAGCGGCACCTCCGGAGGCACCGGCGGGACCGGCAAGAGCGGAGGCTCGTAGGTGTATCGGGACCGGCGGGAACCGCGCCGCGACTGGCAGCGGATCGTCGAAGAGCAGGGCCTGGTCTACGGCACCCCGGCGCGCGACGGCACCGGCAAGCCCCGGCCGTACTGGGACGAATCGGTGCACTACGTCTTCGACATGGACGAGGTGCTCTCGCTCGAGGCGGACGTCGAACTGCTGCATTCGATGTGCCTGGAGGCCGTCGACAACGTCGTGACCACCGAGCAGTACCACCGCTTCGGCATCCCGGAATGGGTGTGGCCGCACATCGCGGAGTCGTGGAAGCGGCAGGACCCGCACGTCTACGGCCGCTTCGACCTGCGCTACGACGGCAAATCGCCGGCCAAGCTGCTGGAGTACAACGCGGACACGCCGACCACGCTGCTCGAGGCGTCGCTGCTGCAGTGGCACTGGAAGACCGACGTCTTCCCCGAAGACGACCAGTGGAACTCCATCCACGAGAAGCTGGTGGAGCGCTGGGAGGAGATCGGCGGCAAGCTGCCGTCGAACGAACTGCATTTCACCTGGTCCGCGGCCGATCCGAGCGGCGAGGACCACGTGACCACGGCGTACCTGCAGGAAACCGCGGCCGAGGCCGGGCTCGACACGGTCGGGCTCGCGATCGAGGAGATCGGCTGGGACCCGGTGCTCAAGCGGTTCGTCGATCTCGCCGAGGCGCAGATGTCCACGGTGGTGAAGCTGTACCCGTGGGAATGGGTCGTCGACGAGGAGTTCGGCAAGTTCGCGGTGGAGACCATGCCGCGCACGCTGTGGGTCGAACCGCTGTGGAAGATGCTCCTGTCGAACAAGACGCTGCTCGCCGTGCTGTGGGAGAACTACCCCGGGCATCCGAACCTGCTGCCCGCGTTCGCGGACGACCCCGGCCTGCTCACCGAGTACGTGCGCAAGCCGAAGCTCGGCCGCGAGGGCGCGAACGTGCAGATCGTGGCCACCGGGTACGAAACGCAGACGGACGGCGTCTACGGCGCGGAGGGCTACGTCTACCAGGCGTTCGACCCGCTGCCCGAATTCGACGGCTACCGGCCCGCGCTCGGCGCGTGGATCGTCGGGGACTCCTCGGCGGGGCTGGGCATCCGCGAGACCAGCGGTTTGGTCACCGACGACGGCGCGGCGTTTGTGCCGCATCGGATCCCGGAGTCGTGATACAACCCTGGATGTCCGATTCCACCGGCTGAATTGGCCATCCAGGGAGACCCCGTGACCTCGACGCTCGCGCTGCCCGCAACGTTCGGTTCCGACCTCGTGCGCGGCATCGGCGCGATCCTGCTGTACGGCATCGTCGGACTGCTGCTGATGTTCGCCGGCTTCTACGCGATCGACTTCACCACGCCGGGCAAGCTGTCGAAGCTCGTCACCCGCGGGCTGCCGAACGCGGTGATCGTGACCGCGTCCGGGCTGCTGTCGATGGCGTTCATCGTGGTCGTGGCGATCTACAGCTCGGCGAGCGACCTGACCGCCGGGCTGATCACGTCGCTGGTCTACGGCCTGCTTGGGGTCATCGTGCAGGTGCTGGCGGTGCGGCTGCTGGAGTGGGCGACCCGGATCGACGTCGGGTCCACGATCCAGAGCGAGAAGTTCGCGCCGGCGAGCATCGTCGTCGCGGCGGCGCACCTCGGGCTCGGACTGGTCGTCGCGGTAGCGATTTCCTAGCGTTCGCGCACTGCCGCGCGGTCCCGTTCCCACTAACGTGGGAACCGTGCGACTCCTCAGGACGCCGGAAGACCGGTTCGCGGACCTGCCCGATTTCGCCTTCGAACCTCAGTACACCGACCTGTCCGACCCGGACGGCGGGCTGATCAGAGTCGGCTACGTCGAGGCCGGTCCCGCCGACGGACCGCCGGTCCTGCTCCTGCACGGGGAGCCGAGCTGGTCGTTCCTCTACCGGAAAATGCTCCCGGTGCTCGCCGACGCCGGACTGCGGGCGATCGCGCCGGACCTGGTCGGCTTCGGCCGGTCGGACAAGCCCGCGGAGATCGCCGACCACAGCTACGCGCGGCACGTCGAGTGGATGCGCCGGTTCTCGTTCGACGTCCTCGGGCTCGAAGGGGTCACGCTGGTCGGGCAGGACTGGGGCGGGCTGATCGGGCTGCGCCTGGTTGCCGAGAACCCGGGACGGTTCGCCGGGGTGGTCGCGGCCAACACCGGGCTGCCGACCGGGGACGTGGACATGCCGCCGGTGTGGCACAAGTTCCGGGAAGCGGTGGAGGGCGCGCAGATCCTGGACGTCGGGCGGTGCGTGCAGTCCGGCTGCCGGAGCGCGTTGCCGGAGGACGTCCGGGCCGCTTACGACGCGCCGTTCCCGAACGAGATGTACAAGGCCGGGCCGCGGGCGATGCCGGGGCTGGTGCCGACGCGGCCGGACGATCCGGCGTCGGAGGCCAACCGGACGGCCTGGGCGACCTTGACGGAACTGGACGTGCCGTTCCTGTGCGCGTTTTCGGACGGCGATCCGATCACCGGCGCGATGGGACCGATTCTGCAGCGGTCGATGCGGGGCGCGGCTGGTCTGGACCACCCGACGGTGGCCGGGGCCGGGCACTTCCTGCAGGAGGACGCGGGGGAGGTGCTCGCCGAGCACGTGGCGCGGTTCGTGCGGCGGTGAGCCATGGCCGTGCGGGACGGGTTTCCGCACGGCTTTCCGGGCCGCGGGGTCAGGACAGAAAGGCCGCGGCCAGCCGGGGCAGCCTGCGCCGCATCTCGTCGGCGTCCTCGTAGTCGAACTCCCAGTCCGGGTCCAGCGGCGGGTACCGGACGGTGAACGAGTCCGCCGGAAGATCCTCTCCGGTCGCGTCGATGTGCGCGCTCGACGCGATGCCCAGGGCTGCTTCGCATTCCAGTTCCTCGCCGTCCGCTGCGGCCTCGCGCGCCGCGGGCAGTCCGGCCAGTTCGTCCGGGGCGGCCACGATCCGCTCGAAGACTTCCCGGCCCTGCAGGACCAGCCAGCCGCGGAAGTAGTCGAAGCCGTCGTCGGAGCAGCCGCCGTTGACCAGGTAGGCGGCTGCCCACAGCGGCGCGCGGTAGGAGTCGGCCAGGAGGTCCCAGACGATCTGCTGGGCGGCCACGATCTCCTCCCGCGGCCGCGCGGCGAGCAAGGCGCAGGCTTGTTCGGCTACGTCGTAGCTGTCTTCCGGGGCGGAGGCTTGGCCGCGTGCCTCGTCGATCAGGGCCCAGAACTGTTCGGTGTTCACGAGCACGGATCTTCGCACCGGGGTACGACAAAACCGGTGGGGCGAGCGGTCAGGACAGCGCGGCCAGCGAGTCGAGCAGGATCTGCAGGCCCTCGTCGGCTTCGGCTTCGGTGAGCGTCATCGGCGGCCCGATCCGCAGGACGTTTTTGTGCAGACCGCCCTTTCCGATGAGCAGACCGCGCTTTTTCGTTTCTTCCAGCATTTGCTTGGCGGCAACGGTATTCGGCGTCGTCGTGCCGGGTTCGACCAGCTCGACGCCGATCATCAAGCCCTTGCCGCGGACTTCGCCGACGTACGGGCTGTTCGCCGCTCGCAGGCCGCGCAGCAACTGGTCGCCGCGGGCCTTGCAGTTCGCTTGCAGGTCGTGGTCGTCGATGTAGTCCAGGACGGCCAGCGCGCCCTGCATGGACACCGGATTGCCGCCGAAGGTGGAGAACGACTCGGCTTTGAAACAGTCCATGATCTCGCCGCGGGCGACCACGCCGCCGACCGCCAGGCCGTTCCCGAGGCCCTTGGCGAAGGTCATCATGTCCGGCACCACGTCGTGCGCCTGGATGCCCCAGTAGTGGTCGCCGGTGCGGCCCCAGCCGGTCTGGACCTCGTCGGAGACGAACAGGATGCCGTGCTCGTCCAGTACCTCCTTCATCGCCTTGAACAGCCCGTCCGGCGGGGAACTGAAGCCGCCGACGCCCTGGATCGGCTCGGCGATCAGGCAGGCGACGTCGCCCGCGGTGGCGGTTTCCAGGAGTTCCACCAGGTCGGCGACGCAGGCGTCGACGTAAGCCGCGTCGGGGAGGTCGCGGAAGGGGCTGCGGTAGCGGTAGCCGCCGTGGACGTAGTTGACCTTGACCGGGCTCAGCGACGACGCGGACCAGCCGCGGTTGCCGGTGATCGCGACCGTGCCGAACGACCGGCCGTGGTACGAGTTCCGCATCGCCAGCACCTGGTTGCTGCGGCGGTACTGGGTGGCGAGCATCAGCGCGGTGTCGTTGGCCTCGCTGCCGGAGTTGGTGAAGAACACCTTCGCGTCCGGGATGCCGGAGCGTTCCGCGATCCGTTCGGCCAGTTCCACCTGGGAGCGGATCAGGTACAGGGTCGAGGTGTGCAGGACGCCGGTGTCCAACTGCTTGCGGACCGCGTCGCTGATCGCGGGGACGTCGTAGCCCATCGCGTTGGTGAGCACGCCGGCGAAGAAGTCGAGGTAGGTGCGGCCGGTGGAATCGGTGAGCCGGCGATCCTGCGCGTGCACGATTTCGATCGGCTCGTCGTACAGCAGGGACATCCAGGACGGGAGCACCGCGCGGTGGCGCGCGAGCAGGTCGTCGGTCATGTGAGTTCCCTCCGCTCCGGGTTCTAGCGAGTATGGGGAGCGCGGGAAACGGGCGACAACGATCAGACTGTCGGGTTGTCTTCGGGGCGCCGCACAGTGTGTACGGGAAACCGCGTCGAAGTCGTGGCTGGCCTGCGACTACCCTTCTGTCCGTGATTGACCCCAGGACTCTGCGCGAAGACCCGGAAGCCGTGCGCGCGTCGCAGCGTGCCCGTGGCGAGGACGAGGGAGTGGTCGACAAGCTGCTCGACCTCGACACGCGCCGCCGCTCTGCGATCGCGACCGCCGACAAGCTGCGGGCCGAGCAGAAGTCCGTGTCCAAGCAGGTGCCGAAGGCCTCCCCGGAGGACAAGCCCGCCCTGCTCGCCCGGGCCAAGGACCTGTCGGCGCAGGTCAAGGCCGCGGAGGTCGAGCAGAACGAGGCCTCCGAGGAGTTCGACCAGCTGTTCCGCGTCCTGCCGAACCTGGTGCACCCGGACGCGCCGATCGGCGGCGAGGACGACTTCGCGGTGCTGAAGACCGTCGGCGAGGTGCCGACGTTCGACTTCGCCCCGCGCGACCACCTCGACCTGATGGAAGGCCTCGGCGCGCTCGACATGGAGCGCGGCGCGAAGGTGTCGGGCTCGCGGTTCTACTTCCTGTCCGGCGTCGGCGCGCAGCTGCAGCTCGCGCTGCTGAACATGGCCGTGGCGCGCGCGACCGCGAACGGCTTCACGCCAATGATCACGCCGTCGCTGGTCCGCCCGGAGATCATGGCGGGCACCGGCTTCCTCGGCGCGCACTCGTCGGAGGTGTACCGCCTGCGCGACGACGACCTGTACCTGGTCGGCACGTCGGAGGTCCCGCTCGCGGGCTACCACTCGGACGAGATCCTCGACCTCAGCGCCGGTCCGCGCCGCTACGCCGGCTGGTCGTCGTGTTACCGCCGCGAGGCCGGGTCGTACGGCAAGGACACCCGCGGCATCATCCGGGTGCACCAGTTCGACAAGGTCGAGATGTTCGTCTTCGCCAAGCCGGAGGACGCCGAGGCCGAGCACGAGCGGCTGCTGGGCTGGGAAGAGGACATGCTCGCCGCGATCGAGGTCCCGTACCGGGTCATCGACACCGCGACCGGCGACCTCGGCACGTCCGCCTACCGCAAGTACGACTGCGAGGCGTGGGTCCCGACGCAGGAGACCTACCGCGAGCTGACCTCGACGTCCAACTGCACGACGTTCCAGGCCCGGCGCTTGTCCGTGCGCTACCGCGACGACAACGGCAAACCGCAGACGGCCGCCACGCTGAATGGCACGCTGGCGACCACGCGCTGGATCGTCGCGATCGTGGAGAACCACCAGCAGCCCGACGGTTCGGTCCGGGTGCCGGTGGCGCTGCGTCCGTTCCTCGGCGGGCTCGAGGTGCTGGAACCGGTCAAGCGCTGAACTTCGCGAAGGCGAGACAACCTCAGATGGAATCCGACAGAGTCCTGGTCCCTGCTCTGCGCAAGGCCGGTGCGCTGGCGACCGTGGACTACGCGCTGGCGTTCGCGGTGCTCGCGACCGCAGGCTGGCTGCTCTTCACGGCCGAAAAGGGGACGCACGCGTCGTTCCGGTTCGGGCTGATCTCGATCGGCGGCGCGGCGTTCTGCCTCGTCGTCAACGGGGTCATGCTGGTCCGCGGGCGCGATCGGCGGCCGATGTTCCGGTCGGCGGACGCGCAGTTCCTCGCGACGCTTCGCCAAGGCGCGCTGCGGATCTGGCTGTTCGGGCTGCTGCTCGCGGCGATCGGCTCCGGCGTCATTCTGCTGGTGCCGAACTCGCATCCGTTCCGTCCGCAGGTGAGCGGCCGCTGGGATCTCCGCGCTCGTCGTGCGCCGTGCGGTGCCGAAGCCGTGAATGCCGGGTTGTTCCTTCCCGTTCCGCGAGTGCGGAACCGCACTGGTCAGTAGGGTGCGGAGCGGAGGAGGCAGCTGATGAGGTTCAAGGGAGCGGCGGTCGCCCTGGCGGCGGTCGCGACGCTGCTCGCCGGGTGCACGCAGCAGGTGAGCGGCGTGGCTTCGCCGGTGCCGGGGCAGGGGCCGGTCACGCCGGTCGTCGACCCGTGCACCCTGCTCGACGCGCAGCAGCTAGCCGGGCTCGGCTACCAGCCGCAGGGCAGGTTGGTCAAGGCGCGCAAGGAACAGCGCGCGCCGGCGATGTGCCTGTGGACCGCGACGGACACCGAGCACACGATCGTCATGTCCGTCGGCTGGTCGGTGGACCTGAGCCTCGACGACTACCTCCAGGGCGCCCTCAAGAAGGCCGACCCGGTGCAGCTCGGCGGTTTCGCGTGGACCCGCTACGCCGGGTTCATCAGCGGAAGCTGCGACCTGTACACGACGCTCGGGCCCAAGTCGTTCGCCTTCGTGAGCGTGAACTTTTCGGACGAAGCGCAGGGGTGCGAGCGAGTGAAGAAGGCCATCCCGCAGGTCGCCGCGCATCTGCCGGGCGGGCAGCCCGCGCCGCCGATCGCGCCGAGCACGCCGCCGGAGGGCACCGCGCCGACCGGGCCGCTCGCGTCGGTCAACCCGTGTCAGCTGCTGAAACCGGAGCAGGCGCAGCAGCTGAAAATGGTGCCGAACGGCCAGCTGGACAGTTCCAAGGTCATCTCGCCCAACGTGACCTACTGCCTGTGGAAGGACACCGACGGCGACGGCGGGCAGAAGCCGTTCGAGGTCTGGGTCGGGCCGGACGTGCCGTTGAAACGCTGGCCCGGCATGGACGTCGCGCCGACCGAGCAGATCGACGTGAACGGCCGGAAATGGTCGCTGTTCCCGAACTTCAACGATTCCGGCGGCGTGATCTGCGCGGCCGGGCTCGCGGTTTCGGACACCGCGTCGATCCAGATCGTCAGCGGGCAGCTGGCCGACAAGTCCAAGGCGTGCGACGCGATCAAGGCCGGAATCCCGATGGTGTCGGGGAATCTGCCTTCTTGAACCGTCTACATCGGACTGTCGAGAAGCTCAGTCGGTGACCCGGTCGGCGATGTACTTGGCGATCTCCAGCGCACTCGTCGCCGCCGGGCTCGGCGCGTTCAGCACGTGCACCTGGTTCTTCGCGGACTCGATGAGGAAGTCGTCCACCAGCGAACCGTCCGGGCGCAACGCCTGCGCCCGCACGCCGGATCCGTGGCGCACGATGTCGTCCTCGGTCACCGCGGGCACGAGCTGCGCGAGGCTGGCGGCGAACCGCTTCTTCGAGAACGACCGCAGCACCTCTTCGAGGCCGGTCGGGTACGCGTATTTGCGCGCGAGCTTCCAGGCGCCGGGGAAGCGCGCGACGTCGGCGAGGTCCTTCACCGACACGTCCGCCCAGCGGTAGCCCTCGCGGCGCAGCGCGAGCACGGCGTTCGGGCCCGCGTGGACACTGCCGTCCAGCATGCGGGTCAGGTGCACGCCGAGGAACGGCAGCGTCGGGTCGGGCACCGGGTAGATCAGGCCGCGCACGAGGTGGCGGCGCTCCGGCTTCAGCTCGTAGTACTCGCCGCGGAACGGCACGATGCGCGCGCTCGGCTTGAGCCCGGCCAGCTCGGCGACGCGGTCCGCCTGCAGGCCCGCGCAGTTGACCAGCGCGTCCGCGTGCAGCACCTCGGTGCCGGTGGCCACCTCGACGCCGCCGCCGCGAGCCGGGCGGATGCCGAGCGCGGGGGTGTTCAGCCGCAGGTCCGCGTCCGCCTCGTCGAGCAGCCGCACGAGGGCCGCGCAGACCGCGGGGAAGTCGATGATCCCGGTCGACTCGACGCGCAGCGCGGCGACGCAGGACACCTCCGGCTCGTACTCGCGGGCCTCGGCGGGGGTGATCCGCTTGGCCGGCACGCCGTTGGCCTCGGCGCGCTCGGCGAGCGTGTCCAGCGCGGGGATCTCCTCCTCGCGGGTGGCCACGACGAGCTTGCCGCAGACCTCGACCGGCACCCCGTACTGCCGGGCGAAATCCACAATGGACCGGTTGCCGCCGACCGACATCCGCGCCTTGAACGAGCCCGGCTTGTAGTAGAGCCCGGCGTGCACGACGTTGGAGTTGTGCCCGGTCTGGTGCGCCGCCCAGCGAGCTTCCTTTTCGAGCACCGTCACGTCCTGGCCGCGCTGGGACAGCTCCCACGCGACCGACAGCCCGACGATTCCCCCACCGATCACAACTACGTTCCGCACGGCAGGGAAGGCTACGCGCTCTCCGGCGGCGCTGCGTACCCCCCGACGGCTTGTCCCCGGTTCACTGAACCGGGGACAAGCCGGCCAGCGCGAGGCGTCGGTCCGGTTCCAGCTGCTGACCGGCGGTGTAGGCGGCGGCGAACCCGTCGGGCCCGAGTGCCTTCTCCGCCGCCGCGGTGACCTGCGCGACATCGTGCTGCCCGGGCACGGCGGTCCCGCGCACGGCGGCCGCCGCGCCGAGCAGGGCGGCGGCATCGGCGAACCGGCCCTCCTCGGCGAAGACCCCGGCGACGCCCTCGAACGCGGTGGCCAGTGACCCGTGGTCATGCCAGCGATGCGCGGTTTCGACCCCGACCCGCATCCGCCGCCGGGCGTCCTCCGGACGGTGTTCGGCCACGTCGATCCAGCCGAGCGCGATCGACGCGGCGGCCCGCGCGATGGCGGCCGAGAACGAGTCCGCCGCGCATTCGGCGAGCGCCTGCTCGGCGAGAGCCCGCGCCCCCGCCAGATCGCCGGAGCGCCGCGCGAGGCCGGACAAGCCCACGTGCCCGCTGGCCCGCGTCTCGGGCATCCCGGTGCGGTGCGCCAGTTCGACAGTCCGCTCGTAGTCCGCCTTCGCCCCGTCGAGATCGCCGCGCAGCGCTCGGCTGTCGCCGCGGCGGCACAGCAGGTCCGCGTAATCGTCGGTCGCGCCGAGGGTCTGCATGAGCGACAGGGACTCAGTCATCGCGGCGAGCGCTTCCTCGTGCCGGCCGCGCAAAACCAGCAGTTGCGACAGGTGGTCGAGCGCCATCGACAGACCCCAGCGTTCGCCGAGCGCCCGGTAGCGCGCCTCGCCTTCCCGCAGGCCGCGTTCGGCTTCGTCGAGTTCCCCGGCGAGCATCGACCGGAGACCGTCGCCCATCGGCACGAGCGCGGTGAGCCACGGGTCGGGGTTCGTTTCGAGTCCGGACAGCCGGAGCCGCGCGTCGTCGTCCTCCGGCGGCCCGAGCACGACGCCGGACAGCATGAGCATCATCGGATGCTGCGGGGTCCAGGAACTCTCCACTAGGTACTGCTCTGCATAGGACCGATAGTGCGCGGTCTCGGCGGCTTCGGGAGCACCGGCCATCGCGGTCAGCAGGCACATGAGGAACTGCTCGCGATGTCCTTCCGGCGGCTCGGCTCGGCACTGGCGCACGATTTCTCTCGACAGCGCCGCTCCTTCGTAACGTCGTCCGCGCAGCCACCAATACATCGACAGTGCGGTGGCGATTCGCAAGGCGGTTGACGGATCCGCCGCGGCCGACCACCGGAGCGCGGCCACGATGTTGTCGTACTCAGCGTCGATTTTCCGCAGCCAGTCCAGCTGTTCCGCGGTACGCAGCTTCGGGTCGGCTTCTTCCGCGAGCCGAAGGAACGCCTGCGCGTGGGCATGGCGGAAGTGTTCGGTCTCGCCTGCGGCATCGAGCTTTTCCGCACAGAACGCGCGGATCGTCTCCAGCATTCGGTAACGCCCGCTCGACGGTTCCACGAGCGACTTGTCGGCGAGTTCGGGGAGCAGATCGACTGGTGCGTCGCATACCTGCTCGGCGTACGCGAGCGTCGCGCCGCCGGTGAAGACGGTCAGCCTGCGCGCGAGACGGCGTTCGTCGTCATCGAGGAGATCCCAGCTCCATTCCACAACGCCGCGGAGCGACCGGTGCCGCTCGTCGGCGGTGCGGCTGCCGCGGGCCAGCAGTTGGAAACGGTCGTCGAGCCGCGCGGCGATGTCGGCGACCGGCAGCGTGCGCACTCGGGCGGCGGCCAGTTCCAAGGCGAGGGGAAGGCCGTCGAGTGCGGTGCAGATTCGTACGACGTCGGCCGCGGTCTCGTCGGTCAGCCGGAAGGCAGGGTCGCTCGCCCGAGCGCGGTCGAGGAACAGCCGTACCGCGGGATAGGTCTCCACAGCGGATGCGCCGGGCGGCGGAACGGCCAGGCGGGGGACCGGCGCGAGCTGTTCGCCGGTGATGCCAAGCGGTTCCCGGCTTGTCGCGAGGACGCGCAGACCGGGGCAGGCGGGCAGCAACTGCGCGACCAACCGCGCTGCCGCGGTGATGACGTGTTCGCAGTTGTCCAGCACCAGCAACGTCGCCTGGTCGCGCAAGGCCGAGACAAGCCGGTCGACCGGGTCCTGCCGACCGCGGGCACCTTCACGCAGACCGAGCGCGGTGAGGACGGCCTGCGGAACGTCGTCCTCGACGTGCGGGGCCAGTTCCACGAAGACGCACGGTCCCGCGTCGGCCGCGGCTTCGATGGCCAACCGGGTCTTCCCGGTCCCGCCCGGGCCGAGCAGCGTGACGAGCCGGGCCTGCTTCAGGAGATCCGCGACCTGCCGCAGTTCGCTGTCCCGGCCGACGAAGCTGGTGAGCTGTGCGGGCAACGGCGTCGCGGCGTTCGCCGACTCGCCGCGCAAGGCGGCCAGATGCGCCTCGGTCAGGTCTGGACCAGGATCGGCACCCAGCTCGTCGGCGAGCGTGCGGCGCGCGTCCTCGAACGCGGCCAGTGCCTCGGCGGTCCGACCGGCCGCGTGCAACGCCCGCACCAACTGTGCTCGCGGCCGCTCGCGCAGCGGGTGTTCGGCGATGGCGGTGCGCAGCTCGTCGAGGACGTCGGCGGCGCGGCCGAGCGAGATCTCCGCGTCGACCCGGTCGGCTGCGGTCTCGGCCCGCAGTTCGGTCAGCCGGGTGGCCTGGACCTCCGCGGCCGGGACGTCGGCGAACGCCGGTCCGCGCCACAGCGCCAGCGCTTCGCCGAGCAGGTCGCTGGCCCGCGTCGGGTCTCCCTCGGCCAGTTCTCGGCGGCCCTCTCCAGCCAGCCGGGCGAAGCGGTGCGCGTCCACTTCGTCCGGTTCGATCCGGAGGCGGTACCCCGCCGAGGTGAGTTCTATCGGCAGTTTCAGCGCGCTGCGCAGCCGCGACACCTGCGATTGCAGCGCGTTGGCCGCGCCGTCCGGCGGGTCCTCGCCGTAGAGCCCGTCGATGAGCCGCTCGGCGGACACGAACCGCCCGGCGTCCGCCGCGAGCAACGCCAGCAGCGCCCGGCCTCGCGGGCCGCCCACGGCGACCGTCCCGCCCGCGCCGTCCCACGCGACGACGGCCCCCAGCACCCCGATCCGCATTCCGTGAGCCTATGCCCCGAACGGGTGCCTACCCGTGGGTTCTGTCCCCGAAACAGGCATGAAGCGCGACTTCTATACACTTCGGCGCGACCCCGCGCAATGCGGGACACCCCGATGCACAGGAGATCTACAGTGGGCGAACCCGTCCTGCTCGGGAAGCCGACCGTCGGCGACGAGGAGCTCGCAGCCGTCGCCGAGGTGTTCCGTTCCGGCTGGCTGGCCGGCGCGGGTCCGGCGTGCCGTCGCTTCGAGGAGCGGTTCGCGCAGCTGACCGGCACCGCGCACGCTCTGACCACCAGCAACTGCGGCTCCGCCCTGTTCCTGGGCCTGAAGGTGCTCGGCGTCCAGCCCGGCGACGAGGTGATCGTCGGCGACTACACCTTCCCGGCGACCGGCCACGCCGTGCTGCAGGCCGGCGCGAAGCCGGTCTTCGCCGACATCCGCCCGGACATCTTCAGCGCCGACCCGGCCGCGATCGAAGCGCTCATCACGCCGCGCACGGTCGGCATCCTCGCCGTCGACGTGGCGGGCCAGCCCGGCGACTTCGACGAGTACCGCGCGATCGCCGACAAGCACGGCCTGTGGCTGTTCGAGGACGCCGCCTGCTCCGCGGGCGCGACCTACCGCAACCGCCCGGCGGGCAGCTTGGGCGACCTGGCCGCGTTCTCCTTCCACGGCCGCAAGGGCATCACCGCGGGCGAGGGCGGCGCGCTGGTCTCGAACCGCGAGGACCTGATCGCGCACGCGCGCAAGATCCACACCTACGGCATCGAGCCCGCGATCAGCCGCGAAGGCTCGGACGCGCTGCCGATCCCGTCCTTCCACGAGCTGGGCTGGAACTTCCGGCTGTCGGACATCCAGGCCGCGATCATGGGCGTCCAGCTCGACCGGCTGCCCGACCTGCTCGCCGCCCGCCGCTCGGTGGCCAAGCGCTACCACGAGGCGTTCGCGGACGTCGACGCGCTGACCGTGCCGGTCGAGGCCCCGGACCGCGAGCACCCGTGGCAGGCCTACCTGCTGACGGTGGCCCCGGAGGTCAGCCGCGACGCGCTGGCCCTGCGGATCCGCGAGCAGGGCGTGCAGTGCAACTTCGGCACCTACGCCTCCCACCTGCAGCCGGTGTACGGCGAGCAGCAGCCGCTGCCCGTGTCCGCCGACGCTTTCCGCCGCCAGCTGGCGATCCCGATGCACGCGGAACTCGCCGACAGCGAAGTCGAGCGCGTGGTCGCCACCGTGCGCGAAGCCGTGTCCGCTCTTTCCTGACCCCGCCGACCTTTCCTGAGGAGAACCCATGTCCGACAAGAAAGTTTTCTTCACCGGCGGCGGCGGTTTCATCGCCTCGCACGTGATCCCGATCCTGCTGGAGAAGGACTACTCGGTCCGGATCTTCGACAACATGACCCGCGGCGACCGCGACCGCGTCGCCGAGTTCGTCGCGACCGGCAAGGTCGAACTGGTCGAGAAGGACGTGCGCTACGGCGTCGGCGTCCGCGAGGCCATGCGCGGCTGCACGCACGCGATCCACTTCGCCACCGTGTCGATCAACAAGTCGATCGCGGACCCGGGCGAGTCGATCGACATCAACATGGTCGGCAACAACAACGTCTTCGCGGCCGCGGCCGACGAGGGCGTCGAGCGCCTGGTGTTCGCCTCCAGCGCCTCGGTGTACGGCGAGCCGGAGAAGCTGCCGATGCACGAGGACGACAAGCTGAACCCGCTCACCCCGTACTGCATCTCCAAGCGCGCGGGCGAGGATCTGCTCGGCTTCTACGAGCGCACCAAGGGCCTGTCCTGGAACGCGCTGCGCTTCTTCAACGTGTACGGCCCCGGCCAGAAGATCGAGGCGTACTACACCTCGGTCATCAACCACTTCATCCAGCGCCTGCGCGCCGGCCAGCCGCCGATCATCGACGGCGCGGGCGACCAGTCGATGGACTTCGTGCACGTGACCGACCTCGCCAAGGGCGTCGTCGCCGCGCTGGAGTCGGAGCAGTCGAACCTGCCGATCAACATCGGCACCGGCATCGACACCTCGATCGCCACCCTGGCGAAGATCCTGATCGAGGCGGTCGGCGTCGACGTCGAGCCGGTGTTCAACAAGCGCGACGTCCTCGTGTCGCGCCGCGCCGCGGACATCACCCGCGCCCGCGAGGTGCTCGGCTGGGAGCCGTCGATCACCGTCGAAGAGGGCATGCGCGCCTTGGTGCGGGACTCCGAGTGAGCCTCTCCGTCGGCGCGTCTTCCGAGGGGAATGCGTAATGAGCACTGCGGGCCCGGCCGAAGGAAAGCCCATGCGGATCGTGGTGGTGAACAACTTCTTCCCGCCGCGCGTGGGCGGGAGCGCGCACATGTCGGCCTCGCTGGCCGCCGAGTACGCGGCCGCCGGGAACGAAGTGCTGGCGATCACCGCTGCCTACGGTGACGCGCCGGCGGAGGAGGAGCGCGACGGATACCGCGTCGTGCGCCTGCCCGCGGTGAAAATGCCGCAGCTCGGCCTGTCGATCGACTTCGACATGACGTTCGCGTCGATGCGGCCGGGCAACTGGCGGCGGCTGTGGAAGCTGCTGAACGAGTTCAAACCGGACGCGGTGCACCTGCACGGGCAGTTCTTCGACCTGTCCTGGATGGTCGGCATCTACGCGCGCCGGCGCGAGCTGCCGATTCTGCTGACCATCCACACGCTGCTGATCAGCGAGAACAAGATGTACGGCCGGGTGTTCCGCGCGCTCGACGCGATGCTGGTGAACCCGGTCCTGAAGTACCTGCGCCCGCGCTTCGTCATCCTCGACAAGCTCGGCGTGGACTACTGCGTCGACCGCTACGGCACGAGCGACGACAACTCCGAGTACTTCCCGATCGCGGTGGACACCGGGCATTTCGCGAAGCCGGTGACCAAGGACGTGCGCGCGGAACTGGAGATCGGGGACGCGCCGCTGATCGTGTCGCTCGGGCACGTGATCCCGCTGCGCAACCGGCTGCCGCTGATCGAGGCGCTGCCGGCGATCCTGGAGAAGCACCCCGGACTGCGCGTGGTGATCGTCGGCCGGGTGTACCACGACGCGTTCCAGCAGCGGGCCAAGGAACTGGGCGTGGCCGACGCGCTGATCGTCACCGGCGCGGTGCCGAAGGCGGACGTGCCGGCGTACTTCGCGGCCGCGGACATCGTCACGCACGACCTCAACGGCGGCTGCGGAACCGCGTCGCTGGAAGCGATGCTGTCCGGCACCGCGACCATCGCGTCGGTCACCGAGGACAACTACCCCGGCATCGAACTGCACAACGGCGAGAACATCCTGCTGGTGCGGCCGAACGATTCCGAGGCGGTCGCGAGCACCGTACTGTCCCTTTTGGACGATCCGAAGGAACGTGCGCGGATCGCCGAGCGGGAAGCCGCGATGGTCCGGGACAACTTCGGACTGGACGTAGTGGCCGAGGAACACCTGCGGGTGCTCACGAAACTGGTGGCGGACAACTGATGTTCTTCGACGACGAGCGCAGCAACCGGTTGCGCCCGATGATCCTGAACGACCTCGTCGCGCAGTACATGAACGACGCCGAGCGGGCCAAGTTCTTCGGCCTGCCGGAATCGTGCCGCGTGCGCGAACGGGTCAAGATCGTCAGCCCGGACAACCTCACGATGGGCGAGCACTGCTGGGTCGGCGAGGGCGCGACCCTCGACGCGAGCGGCGGCCTGGAAATCGGCGAGCACACCAGCATCGGCCTGAACACTCTGGTGTTCACGCATTCGAGCTGGCTCGCGAACATGGCGCTGGAAAACCATTCCGGCAGCGATCTGATCGAACGCAAGCCGGTGAAAATCGGCAAGGGCTGTTTCATCGGCGGCCTGGTGGTGATCATGCCGGGCGTCACGATCGGCGATTTCGCGACGGTGCAGCCGAACTCGGTGGTCGCGAAGGACGTTCCGGCACGCTCGCTGGTGGCGGGCAACCCGGCGAGGGTGTTCCAGCGCTACGACGAGGAGTACATCGAGTCGGAGGTGAAGCGGGTCCGCGAGGAGAACGCCCGCCGCCGTGCGCTGTCGGACGATTCCTCGGGATGGGGCTCCCCGTCGGGCGACTTCACGGAGAAGTGAATCGGACACGGTGCGTCACGCGCTGGCGGATGCTCCGGGTAACATGGGGCACTGCTCTCAGTCACTGTCGGTGAAGGAGAAGTCATGAGTGTCCTGGAATGGCCTCACCACCTCCTGACCCTTGACGACTGGGCGGACCTTCCGGAGAACCCGAGGGTCCGGATCGAGGTTGTCGAAGGGGTTCCGTTGCCGGGATCGAGCAGTACTGGATTGTGGACTTGGCCCCGCCGGTCAGCCTGATCGCGTACCGGCTCATCGACGGCGATTACGGGAATTTCGGCGAGTACTCCGGCTCCGTCGAGCTGGAAGTAGCGGGAGCGCCGGTGAAGCTCGACCTGAACGCGCTCGTCGACCCCCGCGCGCAGCGCTGACCCGAACCCCATGCGTCGCCAGTGAGACCAGACTGACCAGCCATTACATCGACGCACGGCTCGCCTCCCCGTAACCTGGACCGCAAGACGACCGGGAAACAGGGGTGGGGCAGTGCGCGGGGACGACGAGTTCGCCGACTTCGTGCGGTCCTGTTCGGCCCGGCTCACGCACGCGGCCTTCCTGCTCACCGGCGACCGGCACCAGGCCGAGGACGCCGCGCAGACCGCCTTCACCCGCACCTACGCCGCTTGGCCGCGGGTGCGGCGCAAGAATCCCTACGCGTACGCCCGCCGCGTGCTCGCCAATCACGTCATCGACATCTGGCGCCGCCCGATCCGCGAATACGCGACCGAGGAGATGCCGGAACCGGCGAAAGTTCCGGACATCTCGCATGCCGTCACCGATCGCGAATGGCTTTCCGACGCGTTGGCCCGGCTCACCGCCCGGGAACGCGCCGTCGTAGTCCTCCGGCATTTCTTCGATTTGCCGGAACACCAAGTCGCCGAAGAACTGGGCGTGTCCGTCGGCACGGTGAAGAGCACCAATTCCCGCGCGCTGGCGAAGCTGCGGGTCGACGGGGACGCGCTGGTCGGGGAGGTGAGCGCATGACCGACGAACTCGAACGGTTGCGTGCCGCACTTCAGGAAGCGCCCGCGGAGCCGTTCAAGGAGCCGGATCTCGATCGGATTTTCCAAGAAGGCGGGCGGATCCGGCGTCGGCGGCGGTTTCTGACGTCCTCGGGCGCGGCGGTGGCCGTGGTCGCCGTGGTGTTCGGCGCGGTTTGGCTGCGTTCGCCGGGCGGTGCGCCGGAGCAGGTGCACGCGGCGGCCGCGCCTCCGCCGTCGTCCATCACGAAAACGACCAGCACCACGCCGATTCCGGCTCCGACGACGGCTGAATCGCGGCCGCTCGGCGAGGTGATTTCCACCGGCACCTACGCCGACGGCGCGGAACTCGTCTTCTACGCGACGCAAATCGAAGACCCGGACAACCTGCCGACTGTCCAATTCGGAGTGATGGCCAGCCTGTCCGAGCCGGACGGCAACCTGCGTCCGCTCTACCTCGCCAACGAATCCGAAGGCCAGGACCGCTCTTTCGGCTTCCACGCCACCTCGGGCGGCACCACGATCTCCGACATCTGGGTGCCGGTCTACGGCTACTTCAGCGGACCGGCCGCCCGCATCGAGACCACAGTGGACGGTCGCACGATCCAGGCGCACACGGCGCGCTGGAGCGAGGATCCCGACGTGGTCGTGTTCTGGTTCGACCAGGACGAGGTGCCGTCCGCCGAGCGGGCGAGCCCGCTGGTCGCCTACTCCGCGGACGGCAAACGCCTCACCAAATAACTCAGGCGGCCTCGGCCAGAACCTGCGCCACGACCTCGTGCGACGGCAGGATCAAGGCCCGCTCGACGTCCGCGTCGACCTTGCCCTCCAGCAGGTCGACGAACCGGTCCAGCTGCGTGGCCAGCGGTTCGCGCGCGGTGACCAGTTCCGGGATCTCGATGACGGTCTGCTGCCGGTAGCCGAGGCCGTCCGGGGTGACCGAATCGTGCGAAACGTGCCGGTAGATCGTCACGTCGCGGCGCAGCAGGTCGATCTCGACCATCCGGTCCAGTTCGGACACCGTCAGCGACCGGACCTTGCGCTGCGCCAGCCGCGAGGCCGACACCGTGGCCAGCCCGCTCGGGAACGACAGCACCGTTTCGATGGTGTCCTCGGCCCCGGCGACCGACTGCGGGTGGAAATACCCCGCGCTGGAGGTAACCCGCCCCGGCGTGGCCCCGCCGAAGAACTGGATCGCCAGGTCGACGTCGTGCACCAGCAGGTCCCACGCGACCCCGGTCTTGATCCGCGGCGCGTACGGGCCGTGCCGGCGCGCCATCAGGTGCACCGGTTCGTTCACCAGCGCCCGTGCGGTCATCACGGCCGGGTTGTAGCGCTCCAGGAGCCCGCACATCAGCGGAACATCCTTTTTTGCCGACAGGGCAACGATTTCCTGCGAGAACTCGAGGCTGTTGCACACCGGCTTCTCGACCAGCATCGGCTTGCCCTGGCCGAGAATCTCCTGTGCCAGCTCGTAATGCACCTCGGTGGCCGAGGCGAGCACCACCGCGTCCACGTCGGACAGCGAGCCGATTTCCGGCGTCCACTGGGTTTCGTAGCGTTCGGCGACCGCCCGGCCCGCTTCCTCGCGGGGGTCGATCACGCGGGCCAGGTCCACCCGGTCGTTCTGCGACAGGACGCGCGCGTGCAGCGAGCCCATGTTGCCGGTGCCGACGAGGGCGATGCGGTGCGTCATGCGCCGAGCACCTCGCGAACGGTCTCGATGATCCGGTCCAACTCGGACTCGGTCAGCCGCGGGTGCACCGGAAGCGAAAGCGCTTGCGCGGCAACGGCGGACGCGACCGGGAAGTCCTCGACCCGGGCGTCCGGGATCAGCGGGTGCCCGCGGTAGCAGTCGTAGTCGAAGACGATCTTCGGGTAGTAGATCCCGTTGCCGATGCCCTTTTCGGTCAGCGCGGCGGCGAATTCCTCGCGCGAGAGCATCGCGTGCGGACCGACCAGCACGGTGTACTGGTGCCACACGTGCTCGCGGCCGGGCAGCACCTGCGGCACTTCGAGGCCCGGCGTGCCGGCGAGGCCCTCGGACAGCCGCTTCGCGTTGGCCTGGCGGGCCGCGGTGAGCTGGTCGAGCTTCTCCAGCTGCGGGATGCCGACCGCGGCGTGCAGGTCGGTCATCCGGTAGTTGTGGCCGGCCATCTCGTACTGGTAGCGGGCCTTCATGCCCTGGTTGCGCATCACGCGCAGCTTGTCGGCGAGCGCGTCGTCGTCCGTGGTGATCACGCCGCCCTCGGCGGTGGTCACGTTCTTCGTCGCGTACAGCGAGAAGCAGCCGATGCCGTACGACCCGGCCTGCTTGCCCTCGAAAGACGCGCCGACGGCCTGCGCGGAGTCCTCGATGATCTGCAGCCCGTGCTCGGCGGCGAGCGGCGCGAGTTTGCCCATGTCCGCGGTCTGGCCGTACAGGTGCACCGGCATCAGCACCTTGGTGCGCGGGCCGACAGCGGCGGCGACGGCGTCCGGGTCGATCGCGAAATCGTCGCGCCGGATGTCGGCGAACCGCACGGTCGCCCCCGCCTCCAGGATCGCGTTCAGCGTCGCGACGAAGGTGAACGGCGAGGTCACTACCTCATCCCCGGGCCGGAGGTCCAGCGCCTGCAGCGACGCGACCAGCGCGGTCGTCCCGTTGTTCACGGCGATGGCGTGCTTCGTGCCCGCGACGTGCGCGAACGCGTCCTCGAAGCGCTTGACCATCGGCCCCTGAGCGATGGCGCCGGATCGCAGCACCTCGACGACCAGGTCCTCCGCGTCTCGGACGTCGACCACGGTAATGGGGATCATCGGCAGTCTCTCTCGGCTGGGGAAATCGATGCGTCCGGTACAGTGCTAGGCGCTCCGGCCGCGAGGCCGGAAAGCCGCCGGTGCCGCGCCCGGACGCCCTGCGTGCACGCGGGCCACACGTTACCGGGCGCCGCCGCCAGCCCTCGACCCCAGGCCGTCCCGGCCGGAAGCGACGAACGGATCATCGACTGTGTCACCTGCGGCACCCAACCGGATCCATCCCACGGCAGTCGTCGGCGAGGGGGTGGAACTGGGCGAAGGCAATGTCATCGGCCCGTACGCGGTCATCGTCGGCCCGACGCGGATCGGCGACGGGAACTGGATCGGCCCGCACGTCACCATCGGCACGCCGGGCGAGGACCGCGGCGGCCCGCACCCGGCCGCCTGGGAGGGCGCGCCGGCCGGCGACCCGGCTCAGGACGGGCACGGCGTCGTCGTCGGCAGCCGCAACCGGATCCGCGAGTACACCAGCATCCAGCAGGGCACCTGGCGCGCCACGACGCTCGGCGACGACTGCTACGTGCTGCGCGGCAGCCACATCGGGCACGACGTGCTGGTCGACGACCAGGTCACGCTCGCCTGCAACGTCATGCTCGGCGGCCACACGCACGTCTGGTCGTTCGCGAACCTCGGCATGGGCACGGTCGTGCACCAGGGCGGCAGCATCGGCCCGGGCGCGATGGTCGGGATGGGTTCGGCGGTCCGCCGCGAAGTGGGCGCGTTCACCATCACGGTCGGCAACCCGGCCCGGGTGACCGGCGTCAATACGGTGGGCTTGTCGCGGCGCGGCCTGGACGAGGCGGCCGTCGAGGCACTCGGCCCGTGGGTCAAGGGCAAAGGCGACCTCCCGGACGACGGGCTCCCCGAAGACCTCTCTACCTTGGTGAGGGCGTGGGACGCACGCCCGCGCGACGAGCACTAGGAGCTACGCACATGTCGGAAATCGCCCCCAAGCTGCGCGCGGTCTTCGTCGAGGCGCTGGACCTCGACGGGGACGTGGACGTGGAGAACCTCAAGTACCGCGACATCGAGGCGTGGGACTCGGTCGGCCACATGGCGCTGGTCGCCGCGATCGAGGACGAGTTCGACATCGAATTCGACACCGACCAGGTGATCGACATGTCGAGCTTCAAGGTCGCCGTCGACATGGTCACCGACCTCGTCGCCAAGAATGACTGACCTGACCGGACGCGTCGCGCTCGTCACCGGCGGGACGCGCGGAATCGGGCTGGCCACCGTTCGCGCGCTCGTCGAAGCGGGTGCGACAGTCGTGCTGACCGGGCGGGACGAAAGCCGGGCGAAGGAAGTCGCCGCCGAGGCGGGCGCGGCTGCCGGTCTCGCGCTGGACGTCACCGACGCGAAGGCCGTGTCGTCGCTGGTGCGCGGCGTCGCGAAGGAGCACGGGGCGCTCGACATCGTCGTCGCCAACGCGGGGGTGCTCGAAGACGCGCTGCTCGGCATGATCAGCGAAGACCTGGTCGACCGCATGTTCAAGACGAACGTCGGCGGCACGATCAACACCGTGCAGGCCGCGTCGCGCGTGATGAGCAGGCGCAAGTCCGGGGCGATCGTCCTGCTGGCCTCCATCGTCGGCGAGAACGGCAGCGCCGGGCAGACCGCCTACGCCGCCTCCAAGGCCGCCGTCGGCAACATCGCCCGGTCCGCGGCGAAGGAGCTGGGCAGGCACAACATCCGGGTCAACGCGGTCGCGCCCGGCGTGATCGAGACCGACATGACGTCCCACCTCGGCGAGAAGGTCATCGCCGAGCGCATCGAGGACACGGCGCTGGGCAGGCTCGGCAAGGCCGAGGAGGTCGCGAAGGCGATCCGCTTCCTGGCCAGCGACGAGGCGTCCTTCGTGACCGGCCAGGTCCTGGGCATCGACGGCGGCTTGGTGTTGTGAGCGCGGATGCCGGTTCGTTCCGGCAGGCACGCTCGCGAGCACGACGAGGAGGTTCGGTGAATCTGGTTGGCGAAGGGTCCCGGCTGGTCGACGTGGTCGGGGGCGCCACGCTGGCGGGCGACGAGCTGACGGCCGAGATCGAGCGGTCCGCGGCCGCGCTGGCGGACCTCCCGTCCGGCGTGCTGTTCGCGCGGATGTCGCTGGACCTGGACAGCGTGCTGCGGTACCTCGGCGCGTTCGAAGCGGGGCGGGCGATCGCGCTGATCGACCCGGCGCTCGACGCCGACGTGCTCGCGGGCCTGATCACCCGGTTCCGCCCGGCCGCCGTGCTGGCCGCGCCGGAAGCGGACGCGCCGGAGGGCTACCGGGCCGAGGACGGGCACTGGGTGCGCGAGGCGGCCGATGGCGCCGTCCCGCACCCGGACCTCGCCGTTCTGCTCCCGACCAGCGGGTCGACCGGCAATCCGAAGCTCGTCCGGCTGTCCCGGCAGGGCCTGCTGGCCAACGCCGACGCCATCGCGCAGGTGCTGGAGATCGACGCGGAGGAGGTCGCGCCGACCTGTCTGCCGCTGCACTACAGCTACGGCCTTTCGGTGCTGAATTCGCACCTTATTCGCGGCGCGACGGTGGTAATCGAATCGTCTGGCGTTCTTGGCCGCGGATTCTGGGATGCGGTGAAGGAACACGGCGTGACCTCGCTGTCCGGCGTGCCCTATCACTACGAAATGCTGCGCCGGCTGAAGTTCGACCCGGCGAAGTACCCGACCCTGCGGACCCTCACCCAGGCGGGGGGAAAACTGCGGGACGAACTGGTCGTCGAATTCAACGACAAGATGCTCGCGGTCGGCGGCCGGATGTACGTCATGTACGGCCAGACCGAGGCGTCCCCGCGCATGACGACGGTGCCGGCGGAGCGGCTCGCGGACAAGATCGGCTCGGCCGGTCCGGCGCTGCCCGGCGGCTCGTTCGCCATCCGCCGCGACGACGGCGAGGAAACCACGCATCCCAAAATTGTCGGTGAGGTCCTTTACCGTGGACCCAACGTGATGATGGGTTATGCCGAGGACGAAGCAGGGCTGAGCGCGGGCGACGAATATCGCGGAACGCTGGCCACCGGTGATCTCGGGTATCTCGACGAAGAGGGGTACCTGTACATCACCGGCAGGCTCAAGCGGATCGGCAAGGTGTTCGGAAACCGGGTCAGCCTGGACGACCTGGAGCAGGCCGTGCGCACGGCCGCGGTGGGCATCGACGTGGTGGCCGCGGTGCCCGCGGGCGACAAGGTCGTGCTGTTCGCCGAACTGCCCGAGGGCGACGGCGCGAAGGCGATCTGCAAGGACGCGGCGCGGGCGCTGTCCGAGCGGCTGCACCTGCACGCCAGCGGGTTCGACGTGCGTCCGATCGACACCGTGCCGCTGCTGGCCAGCGGGAAGATCGACTACCGGTCGCTGGAAGGACGGGTATGAGTGTGTTCACGCGCTCGCAGGCGGAGCGGGAGGCGGCGCTGCTCCCCGAGCTGGCGGAGCTGACCGCGCACCACCGGGCGAACTCCGCCGGGTACGAGCGCATCCTGGCTTCGCTCGGTTTCGCGCCGGACGCGTCGTTCGCCACGATCGCCGACCTGCCGTGGCTGCCGGTGCGCATGTTCAAAACGCACGACCTGAAGTCCATTCCGGACGCCGAGGTCTTCAAGACCCTCACGTCCTCGGGCACCACCGGGGCCGGCGCGTCGCGGATCTACCTGGACAAGGAAGCGGCGGGCGCGCAGACGAAGCAGCTCGGCGCGACCCTGCAGGAAGTGCTGGGCGGCGAGCGGCTGCCGATGCTGATGGTCGACACCATCGGCATCATCAAGAACCGCCGGTCGTTCTCCGCGCGCGGCGCGGGCGTGCTCGGCATGGCGAACTTCGGCCGCAAGCACACCTACGTGCTGGACGAGAACGACCAGCCGGACGTCGAGGCGGTGCGGAAGTTCCTCGCCGAGTACGGGGACAAGCCCTTCCTGATCTTCGGCTTCACCTTCATGGTGTGGCAGTACCTGTACGAGGTCGCCCGCGAGCACAAGCTCGACCTGTCGAACGGCATCCTCATCCACTCCGGCGGCTGGAAGAAGCTGATCGACCGCGCGGTCGACAACAACGAGTTCCGCCGCCGGTTCAAAGAGGACACCGGCCTCACCCGGATCCACAACTACTACGGGATGATCGAGCAGATCGGCACCGTGTTCCTCGAGGGTCCGTCCGGGAACTCCTTGTACTGCCCCGATTTCGCCGACGTCGTGATCCGCGACCCGGAGACCTGGGAAGAGCAGCCGGTCGGCAAGCCGGGCGTCATCGAGGTGGTGAGCACGCTGCCGCGGTCGTATCCGGGACACGTGCTGCTCACCGAGGATCTGGGTGTCTACAACGGAATCGACGATGGCGATTGGCCGGGCAAGCATTTCTCAGTGCTGGGCCGGCTGCCGAAGGCCGAGGCGCGCGGATGCTCGGACACGTTCCAGGGAGCGGCCGCGTGAGTGCGTTGGAACAGCGTTTTCCGCTGGGTGATTCGGTTTCGGTCGGCGCGCTGCTGGACGAACTGCGCGAGGAACCGCCCGGCGGCCGGTTGACCGTCGGCGACCCGCGGGTAGTCGAGTTCGTCACCAAGTTCGCGCGCAAACTGCTTGCGCCCACGCTGGCTCGGCGGTTCCCGGAGCTGGCCTCGCTGGGTTTCTTCCTGCGCAAGGGAGAACTCGCGAAGTCACTGTCCACTTTGGAAACCAGCGGGGATTCGCTGCGGTTCCCGCGGGGGCTCGTGTTCCACGTGCCGCCAGCCAATGTGGACACCATTTTCGTGTACTCGTGGGCGCTGTCGGCGCTGGCGGGCAACAGCAACGTCGTGCGGGTGTCGTCGCGTTCGGCCGGTGCGGCCGAAGCCGTGCTGGAAGCGCTGAACGCGGCGATGGAAGACGTGTCGCCGGAAACCGCGGCCGCCGTCCGGGCCACCCAGCGCATGGTCACCTACGACCGCAGCGACGAGATCAGCGGCGCGTTGTCGCTGGCCGCGGACCTGCGGGTGATCTGGGGCGGGGACGCTTCGGTGGCCGCGCTGCGGAAGTACCCGCTGGCCCCGCACGCCCGCGACCTCACCTTCCCGGACCGCTCGTCGTTCGCCATCGCGTCGGTGCGCGGCTGGCAGGAGGCCGCTCCGGAGCAGCGCAAGGCCGCCGCCGAGGGCTTCTACAACGACTCGTACTGGTTCGACCAGGCCGCCTGCTCGTCGCCGCGCGCGGTGTTCTGGGTCGGCGACGCGGCGGGCGCGCGGGTCGCCGGACAGGAGTTCCGCGAGCTGCTCGCTGAGGTGCTGGCCGCGAAACAGCACGTCACCGAGCCGGCGATGGCCGTCCAGAAGCGGGTGTCGGCGTACGGCGCGGCGGTTGACGGGCTGGTGTCGTCGATCCGCTTCGACGGCAACGCGCTGGCGACGCTCGAGCTGGCCGACGCCACCGTGATGCCGCGCGAATGGCTGGGCGCGGGCACGTTCGCGAACGCCGCGGTGGCGTCGCTGGACGAGCTGGTGCCGATCGTGCAGCGCAAAGACCAGACGGTGAGCCAGTTCGGGTTCACCCGCGAGGAACTGACCGGATTCGTGACGGCTCTCGCCGGACGCGGGGTGGACCGGGTCGTGCCCTTCGGGTCGGCCCTCACGTTCGCCGGGGTCTGGGACGGCTACGATCTGCTGTCCGAGTTCAGCCGCCTGGTCACGGTGCAGGCCTGAGGAGCTGAGAGGCAGTGACGACCGTTCGTACGCCGACGCCGGGGGACGACGCCCCGTCCGCTGAGGACGCCCCGACCACCGGAAAAGCCCGCAAGTCCACCAAGGCGCGGGTGCTCGACGTCGTGCGCTGGGTCGCCATCCTCCTGGTGATCGGCTTCGCGGCGAAAAGCCTGGCGTCCAACTGGGACGAGTTCTGGCACACGCTGTCCGACGTCGCCTGGCAGTCGTCGGCGCTGAGCCTGGTGGCGCTGGTCCTGTCGATCCTCGTGTCCACCTGGGGCTGGCAGGTCCTGGTCGACCACCTCGGCAAGCCGATCGGCTACGCCCGCGGCGCGCAGATCTGCCTGGTCGGCTCGCTCGGCAAGTACGTGCCGGGTTCGGTGTGGGCGTACCTGCTGCAGATGGAACTGGGCCGCAAGGCGGGCCTGGCGAGGGCCCGGATTTTCACCGGCTCGCTGATCCAGCTGGGCGTCGGCGTGGTGTCCGCGCTGGTCGTGTCGCTGCTGGCGGCGCCAGCGGTGTTCAGCAACAGCCCGCGCGCGATGTGGCTGTTCGTGCTGATCCCGGTCGGTCTCGCGCTGCTGCACCCGCGCATCCTGACCTGGGGCACGTCGCTGGTCCTGAAGATCCTGCGCCGCCCGCCGCTCGCCGAGCCGCTCGGCTGGAGCGTGGTGTTCAAGACCTTCGGCGCGTCGATGGGCGCCTGGGTTCTGCAGGGCGTGCACCTGTGGCTGCTGGCGAACTCCGTCGGCGCTCCCGGTTTCAACGGCCTGATCCTGTGCGTGGGCGCGATGGCCGTCGCGATGACGGTCGGCACCTTCGCGTTCATCCTGCCCAGCGGCGTCGGCGTGCGCGAGGTAGCCCAGGTCGCGGTCCTCACGGCGAGCGGCCTGACGGTCGGCCAGGCGACGGCGTTCGCGGTCGCGTCGCGAGTGATGTTCACGGTGGCCGACCTGCTCACCGCAGGTTTCGCCGCGTTGGCCGCGAAGATGAGCGCCCGTCGTCCTCTTCCAGTCGACGCTGCTTGATCTTGCTGTGACGAGGGGCCGCCCGGGTTCGGGCGGCCCCTTTTCGTCTTGCCGGACGCCGGTCCCGGCTGTGCACCCGCGCCGCCGGGTGGACCCGGTCAGCGGTTCAGCTGGAAAATCACCGAATCCGCGTTCCGGTAAACCTCTTTCAGGAACGGCGCCCCGTGCTCCAGACCCTGCAATCCGACGGAGTATTCCTTGCCGGGTTCGGGCTTGCCGAGGATCAGCCAGTGAATGTTCAACCGGGCCACCGCGGCCCGGACCGCCGGGTTGGTTTCGTATTCGCGGAAATGCTTCGCCAGCAGGTCCGCGTCGGAGGGCGGGAACATCGTGTCGAAGTGGGCGGCCACGGTGCGCACGCCGGTGAGGGCGTAGGACCACGCGCTGCCGTCGCCGCGGTCGTTCATGGCCCATTCTCCGGGCTTGGCCAGCTGGCCCAGTTTCTCGATCGCCGTCTGCTCGAGCGGGGTCACGCGCTGGTAGGCGAGGTCGTCCTGGTGGAAGCCGGTGCGCACGATGTCGCCGTTGGGCTTGGCGTAGAGGCCGTTGCTCACCGCGACGAAACCGAGGAACACGACCGCGGACAGTGCGGCGGTCGCGGCGAACCGCTCGCGTACCCACGGAATGCGGTCGCGAAGCCATGCCTGGGTTTCCGCCAGGCCGTGCGCGGCGAGCAGGGTCAGCGGGAGCGACGCCAGCGTCATGAGCCGCCAGGGGTCGTCCCACCACGGGCGCGAGAGCGCCATCACCAACCGGGAATCGTCCGACGAGACGACGATGTAGAACAGGCCCGTCACCGCGGCCGAGAGGCCGACCCACCGCATCGGACCGGCTTTCCGGAAGAAGACGATGCCGAGGAAGAGCGCGACCGACATCCACACCTGCGGATGCGCCTCCAGTTTGTGCTGGAAGCCGAGTAGGGCGCCGAGCGCGTCCGTCGCCCGCCATTCGCTCGGCCAGCCGTAGTACGGCACCTTGCCGGCGGCCAGGCCGAGCGCGCCGAACAGCTGCAGCCACGCGACGAACACCGACACCACCGCGATTGGCAGCAGCGCGAGAAGATCGCGGCCGATTCCGCGCCAGTTCTTGAGCCACCGCTGGACGAGCATCGGCCCGGCGAAAAGAATGCCGCCGAACAACGTCGAGGAATGGACGCACAGCAGCCCGACCGCGGCGAGCACCATCAGGAATCCGGTGTCCAGCGCGACCCGGTTCAGGTAGCGGTTCAGCGCGACGGCGGCGAGCGGCGTCAGCGCGTTGCCGAGCGCGAACGGCAGCAGCTGACCGCCGGTCAGCGATTCGTACAGCCCGAAAACCGGGGCGACCGAGACCAGCGCCACCGCGCCGGCCAGCGCGGCCCGGCCGCGGAACTCCCGCACCAGCGCGATCAGCGCCAGCGCGAGCAGAATCGGGAGCAGCAGCATGTTCGCGTCGAGCGTCGCCGGAATGCTCGCTCCGCTGATCCGGTAAACCAGCGCGGAAATCAGGTGATACGCATTCGGGTAGAACACCGGGAAAGCGTCGCCGTACCAGTTGACAGTTCCGGTGCCGAACAGGCTGCCGTCGCCGGTGTCGGCGATGTAGCGGACCGCGTTGCCGTGGTAAACCGCGTCGAAACCCTGCGGCAGGGCGTCGGTCGTGCCGAGCCCGCGCATGATCGCGTACATCCCGGCCACCACCGCGACCACCAGGCAGGCGCCGATCGCGAGGTGTCCGCGCAGGTCCCACAGCTTCGGGGCCGGTTCGTGCGGCCACCGCCGGACCGTGAGCCGGCGGACACCGAACGCGACGCCGGCGAAAAGCACGGTCGCGATCGCGTACGTGACGGTGTTGAACGGCAGACCCATGGCCGCCGCCCAGGGACCGGTCAGGCCGCCGATCGCGTAGCTCAGCAACGGTGCGAGTCCGGCGAGGGTCCACCCGCGCAGTCCCAGGGCGAGACCAGTCAGCAGCCCGGGAACAGCGATTACGACGACAGCAACGCACACGGCAAGCACATAGCAGACTATGCCTGGGCCGATCAGGGCGCGTGCAGCCGGGATGGCGGCACGACCACGCCACGGGCAGTGCCGAGTCGTCCCGGACATACACCCGATCGGCTGATGTCGGCGTAGCGTAGCCGCGCGCTTGACTGGAACGGGTGAGGAACGGTCCGCCTGGGGTCGGCTGGGCCGGTGAGGGGCGCGGGAGGCTGGGGGCGCGTGGTTTACGCGGTCGTGGGGGGATGGCTGGCGCTGGCCGCGCTGGTCGTCGCCGCTTGGCGGCGGATGGGGCGGGACCGGCGGTGGCGGGGCGGCGTTCTTCTGCTCGTTCTCGGGTTTTCCCTGCTGCACCAGCTGTTGTTCGCCACCGCGACCGAGGACGCGTACGTCAGTTTCCGGTACGCGCAGAACCTCGCCGACGGAAATGGCCCGGTATTCAACATCGGCGACCGCAGCGAGACGTACGCGAATTTCCTCTGGCTCGTGGTGATCGCGTTGCCGCGCGGCGCATTCGGGGCGGAAGTGCCGCCCGCGGCCGTCGCGGTGAGTTGCGCGGCCGCTTTGGGGTGCGTTTTGGCGGCGTATTTCCTCGCCAATCGCATTGCCGCGCTCGGCTTGCCGGAAGGGGCTGAGCCGCGGCGGGCGATCGGGATCGCGGCGGCGTTGCTGACCGCGGGGGCGAACGGGCTCGCGGTGTACGGGCTTTCGGGCACTGAGCAGCCGATGTTCGCGTTGCTCGTGCTCTGTGCCGCGTACGCGTTGGTCGCGGGCCGTCCGCTGGTCGCCGGGGTGCTCGTAGCCAGCGCGGTGATGACGCGGCCGGAAGGGCTGGCGCTCGCGGTCGTCGGCGCGGTCTGGCTGGTTTTCGCCGCGGCGCGCGGACGGCACACCTGGTGGGCTCCGGCCGGTTTTGTGCTGGGCGCGCTGGTGTTCCTGGTGCCGTGGACGGCTTGGCGCGTCACCTACTACGACCGGTTCGTGCCGGACGTGAGCCAGCCGCCTGGGCCGGATTGGCCGTATCTCGGCGGCTTCGCCTTGGCGCACTTAGGCTTTCTCGTCCCGGCCGCGCTCGTCGCGGGACTGGTGGCGGCACGCGGACGTGCGGTGGAGGCCCGGTCCGCGCTGTGGTTGCTGCTCGCGCTCGCCGTCGGGCACACCGCGCTCGTGGTGCTCTTCGAGGAGGATCCGGGACTTTCGTGGCGGCTGCTCGTGCCGGTGCCGCCCTTGCTGGCGGTCGCCGCGGTGGCCGGATGCGGCGTCCTCCTGCCGGTACCGAGGCCGCGAGCGGTTTCCCGGGCGGTTCCGGCGGTCACCGCGGCGCTCACCGGGATCGCGGTGGCGGTCTCGGTGTTCAGCCCCGAGGTGCTGGCGCGCGTGCGGGCCTGGAGCACCCAGGGCGCGCAACTGGCCGAGGTCGGCGACTGGCTCGCCCGCTATCTGCCGCCGGGCTCGGTCGTGAGCGCCGGGTCGCCCGGGCTGCTCGCGAGCCGCGCCGGTTCGCACGTGCTGGTGGTCGGGCTGGACGCGGAGCGGTCGACGCTCGCCGTGCCCGGCCGGTCCGGGTACGCCGACCGCCAGGATTGCGCCGACGACCTGCCCGCCTGGTACCGCGTCGCGACCTTCCGGCGCACCGGGACGCCGTTCTGGATCTCGGTCTACCCGCGCGCCGACGACGCCAGCCGGCTCGTCGGCGAGCTCGACCGCGCCCCGGACTTCCGCTACGTGTCCTGCCCCTGAAGTGTGGCGGAGCCGACCCGCGCAACCTACCGGCGGGAAACTTACGGTCCCGTAGCCTTGGGCGCATGGCTGACTTCGTGTACCCGCCCGTCCTGGTCGCCGCGCGGCTGATGTTCCGGCTGCTCGACAACCGCCTCCGGGTGACCGGCGCCGAACACGTGCCCGCCCGCGGCGGTGCGGTGCTGGCCTGCACGCACGTCAGCTACCTGGACTTCATCTACTGCGGCCTCGGCGCCCGTCCGGCGAAGCGGCTCGTGCGGTTCATGGCGAAGCAGGAGATCTTCGGCAACCCGGTCGCCGGTCCGCTGATGCGCGGCATGCACCACATCCCGGTGGACCGCGCCGCCGGGCAGGCGTCCTACGACGAGGCCGTGGCACGGCTGCGCGCGGGCGAGGTCGTCGGTGTCTTCCCGGAGGCCACGATCAGCCAGTCGTTCACCGTGAAGGACCTCAAGACCGGCGCGGTCCGGATGGCCGCGGAGGCGGGCGTGCCGGTGGTGCCGATGGCGCTGTGGGGCACGCAGCGGCTGTGGACGAAGGGCCGCCCCCGGGACCTCACCCGCAGGCACGTGCCGATTTCGGTGGTGATCGGCGAGCCGATGCGCCCCGGCCCGGAGGACTCGTGCGAAGCGCTGACGACGGACCTGCGCGCCCGGATGTCGGAGCTGCTCGAGAAGGCTCAGGCGGAGTACCCAGAGGCTCCGGAGAGCGACGCCGAACGCTGGTGGCTGCCCGCGCACCTCGGCGGCAGCGCGCCGACGCCGGAAGAAGCTGCTGCGCTCGACCGCCGCTCGTGACCTGCTGAGCGCCCCAATGCCACATTGGGTGCGCTCAGCGCACCGAACGCCACATTGGGTGCGTCAGATGCACCCAATGCCACATTGGGGCGCTTAGAACCAGCGCTCCAGCACCTGCGCCACCCCGTCCTCCGCGGCCGGCCCGGTCACCTCGTCCGCCACCGCCAGCACGGTCGGGTGCCCGTTGGCCATCGCGACGCCGTGCCCGGCCCACTGCAGCATCTCGACGTCGTTGGGCATGTCGCCGAAAGCGATCACCGACGACTGGGGCACGTCGAAGCGTTCGGCGATGTCCGCGAGGCCGGTCGCCTTCGTCACGCCGTGCGCGGACAGTTCGATCAGGCCGCCGGAGGACGAGTACGTGACGTCCACCGCCCCGTCGAGCACCGCGCTCGTCGCCTCGGCCATTTCCTCCGACGTCATCCCGCGGCGGCTCACCAGCAGCTTGATCGCGGTTTTCCCGAGCACCTCGGCGCGCGGCGCGATCCGGCTCTCCTCCTCGCCCCACGGGTTGTGGTACTCCGGCTCGATCACGAAATTGCGCAGTTCGTGGTCCACCGAGCCGGTGCTGATCCGTTCCGCCGCGAGCCGGCAGCCGGGCAGTGCCTTGTCGAGCGCGGAGGCCAGGTCGTGCAGCAGTTTCGGCTCGAGTTCCCCGTGCACCGCGACCACCGTGTCGGTGCCGATGTCCAGCAGCACCGCTCCGTTGGCGCACACCGCGTAGCCGGTCAGCCCGAGCGGTCCGGCGATCGGCGCGATCCAGCGCGGCGGGCGGCCGGTGCACAGCACGAACGGCACGTCGTCGGCCAGCACCCGCTGCACGACCGACACCGTGCGAGGGGTCACTTGTTCGCTGGGACCGAGCAGGGTGCCGTCGACATCGGACGCGATCAACCGGGGTTTCTCCACCCGTCCCATTCTCCCGGTCGCCGCCCGTTCGAGCGAATGTCAGTGCCGGACGTTACGGTCGGCGTCGTGCGAGCAGGCATCGTAATTCTTCCTGAAGACCGCTGGTGGGCGGCGGAGCCGAAGTGGCGCGCGGCCGAGGAGTACGGCTTCGACCACGCGTGGACCTACGACCATCTCGGCTGGCGATCGCTGGTCGACGGGCCGTGGTTCTCCGCTGTGCCCACCCTCACCGCGGCCGCCATGGTCACCTCCACGATCCGGCTGGGCACCTTCGTCGCCTCTCCGGTCGCGCGGCACCCGGTGCCGTTCGCGCGCGAGCTGATCACCCTCGACGACGTGTCCGACGGGCGGTTCGTGCTGGGCGTCGGAGCCGGCGTGGACAGTTCGCGGTACGACGCGCAGGTGCTCGCCGCCCCGGAGCTGACCGCGCGGCAGCGGGTCGACCGCTTCACCGAGTTCGTCGAGGCCCTCGACGGACTGCTGATGACCGACAACTTCGACTTCTCCGGCGAGTACTACTCCGCGCGCGGCGCGCGGAACCTGCCCGGCACGGTGCAGCGGCCCCGGCTGCCGTTCCTGGTCGCGGCCAACGGCCCGCGCACCATGACGCTGGCCGCGCGGTTCGGGGCGGGCTGGGTCACCACCGGGCGCGGCGGGGCCACCCTCGACGAATGGTGGACCGGCATCGCGGACCTGGTCCGCACGTTCGACCAGCGGCTCGAAGCGGCCGGCCGCGAACCGGCGGGCATCCAGCGGTACCTGAGCCTCGACGCGGCGCCGGTGTTCTCGCTCAGCAGCGTCGCGGCGTTCCGCGAGGCCGCCGAGCGGGCCCGGGAGCTGGGCTTCACCGACGTCATCGCGCACTGGCCGCGCTCGAGCGGGCCGTACGAGGGGCACGAATCGGTGCTGGAAAAGGTCGTCGAGGAAGTGCTGCCGAGCCTTAAGGCGGAGTGACTGCTCGTGGCCGCGGCGGGGGAGGCCGCGGCCACGAACCTCACTTGACGATCGTGTAGATCTGCGCGCCGGGGTTGCGGTAGACGAGGCGCAGGAAATCGCTGCCCATGAGGTCGCGCAGCCCGGGGGCGATCGGCGCGCCCTTGGCGATCGAGCCGCTGCCGATCAGCACGTGGCGCACCTTCAGCCGCTGCACCGCTTCGCGCACGCGGACGTCGACGTCGTAGTCGCGGAAGTGCAGCGCGAGATACGTCGCGTCCGGCGAGACCGGGCCGCCGCCGTCGTAGTGGCCGGCGACCGGGTGCACGCCGGTCAGCGCGTACATCCACGCGGTGCCGTCCAGCCGGTCGTTGAGCACCTTCTCGTCCGACGGGATGTGCATCCGGCCGAGGAAGTCCATGGCCGCGATCTCGTCCGGGCTGACCGGCGGCGTGACCTCGCCCTCCGGCCCGTTGTAGTACAGGAACGACACCGCGGTGGCGTTCGCGGTGCGGTAGAAACCGCCGGTCAGCACCGCCGTCACGGCCACGACGACCGCCGCCGCCGCGATCCCGAGCCGGGAGACCACCTTCGGCCGCGCCTTCGCCCAGCTGATCGAGCGGATCACCTGCGCGATCCAGCGCTGCAGTTCCGCCATGCCGTGCCCGGCGAGCAGGCACAGCGGGATCGCGGCCAGCGCCATCAGCCGGAACCGGTCGTTCCACCACGGCCGCGACAGCGAGATCACCAGCGGCGACGCGCCGTACGACGTGACCAGCACGAACAGCCCGGACAGGCCGATCGCGGAGATGATCAGCCAGCGCAGCCTGCCGAGCGTGCGGAAGCTCAGCACGCCGACCACGAGCAGCACGGTGAGCCACAGCTGCGGTTTGTGCAGCACCTGCTGGAACGTGCCGAGCATGTTCAGCGCGGACAGGACCGGCAGGTCCGAATTCCACGGCTGATACGGGTACGCGCCCGAGGTGAAGCTGATCGCGCCCAGGATCTGCGGCGCGGCGAAGACGACCGCGAACACCATGACCGGCACCGTGCGCACGATGTCGCCGCCGATCACGCGCAGCCCGCTGCGGCCCTCGGGCACACCGTCGACGCGAAGCCGGCGAAGCGAGCGATACCAACGCTGCAGAACCAGCGGCGCCGCGAAGAGGACCCCGCCGAACAGCGCGCTGGAGTGCGCGCAGAGCAGGCCGTCCGCGGTCAGCGCGAACACCAGGCCGGTGTCGACGCCCGGGCGTACGAGGAAGCGTTGCAGCGCGACCACCGTCAGCGGCGTGAGAACGATGCCCAGCGCGTACGGCAGCAGGCCGCTCGACACGGACTCGTACGCGCCTGTCGTGGCCGCAGCGGCGATGAGGGCCGCGCAGCCCGCGAAGACCGCACGGCCGCCCATCTGGCGGACCAAGGCGACCATCGAGAGCGCGAAGATGCCCGCGACCGGCATGGTGATGGCGTTCAGCGTGACCGGGATGCTCGTCCCGGAGATCTGGTACACCAGCGCGCCGACCAGGTGATAGCCGTTCGGGTAGAACGAACCGTCCGGGTACCAGTTGATCTTGCCCATGCCGATGAGCGAGCCGTCGCCGGTGTCGGCGATGTAGCGGATGCCGTTCGCGTGGAAGACGGTGTCCCAGCGCTGGAAGACCGCCGTCGTCCCGCCGCGCGCGGACAGCACCACGGCGATCGACAGCGCCGTCGCCACCGCGACGCACGCGGCCACCGACCACTGCGCCCGCGCGCTCCAGGCGACCGGAGGCTCCTCCGCTCCCGGGGTGATCCAGCCGCGGACGAGGCACAGCCGCCGGATCCCCCACGCGACCCCGGCCAGCAGCAGGGTGCACGCCGAGGCCGTGAAGACGTTGTACGGAAGACCGACAGTCGACAACCAGGGCCCAGCCAGGCCGGTGACGGCATAGCTGAGCAGCGGCGCGAGCCCGGCGAGGGCCCACCCGCGCACTCCCGCGGCCCGGCCGATGAGGCCGCCCGGGACTGCCAGCACGGCCAGGTAAGCGGCGACCGCGCCGAGATAGGTCCAGAAGGTGTCTGGTGCAGGCATGCTTCTCACGTGTGTAGTGCCGGTAAAACCTGGCGGGATGCCGAGGTCGGTTCGGGACGCGGTCGCGCGACTGCGTACCCTGAGCGCCCGTGAGCGAGCACACGAACTCCGCCAAGATTACTGAAGACGACTTTCGCGGTTACGACCTCGTCGTCGTCGGGTCCGGTTTCTTCGGCCTGACCATCGCCGAACGGGCCGCGGCCGAGCTGGGCAAGAAGGTCCTGGTCCTCGAGCGCCGCCACCACCTCGGGGGCAACGCCTACTCCGAGGTCGAGCCCGAAACGGGCATCGAGGTGCACCGCTACGGCGCGCACCTGTTCCACACGTCCAACAAGCGGGTGTGGGAGTACGTCAACCGCTTCACCGAGTTCACCGGCTACCAGCACCGGGTCTTCGCGCGGGTGAAGGACCAGGTCTACTCGTTCCCGATGAACCTCGGCCTGATCAACCAGTTCTTCGGCAAATCGCACACGCCGGACGAGGCGCGCGAGCTGATCGCGAAGCAGGCCGCGGAGTTCCGGACCGAGGACGCGCAGAATCTCGAGGAGAAGGCGATCTCCCTGATCGGCCGTCCCCTCTACGAGGCGTTCATCCGCGGGTACACCGCGAAGCAGTGGGAGAACGACCCCAAGAACCTCGGCACGAACATCATCAACCGGCTGCCGGTCCGCTACACCTTCGACAACCGGTACTTCAACGACACCTACGAGGGTCTGCCGGTCAACGGCTACACCGCGTGGCTCGAGAAGATGGCCGAGCACGAGAACATCGAGATCCGGCTGAACGTCGACTACTTCGACGTGCGCGACCTGATCCCGGCGGGCACCCCGACCGTCTACACCGGGCCGCTGGACCGCTACTTCGACTACTCGGCGGGCCGGTTCACCTGGCGCACCGTCGACTTCGAGTCCGAGGTCGCGCCGACCGGCGACTTCCAGGGCACCTCGGTCGTGAACTACAACGACGAAGAGGTCCCGTACACCCGGATCATCGAGTTCCGCCACTTCCACCCGGAGCGGGACTACCCGAAGGACAAGACGGTCATCTTCCGCGAGTACTCGCGCTTCGCGAAGGAAGACGACGAGCCGTACTACCCGATCAACACCGCCGAGAACCGCGAGAAGCTGGAAAGCTACCGCGAGCTGGCGAAGGCCGAGGCGCGCGAGAAGAACGTGCTGTTCGGCGGGCGGCTCGGCACGTACAAGTACCTCGACATGCACATGGCCATCGGGTCGGCGCTGTCGATGTTCGACAACAAGATCGCCCCGCACCTCACCGAGGGTGCGCCGCTGGACGGGTCGATCGATGCTTGAGAAGGACACCCCGCGCGGTGAGGTGGCCGTGCTCTCCAGCACCCAGAAGGCGCTGAAGAAGCCGGGCGCGGTGCAGGTCGCGCGGGGGATGTCGCTGTTCGGGGAGCACAGCGCGGGATGGTTCGCGCTGGGCTTGCTCGGAGCGGCGGTGGACCGCGACCGGCGCAAGGACTGGCTGGTCGCGGCAGCCGGAGTGGTGGGCGCGCACGCCGCGTCGATCGCCGTGAAGCGCGTCGTGCGGCGGCGCCGTCCGGACCATCCCAGCGTGGAGGTTCTGGTCGGCACGCCGAGCAAGCTGAGCTTCCCGTCGTCGCACGCGACGTCGACGACAGCGGCGGCGGTGCTCTACTCCGGATTGACCGGGCGTAACCTGGTCCCCGCCCTGGTACCGCCGATGCTCGCCTCGAGGCTGCTTCTCGGCGTTCACTATCCGACAGACGTTCTGGCCGGAGCCGCCCTGGGTGGCGTCGTCGGCGGTCTGATCCGACGGAAGCTGACCACAAAGCGATGAGCGAAACGACCGACGAGCGAACCGAAAACGCGTCCGGTACGGCCGAATCCGCGGAAGCGACGGAAGCGGCCGCCGAGAAGACCGAGGTCGCCGAGGAAACCGACAAGGCCGAGAAGACCGAATCCCCGGTCCCGGCCGCCCCCGCCCCTGCCTCGGGCCCGAGCCCGGTGGGTCTCGTGCTCGGGGTGATCAAGACCGCGCGGCCGAAGCAGTGGGTGAAGAACGTCCTCGTCTTCGCGGCGCCGTTCTTCGCGTTCTCCAAGGCGACGAACCGGACTGAGCTGGTCATCGACGCGCTGATCGCGTTCGTGGCCTTCTCGCTCACCGCCTCGTCGGTCTACCTGATCAACGACGCCGTCGACGTCGAGGCCGACCGGGCCCACCCGACGAAGCGCAACCGCCCGATCGCGGCGGGCATCGTCCCGGTCCCGGTGGCCTACGCCGCGGCCGTGGTGTTCTTCCTGGCCGGGCTCGCCGTGTCGTTCGCGGCGGACTGGCGGCTGGCGATCGTGCTGGCGGTCTACGAGGCCGTGCAGCTCGGCTACTGCTTCGGCCTGAAGCACCAGCCGGTGGTCGACCTGGCGATCGTCGGCTCGGGCTTCCTGATGCGCTCGGTGGCGGGCGGCGTCGCCGGCGGCATCGCGATGTCGCAGTGGTTCCTGCTGGTCACGGCGTTCGGCTCGCTGTTCATGGTGGCGGGCAAGCGGTACGCGGAGATCATGCTGTTCGAGCGCACCGGCGCGAAGATCCGGTCCTCGCTGAAGAAGTACTCGGCGAGCTACCTGCGCTTCGTGTGGGCGACGTCCGCGGCGATCCTGATCATGTCCTACTGCCTGTGGGCGTTCGAGATCCGCCAGGCCGAGCACAACTCGGTGTGGGCGGTCGTGTCGATGGTGCCGTTCGTGATCGCGGTGCTCCGCTACGCGGTCGACGTGGACGGCGGCAACGCCGGCGCGCCCGACGAGATCGCCCTGAAGGACCGCGTGCTGCAGGTGCTCGGCGCGACGTGGGTCGTGACCCTGTTCCTGTCGTTCTACCTGTGAACTGCGCGCGGATTTAAACAGCTGGGATTCAGCTTCTCCACAGCATCGCCGGTCACCCTCGGGGTGGGAGCCGGGACACCCCGCCTCCCGCCCGCTCAGCCCGGAGGACCGACGATGAACGACGACAAGAACCCCTCGCCCGGCGAGCCGACCGAACAGTTCGGACGGGCGGGGGACCTGGGCGGGGCTTCCGCTGGCGAAGCCCCGGCCGCTGCCGGTGGCCAGCCGGAGGCGGCTGAGGAAGCCGCTCAGCCGGGGGCGGCCGCCGAGCAGACCAGCGAGCTGGGGCAGCCCGCTCCGGGCGCTGAGCAGCCCGCTCAGCCCGCTTCGGGTGCCGCGCACGCCAGCCAGCCTGCTTCGGCCGCTCAGCAGCCCGGCTACTACGCACCTCCCGGCCCGTGGGGCATGCCCCTGCCGCCGCCGAAACAGGGCGGTTTCCGCCGGTTCGTCTCCCACCGGGCCACGCAACTGGTCGGAGTGGGAGTCCTGGGCCTGGTCGTCGGAGGCGGCGTCGTCGGCGGCGTCATGGCCGCGACGCACCATTCCGGCCGCCCCGGCATGAGCCAGCACCAGGGCGGACACCGCTTCAACGACGGCGGCCCCGGCCAGCGGCACCGTGTTCCGGGCGGCCAGAACGGCGGCAACGAGAACAACGGCCCCGGGTTCGGCAACGGATACGGCAACTGAGCGATCAGGTCAGTCGCGCAGAGCCAGCAGCTTCATGCGGCCGGGAGCTGATGCCGTTCCTGCGGACGCGGCTGGAAGCGATCAGAGTGCCTCGAGTGTTTCGTTCAAAATCTTGACGATCGCACGCGGGTCGCCGGGGATGAGTTCGGTCCGCTCGCCAGTGGTCCGGTACGTCAGGACTCGGCCGGCCACCAGGTCCAGGGCGAAGATCGGGCCGCCGGTGCGGTGCACGCCCGCCGCCCGGCGGCCGGCGTACAGCTGGTGCACTGCTTCCCGGGGCTGGTCCAGGATCGAATTGAGGTACTCGGCGCTGGTGCTTTCGTCGAACGGGTCCGGCGCCTCGTCGGATGCCACCGACACCGAGCGCACGGGCGCGCCGGGGAGCTGCGGAAGCGTGTCGAAAAGCGCGGTGGCCAGCCGGTTCGGGGCAATCTGCCGGATCTCGACCACGTCGTCCTGGACGGACACCCGTACCGCGTCCGGCCCGCGCCGCGCGACCAATGCGCTGCGATCGGTGCCGGTGCTGAATTGCGAGTGCGCGAAGTATTCGCCTTCGGCATACGCGATCACCTGCAAGGTCGCCCGGAAGTCCGGTGTCGGCACCGCGTCGCGCGCGAGCCCGAGTTGCCCGAGGTACTCGATGGTTTCGGCATGCAGTCGACGGTCTGCCCCGTCCCTCACCCACAATCGCTTACCGCCGAGCATCGGGTGCATTTCGCCGAGATCGAGCATGTCCCAGACCATGGACAGCACTGCGGTCGGCAGCCGCACCGCGGGATCCAGTCCGGTCATGCGCCGAGCGTGGGCGGCGTCGACCGGAGGCCGGTGACGGGATCGATGGTCGCTTCTTCGTCGGAGAAGATGTCGTCGGTGTCCAGGACGTACTTGCGGTTGTGCTCGGCGTCGTCCTCCTTCTTGCCGCCGCGACCGCCGCTCATCCCGGCCCCGGGCATGCCGCGCTCGCCGGCCGCGCCTCCGCGCAGCGCACCCGTTCCCGCTCCGCCGCTGCCCCGAGGACCGAACTCTCCGGCTCCGACCCGGGAACCGCCGCCCGGACCGCGAGGCGTGGTCGCGGCGCCTCCGCTCTCTCCGCCGGTCGAACCGAACCCGATGCCCGGGGTGTAGCCGAGGCCAGACCCGCCGGAGCCGCCGGAACCCGGGCCGGACGCGCCAGGCTGGTACCCGGCGATCTCCGGCGGGGTGAACCGGGACTGAGCGGAACTGTTCGGCTCCAGGTAGCTGGAGGTGCTGGTCGCGTCGGCCGGACTCGGCGAACGCGGGTAGCTGCCGCTGTACGGCCCGGTGTCGCGGTAAGGACTGTGGCCTCCGCTGACACCGGGGCCCGGGCTGCTCGCCCCGCTCGCTCCGGGAACTTGGCCGCCTGGTCCCGTCTCATACGGGTCGGGACCTCCCGGCCGCCGACCGCCGGGGCCTGGTGGGCCTGCTGGCGGATGGCCCGGGCCTGGGTCGCTCGGCTGGTGATTGACCGAGACGCCGCCGTCGTACGCGCCGAGCTTGCCGTAGTCGTACTTCAACTGCCCCGAATTGGACTGGGTCTGGTGGGTGAACTCCTGGTAGAGCTGCAGATTCTTGGCCGAAGCCTCGTTGTGGCTGCGCATCTCGGCCATCACGTCGGAATCGAACAGGTTTTTCCCGCTCTTCAGCGCGTTCGTGAGCGGTTCCGCCGACATGGGCGCCATCTGATTGCGCAGATTGTCGAGCATCGCCGCGGCGGAGGCGTGCGTTCCGCTGTTGTCGTGGAACGTTTGCTGCGCACCAGTCATCGAGGAACGCACCGTCCGCAGCCGCTGCGAGACCTTGTCCGCCGCCGCGCCGCTCCAGACGGATTCGAGACCGCCGAGAATCTCCGAGACGTCCTGGCTGACCGCTTCCTGATCACCCGCCAGCCCCTTGGCGAGGTCGCTTCCCTCATGCCAGATACCGGGTTGAGCTGCCTGGATCTGCGGGACGATCTCCTCGATCGGCACCGTCATCTCCTGGTATTTGTCGAGCAGCGCCTTGGTGGACTCCACCCAGCCCATGTCACCGCCCCGCTTTCTTCTTGAGCGTCGTGACCGCGTGGTCGGCAATGATGGCGGCGATGCGGCAGGAGTCGGTCTTGCCGCTGTTGGACAAACCGAGGTCGACTCCTACCTCGAATTCGAGAGTGTCGGAGAGCCCCACCGCGATCTGGCACCCGTCTGTCCTCGGGCCTGGCTTCGGGTCGTAGGCCACGGCAGGGAAGCCCTGGATGGGCGGAAGCACGTCGAACCGTTTCATCTGCGGCTTGACCTGCTTGTAGATGATGCTCAAGCCTTCTCGTTGCTTGGTCGTGTAGAAAATCGTCAGCATTGAGCCGTCCTGATGGTCAGACCAGGTGCACTTCGGGCCGAGAGGGCCGTCTTCCGGTTTGCCGGTGACGCCGTCTCCGACGTCCTCATGGACCTGCTGGGGGCTGAGCGCGTCGCACGCGCTCCCGGAGAGCACGGAATCAGGAAGCGGATTCTCGACCTTCGGAGCGCCACCGTAGGGCGGCACTTCTCCGCTTGGCGACGAGGTGCTGGCCGACACCGGCGTGGGGTGGCCGCCCGTGGTGCCGGAGCAGCCGGCGAACAGCATTGCGGAGCTGAGCAGGACAAATGCCGTGCGGAGTTTCATTCCGTCGTTTCCTGGGGGTCGACGCTTTTCATCATGGCGGATTGCTGGTGATCGCTCGATTCTGTCATGCCGAGCGCCTCTGCGATGCGCCGGATGAATTCATCGACGTAGGCAATCTGAAGGTCGATGTGGCCTCCGCCGTATGAGTAGGCGCCCAGTTTGCCTTTGCCGTCCCCGACCATTGCCACATGCGCGGCAAGCGTCGAGGGGTCCTGCGCCGGTGCCTTCATTCCGCAGAGGTTGACCGCATTCCGGCGCATCTCCGTCAGCTTCTCTTTCACTGTCATCAGCTTGCTGAGCAGCTGTTTTGCCTCATCGGGCTCCAGCACGAAGCCGTCCGGCGCCGTCGTCTTGGCTTGCCCGCTCGCGACCGTGAACGCCGTGTCCTCCCACACCTGTGCCCCCTCGACGCTGGTGTCGGCAATTGGTTACAGGTAGCACGGTAGCCGATCAATCACCCGCGGTGGACGCGATTCTGAAAGGTGCTCTACGGCTAGACATAAATGCTCTAGACATAGCTGCTCTAGTTATTTGTGCTCTGGTTTTGCTGGCGCTAGACGTGTGTGATTACCTGACTATGGCCAAGCCTCCGATCTCCGCTGCCGCGCGCATTATCGGCGAGCGCGTGCGCGAGTTCCGGAACAAGGCTGGGCTCAATCAGGAGCAGCTGGCCGAGGCGGCCGGCGTGCACTGGACCTTCGTGAGCCAGGTCGAGCGCGGCCTGCGCAACATCAACCTGCACAACCTGCTCAAGTTCGCCGACGGGCTCGGCGTGAACCCCGCGAAGCTCGTGGACGGCTTGCGTCCGCCGTCAGACTCGGACTAGCCGCCGTCCGGTGTCTGGTCCACTGTAGACGGACGCATAACCTGACGGAACGTGCCTTCGCGAGCGAGCAGAATCTGCGTGAGCACCTGCAATCCGACGAAGAACGCGATCGACAGTCCGGCGTCGAGTGCGGGAACGTCGTCGACTGGCAGCGTGTACGCCATCCCGATGCTCAGTCCACTGTGGACCAAGCTGCCGACGCCCCACGCCACGGTCAGCGTCCGCCACACCCGGCGGAACGACGGGCGGGCCGCCCACGCCGCGTCCAGCCGGGGGCCGCGGCCGGGGAGCAGGGCGCGGGCTGCCTGATAGGTCGTCGGGTACTGGCCGACGAACAGGCTCGCGAGCAGCCAGACGCCCGCCAGCGTGCTGAACCAGGCCCCGCGCACGAGCAGCAGCCGGGCGTCGCCGGTCATCAGCGTGGTGGCCAAGCCGACGGCGAGGAACATCAGGACGAGCAGGCCGATCCCGTCCGCGCGACGCCGGGTGACCAGCGTGTACAGCACGCGCAGCGCGGGCGGCAGGCCGCTCAGCAGCAGCGCCCATACGGGTGGGACGTCGAAGGCGCGCAGCAGGTAGTAGCCGCCGACTGGCGCGCCGAGATCGATCAGCAGCGCGGCCAGCGACGAGCGGAATTCGTTCCCCATGCCCCGAGTTTCGGCGCGCCGGGCACCTCAGGACATCGTCGAGCCGGTCAGCCCGGCATCCACCGAACGGTGGAGGCCGGGCCGGAACAACGTCAGACCGGCAGCTTGCGGAAGATCGGCCGCGGCACGTGCCGCAGGATCGACATCACCAGCCGGAACTCCGACGGCGACCACACGAGGTCCTTGCCCTTGCGCGCGGCCTCGACCGCGACGTCGGCGACCTGCTCGGCGGTCCGGGTCAGCGGGGCGTCCTTCATGCCTGCGGTCATCTTGGTCTTGACCTGGCCCGACCGCACGACGGTCACCTGCACGCCGTGCGGCGCGAGGGCCTCGCCGAGACCGAGGTAGAACCCGTCGAAACCGGCCTTGCTCGAGCCGTACACGAAGTTCGACCGGCGCACGCGCTCGCCCGCGACCGACGACAGCGCGATGACCTTGCCGTGGCCCTGCGTCTTGAGCTTCTCCGACAGCGCGACGCCGACCGACACCGCGGCGGTGTAGTTGACCGTCGCCAGCTCGACCGCCTTGCCGTGGTCCTGCCACAGCTCCTCGGCCTCGCCGAGCAGGCCGAACGCGACCACCGTGACGTCGATGTCGCCGCCGGCGAACGCCTCGTCCAGCACCTTCGGGTGGGAGGCGAGGTCCTTGGCGTCAAAGGCCACAGTGGACACTTCGGCACCGCGATCCTTCAGGCGCTGCGCGGCTTCCTCCAGCCGCGGCGAAGGACGTGCGGCCAGCACGACCCGCAGCGGCTTCTCCGCGAGGTACTTCTCCGCGATCGCCAGCGCGATGTCGGACGTGCCGCCGAGCAGCAGCAGGGACTGGGGGTTACCGACCGCGTCGATCACAGTGCGAGCCTCCGGCTCATGTCAGAGGCGAAAACGCCTTCGGGGTCAACGGAAGCGCGCACCTTGCGCCACTCCTCCAGCCGCGGGTACATCTTCGCGAAAGTCTCGGGCGAGGTGCGCGAGTCCTTCGCGGTGTAGAGACGGCCGTTCGCGTCCAGGACCATCTCGTCCATTTCCTCGCAGAACCGGCTGAGCCCGCTCTTGATCGGGAAGTCGACGCTCAGCATCCAGCCCGGCGCCGGCCAGGACATCGGAGCCGGGTTCGAGTCGCCCATCCGCTTGAACACGTTCAGGAACGAGTAGTGCCCGGACCGCGAGATGGCCCGGCAGATGCCCTTGAGCTGCTCTTCCGCGCCGAACGGCACGGAGAACTGGTACTGCAGGAAGCCCTTGCTTCCGTAGCCGCGGTTCCACTCGCTCAGCATGTCGAGAGGGTGGTAGAACTGCGTGAGGTTCTGGATCTTGCCGCGCGCGCCCTTCTTGGGCACGGTCTGCTGCCACAGATTGCCCATCATGGTCGAGGTCAGCTTGTTGACCAGACCGCTGGGGAACACGTCGGGCAGCGTCAGCAGCTGCGGCGCGTCGAAGCGCAGCGGGTCGTTGCGCAGCTTCGGCGGCAGCTGGTCGAGCGTCGCGAGCGAACCGCGCGAGAACGTGGCCCGGCCGAGGCGGCTGTCGGACGAGATCAGGTCCGGCACGGCCATGGAGTAGTCGTAGTTGAGGTCCGAACCATCGGTGAAGAGCCCGAGGGTCTCGTCGAGGTTCGAGGTGCGGTCGGCGTCCACGTAGAAATACGCCGATTCCGTCTTCTTCATCCGGATCGTGGCGCGGACGATGATCCCGGTCAGCCCGATCCCCGCCACGGTCGCCCAGAACAGCTCGGAATCCGGGCCTTCGGGGGTGAGCGTGCGCACGGATCCGTCGGCGGTGAGCAGGTCCATCGACACCACGTGGTTGCCGAAGCTGCCCGCCGAATGGTGGTTCTTGCCGTGGATGTCGTTGGCGATCGCGCCGCCGATCGTCACCTGGCGGGTGCCCGGCAGGACCGGGACCCACAGGCCGTACGGCAGGGCCTCGCGCATCAGCTTGTCGAGGCTGACGCCCGCGTCGAGGTCGACGAGGCCGGAGTCCGGGTCGATCGAGTGGATGCGGTCGAGCACGGTCATGTCGACGACCAGGCCGCCCGCGTTCTGCGCCGGGTCGCCGTAGGACCGGCCGAGCCCGCGTGCGATGACCCCGCGCGGGCCTGCGGAGGCGACGGCGCGGGCGATCGCGTCGACGTCGCGGGTGCTCAGCACGTCGGCGACGGTCCCGGCGGTGCGGCCCCAGCCGGTGAGCGTGCGGCGCTGTGTCTCGGGTGCTTGGGTCACGCCGACCAGGGTAGCCACGCCGAACACCGCCCGGAACGTGACCCTGAAGTGCTCGCTTCTACACTTTGCGCATCAAGGCACAAGCGTCCGAGCGTCGAAGTGGGTAATACGGACACTGACGCAATAGGCCGAGAAGGTATTCCAAGTGGTGGCTACAGAACCGCAGAGTGACCAAGCGCAGCCGGTGCCCGCGGGCCCCGGGCTGCTGGGCCAGCTGATCCGGTTCGGCGTGATCGGCGGCTTCTGCGCCCTGTTCGACCTGGGCACGTACTCGCTGCTGCGAGCGGTCGGCATGGACGCCGTCCCGTGGGTGGACGTCGCGCGCGCGATCAGTTTCGTCGTGGGCACGACCACGGCGTTCTTCCTGAACCGGCGCTTCACGTTCGCTGACGGGCGGCGCGACGGGAACGCGCAGGTCGGCAGCTTCGTTCTGCTGTACGCCGTCACCTTCTTCGTCGCCGTCGGCGTGAATCAGCTCATGCTGCACGTGCTGCCGGAGTCGGGCTGGAAGGCCACGCTGGCCTGGGTGGTGTCCCAGGCAACGGCGACTGTGATCAATTTCGTGATGCTCAAATGGGTCGTGTTCCGTGTACGGCCGGTAAAGGAGAACTGAGTTCGATGCCCGGTAAAGCAGCCCCGGTCGCGGAGGCGGCCCCCGCAGGCCAGACGCGGTTCGCCGAGCACGCCCCCGAAGGCAGGCTCACGGCCCAGCGCGGGCTGTACGCCGGGCCGGCTCCGATCGTCAGCAAGGACATGTACGCCGAGGTCGAACTGGGCAACGCCCTGCGCGAGCGCGGCAGTGTGACGCTCGAGCCGTCCGCGAAGGTCACCGGCAACACCTACTTCGGCCGCTTCCCGGCGAGCTACTGGCAGCGCTGGACCACGGCGACCGAGGTGAAGCTCGAGGCCGTCGTCACCGGGGACGGGCTGCTGTCGCTCGGCGCGTCCGACATGCTCGGCGACCCGCGCGTGGTCGACGCGCAGCAGGTTTCGGGCGCGAAGGGCGCCAAGGTCGAGCTGACCGGCAAGCTGGACAAGTTCCTCGACGGCGGCGCGCTGTGGCTCGACCTCGAGACCGAGGGCGGCCAGACGCTGCGGGTCGAGCAGGTCCGCTGGACCGTCGACGCGCCGGAGTCGATCCGCCCGACCGCGGTCACCATCTGCACGATGAACCGCGCCGACGACTGCCTGAAAAACCTCCAGGCGCTCGCCGCCGACGTGTCCTCGCTGGACACCCTCGACGCCATCTACGTCGCCGACCAGGGCACCGACCTGGTCGAATCGCGCGAGGGCTTCGAGCAGGTCGCGAAGGACCTCGGCGAGAAGCTGCACTACATCAAGCAGCCGAACCTCGGCGGCGCGGGCGGCTTCACCCGCGGCATGTACGAGGTGGCCGGGCACACCGAGACCGAGCACGCGAACGTGCTGTTCATGGACGACGACGTGCTGCTCGAGCCGGACCTCGTCGTGCGCATGACGGCGTTCTCCAACCGCGCGGCCAACCCGATCATCGTCGGCGGCCAGATGCTCAACCTGCTGCACCCGAACCAGCTGCACGTCGGAGCCGAGTACGCCCGGCTGAACACGCTGGAGCCGGGACAGCCGGTGCAGCACTCGCTGTCCACCGCCGACCTGCTCGGCGTCGACGAGGACGGCAACCCGAACCGCCAGGAACGCCGCCTCGACGCCGGGTACAACGGCTGGTGGTCGTGCCTGATCCCGTACGAGGTCGTCAAGGCCATCGGCTACCCGCTGCCGTTCTTCTTCCAGTGGGACGACGCGGAGTACTCCTACCGGGCCCGCGAATACGGCTTCCCCACGGTGACCCTGCCGGGCGCCGGCGTGTGGCACGCGGACTTCCACTGGAAGGACTGGGACGAGTGGCACCGGTACTTCAACCTGCGCAACTCGATCATCACCGCCGCGCTGCACTCGCCGTTCAACCTGAACCTGCTGTCCCGCGTGCTGCTGGCGCAGCTGGTCCGCTACCTGCTCGGCATGCAGTACGGCCTTTCCGCGACGCTGATCAAGGCGGTCGAGGACTTCCTGGAGGGCCCGGAGATCCTGCACGACGGCGGCGTCGAGGCGATGAAGGAGATCCGCCGGATCCGCGACGCGTACCCGGAGACCAAGCGGCACAAGGTCACTGACGTGCCGGGCATCGCGTCCAACGACATCGGCATCATCAACAGCGCGCCGCGGCCGAGCATGCAGCGGCTCGTGCTGATCAAGCGCATCCTCGACAAGGTGCTCGGCCGCAGCCGTTTCGGGCTCGGCGCGGTGTCGATCGACGAGGCGCACTGGTGGCACGTCGCTTTGTTCGACACCGCCGTGGTCACCGACGCGTCGCAGGAAGGCGTGCGCGTGCGCACCTACGACAAGGTCAAGATGTTCGACCTCGCCAAGCGCGGCGCGAAGGTGCTCAACCGGCTGCGCAAGGAGGGGGCGGGCGTGCAGGAGCAGTACAAGCGCGCGATGCCGGAACTCACCTCGCGGGAGAACTGGAAGCGGCTGTACGGGCTGTGATCGCCTGAGCTGTCCGGGAAGGGCGTTCGCGTTTCGGCGCGGACGCCCTTTCTGTCTTTTTCGGTAGCTTTGAATTCATGGCCGACCTGGTTTCCCGCGCGCGGGCTCTTGCCGACGATCTGTTGTTTCCGGCGGCGGCTGAGGTGGACCGGCTGGGCGTGGTGCCGCGCTCGCATTTCGACGCGCTCGCCGAGGAGGGTTTCTACGGTCTCGCCGCGCCGGATTCCGGGGTCGGCCTCGAGCAGCTGGTCGGCGTGCTCGAAGCGCTGGCCGGCGGGTGCCTGAGCACCGCGTTCACTTGGCTGCAGCACCACGGCCTGGTCGCTGGCCTGGCCGCGACGGACCGGGAGGACCTGCGGGAGCGATACCTGGCGGACCTGATCAGCGGACGGTTGCGCGCGGGCGTCGCGTATGCGGGCGTGATCCCGACGCCGCCGAGAGTGCGGGTTCAGCGGGTCGACGGCGGGTATCGGTTCGACGGCGAGGCGCCGTTCGTGAGCGGCTGGGACGCGATCGACCTGCTGCAGCTGTCCGGCCGGGACGGCGACACGGTGGTCAACGCGTTGGTGTCGCCGATTGTCGGGCACAGTCTGGTCGCCGAGCCGTTGACGCTCATGGCCGCGCAAGGCACCGCGACCGTGCGATTGAAGCTGAACAACCACTTCATTCCCGACGAATCGGTTTTCGCCAAGGTCAGCTACGACAAATTCGTGGCCGGCAATACGTTTGCGGCCCGGCTCAACGGGTGTGCGCCGCTTGGCCTCGCGGAGCGCTGCGCCTGCTTGATCGAGGCGACCGGCGAGAAGGAAACGGCGACGGCGCTGCGGTCCGAACAGGAAGAAATCCGTCGTCGCCTCGACGCCGGGCTCGCTGATCCGGCCACGCTCCCGGCTGCCCGCGCCGCCGGAGCCGAGCTGGCGTACCGGTCGGCGGGCGCGCTCGCCGCGGCGACCGGCAGCAGCGCGGTGCTGGCCGGGGCGCCCGCGGGCCGGCTGGTGCGCGAGGCGACGTTCCTGCTCGTGGCCGCGAGCAGACCGGAGATCCGCGCCGGACTGCTCGCCCTCGTCCGCCGCTAAACGGACAGGCCGAATTTGCCCTTTCGGCTCAGATCGTCCACATAGGCGGCCGCCACGTGGACGAAATTCACCGAAACAGTGTTGCCGTCCCGGGTTTCCAGCGAGTGAACGCCGCCGTGTTTCAGGAGGTCCGGGAGCTTTTCCTGAACAGTTTCGGAACTGTCCGCGGTGAGCGGGAAGATCAGCGGCTCTCCGCCTGCCGAAAGGTGCAGGACCAGTGCTGGTTTGGAATCTGCCATGGGTCCATGGCAGCAGCGGGTGATCATCGGCGGCAAGGGCGGTTCGCCGACAGCGGATCCGCTCACAGCGGAAGCGGGCTAGGCGGGTTCGCCGAGGCGGGCGGCGAGCCGGTCCGTGACAGTGCGGGGCTCGCGCCCGAGAAGCTCGCCCAGCAGCGGGCCCGATTCGGCGAAATAACCGGCCCGGGTGGCCTGGTGCCAGGTGAGCAGGAACCGGGCCGTCTGCTCCGGGACCCCGTTCGCGATGTGCCCGGCGACCCATTGTTCGTCGTCCAGGACAACGCGATTGACAGTGCGACCGGTGAGGCCGGAAGCGATTTCGGCGAAATCGGCGAAAGTGACCGCGGCCGGAGCGGCGAGGGTGACGGGGCCGTCGACGGAGCGGTCGCCGGCGAGAAGGGCCGCGGTGGCTTCGGCGATGTCCGCGCGGTCGGTGTACGGGACGGGGCCGTCTGCCGGCTGGGCGATCTCGCCGGTCCGCTGCCACGGGCCGAGCACCTGGTCGAGCGGACCGTAAGCGCTGTTGCGCAGTGCGGTCCAGGCGACTCCGGAGTCGCCGAGGATCGCCTCGGTGGCGAGGTGGAGGTCCGACGGCCGGTACGGATTGCCGGGGGCGGCGCCGTGCTGGCTCGTGTAGAGGATCCGCCGGGCGCCGGCCGCGACGGCCGCGTCGATGGCGCGCCGGTGCAGGCTCACCAGGTCGGCGGCGGGGTCGTTGCCGGAGATCAGCAGGACCTGGTCGGCGCCGGCGAAAGAGTCGCCCGGGTCCTCGTAGGAGCCCCGTCGTACGCGGACCCCTCGGTCGGCGAAGTGTCGCGCCTTCGCGGGATCGCGGACGCTGACGCCGATCTGGCTTGCGGATACGCGCGTGAGGAGGTGCTCGACGGTGGCACTGCCCAGCCCGCCGGTGGCACCGGTGACAACGATCATTCCCCTGGTCTCTTCCTCGGGAGCATAAGTTGACTTCATGGGTCAACTTCTTCCGCCGCTGACTTTAGGTAAGCTGACTCATCGAGTCAACTTACGTGGAGAGACGAGGTCGCGGTGCCCGCGGAATCCCGGCTGCGCGCCGACGCCAGACGCAATTCCGAGCAGATCCGAACCGCTGCGATCGGCGCCTTCCAGGGACGGGGCCTGACCGTCCCGCTGGAGGAGGTCGCCAAGGCGGCGGGAGTCAGCAAAGCCACGATCTTCAACCGGTTCGGCGGCCGGATCGGCCTCATCGAGGCGGTGCTCGAAGAGGTCGTCGCGACGGAACTGTTCGCGGTCATCGACCGCATGCGGACCGTCGACGACATCGGCGAGCGGATCGACTGTTACGTCACCGGGCTGCGCGATCTCCAGTACCGCCAGCCCTCCGTCAATGACGTCCTGCTGCAGACCTATCCGAACTCGCCGCAGCTGATGGAGATCTGCCGGGTCGGGGGCGAGGCGAACGAAGAACTCGTCGCGGCGGCACGGGCCTCCGGGGCTCTTCGGCCGGAGTTCACGGCGGGCGACCTGCACGCATTCGTCGTCGAAACCGCCCTCGCCCTGAAACACGGCGAACGGCCTGCTCGCGAGGCCTACGACCGGCGCACCGCTTACTTCCTGAACGGAATCCGAACCGCGCGCTCCGGATGACGCGCCCTTGGCGCCGATGGCCGCGACCGTGCGGAGTGGACTACGGTTTCGCCGGGGAGAGACCGGATTTAGGGGTGGGTCGTGCCGTACACGTTGACGCTGTCACCGGCAGCGGTGGATCTCCTGCTGGCCGAACTCGGACTCGGCCGCGCGCCGGTGCCGTTCGTGGTGCCGCACATCGGCATCACCGGCGAGGAACGCGCCGCGGTGCGCGACGCCGTCTTCCGCGACCTCGACAGCCGCGGCCTGCTGCGGCGGGGGACCATCGACGACGACGTCCAGATCGCGCTAGCCACGTTCGCCCGGCCCGGACTCGCGGTGTCCGCGGCGGCGAAGCTCGGCGACGAGCAGCTGTTCGCGCGCGTGGCGTCCAACGGCCAGTTCGCGGTGCTGGTGTCCCAGCGGGACGGGATGTTCGCCTTCGAGGAGGTCCGCCCGACCGGCATCGTCCCGGCGATCGTCGACCTGCTGCCGCTCACGCCCGCCGCGCCGGGGCAGTCGGTGACCGTCGCGCAGCCGTCGAAACAGCCGGTCCGGGGCGACGCGTACGACCCGTTCGCCGGGGTCAGCGGCCCGCGCACGCACAATCCGCAGCTCCGCGCGGTCCAGCGGATCTTCGAGAAGCCGCGGTTGGCGGTCGGCCAGTTCACGCCGTACGTAGGCGACGGCAACGGCCATGAGCGGGCGCTGCCGTCGCTCGCGTGGTTCGACACCGAACTCGGCCGCTACCTGCTGAGCACGCGCGATTCGAGCGACGGAAACCGCTGGCTCACCTATGCCCCGGCGGACAATGCCCGGCTGGCCCAACAACTGTTCACCCAGCTGGAAGGCTATTCGGCAAACGCCTGACCGGAGCGGCTCGCGTCGGTAAACTCCGGCGCATGAGCACTGATCCGCTGGCGGCAGGCGGGCTGAACGCCAAGGGCATCGCCGAAGCCGCGGCCGAAACGCACAAGCTGGCCGACACCGCGAAGGCCGGCGGGTTCAGCATCGACGGCGACGCACTCGGTGACCTGCGCAAAGCGCTCACCGACATGGTCACGCGCCTCGAACGGCTCAAGCCGCAGACGCAGGCGCTGACGACCGCGCCGAAACTCGGCAGCCACCCGTATGGGCAGACCGTGGCCGAGCACGACCGCAAGAGCGGAGCCGACGCGCCCGGGTCGGCCCTCGACGTGCTGGACCAGTTCGGCCGGATCCTGAAGGAGGCCGACGAGGCCCTCGCCCGCGCCGGCGGGGTCTACACCGAGAACGAGAACCAGGCCGTCGATTCCCACCGCACCGTGAAGGGCACCGAATGAGCACGCCGCAGCCGGGGCTCGCGCCGTCGGACGCCGACTACCTCGGGCACCCGCACCAGCAGCTGAAGTCGTTTGTCGAGACCAATCTCGACGTGGAGCAGGTTTCCTCGGTTTCGCACGCGTACACCGAGGTGCAGAAAGCGTTCGAGGAATTCGCGACGCAATTGGGCGAGGCCGTGAAGAAGGCTTCGCACGCGTGGAGCGGCGAGGCCGCGGCCGGTGCGCAGGCGTATTTCGTGAGCCTCGCCGAATGGGCCGAGGCGAACGGCCAGAACGCGAAGCTGGCCGCGCAGATCGTCGAGGAACAGGCGTCCGCGGCGCAGGCGGCGAAGCATTCGATGCCGGAAGCGGTCCCATTCGACTGGTCCGAGGAATTCGACAAATGGTCGCACGCGAGCCCGCTCGAAATGAGCAATGAGATCGACGCGACGCTGAAGAAGCAGCAGGAGAGCCGTTCCGCGCACGAGCAGGCCGCGGAGACGATGTCGAAGTACGACGCTTCGCTGTACTCGTCGGGCTCGAAGCAGCCGACTTTCGCGCACCCGCCGAAGTTCGGGGTCGCGGCGGGCGGCGGGGCCGCGGTGGCGATGCCGACTGGTCCGGAGCACCACGACGCCCCTGCTCCTGCCCCTGCGCCCGCTCCCGCTCCGGTTGCCGCGGACGCTGGTTCAGCCTCGGTGGGTGCTGCCGGTGGCGGCGGCGCGGTGGCCGGGCACGCGAGCGCGCCGACGGTCAGCGGCCCGAGCCAGTTCACCGGTGCCGTGCATCAGCCAATGCCGGACAGCGCGACCACCGCGGCCGGTTACGCACCGGCCGCCGCCCAAGCGGCCTCGAGCGGCGGCAGCGCCGGGGCGGGCGGAATGGGCATGGGCGCGATGCCGATGGGCGGCATGATGGGCGGTGGCGGCGGCGGTTTCGGCGCCGACGAGGAGCACGAAAACAAGGTCGGCCGCGGCGGCGGTTCGTTCGGCCCCGGCGACGGAGCCATGTCCCCGGGCGCGGCGGACGTCGCGGCCGGAGGAATGGGCGGCGCCCCGGCCCGCCCGGGCATGGGCTTCGGCGCCCGTCCGTACGACGACGGCAACGACCAGCCCGCGTTCGTGATGGAGATCGACGAGAACGAGGAATACGGCGGGCACCGTTCCGCGCCGCCGGTCATCGGGGAATAACGCGAAAGTCCGTTGTGGACGGTGAGCCCATCGTCCACAACGGACTGACCGGCGTCAGTACCGGTAAAACTTCTCCGCCCGTCCCTGCCGGACGAGCTTCAGCCACTGCACGAAGGCCTTCGGGTCCCGCTTCACGCCCACGAAATACAGGCCGAAGCGCAGCACCTCCAGCGCCCCGATCTTGCGCATTCCCGGCTGCGACAGCAAATACCCGCGGTTGCGGTACGTGTAGTACCGCTTGACCTCGTTCTCCGGGTCCTGCGCGTGGAATTTCCCGCCCAGCATCGGCTTGAACTCGTCCGAACCGTCCGGGTGCAGGTAGGTCGTGCGCAGCGACGTGCCGAACGGCAGGCCGGACCGCACCAGGCGGCGGTGCAGTTCCACCTCGTCGCCGCGGAAGAACAGGCGCAGGTCGGGCACGCCAGTGACGTCCAAAGTGGACGCGCGGAACAACGCACCGTTCATCAGGGACGCGATGCCCGGCAGGAAATCCGTGCCGAGTTCGGCCGACGAGCGCTTCCAGGTCAGGCCGCGGCGCAGCGGGAACGCGAGTTTCGCCGGCGCGTCGATGTTCGCCACCACCGGGGAAATCTCGGCGAGACCGCGCTTTTCGGCTTCCTCCAGCAGGATCTCGAGCACGTGCTCGTCCGCCGGGCGGCCGTCGTCGTCGGCGAGCCAGACCCACTCCGCGCCGAGCGACAGCGCGTGCAGCATGCCGAGCGCGAAACCGCCCGCGCCGCCGAGGTTCCGGTGCGACGGGAGGTACGTGTACGGCAGCGGGTAGGCCTCCACGACGTCCCGCGCGGACTTGTCCGGGCCGTTGTCGACCACGACGAGGTGGTCGACCGGCCGGGTCTGGGCGGCGATGACCTTCAGCGAGTCCGCGAGCAGCTCGCGCCGGTGCCGCGTGACCACCACGCCGACGACCGCGCCGTCGGGCAGCTCTCGCGTCTCGCCGGTCATCATTCCCCGCCGTTCGTCGTGGTCGCGGGCTCGATGCCGAGGCGCTCGAGACCTTCCTGGCTCATGTTCTCGAACGGGTCGCGGCCCTTGTACTCGGTGAGCACCTCGCGCAGCGAACCCTGCTTCCGGACGTGCCCCTCGTCCATCCAGATCGCGGTGTCGCACAGCTCCATGAGGAACTCGTCGGAGTGGTTCGCGAACACCAGGATGCCGGAGCGCTTGACCAGGTCCTTGAGCCGGTCGCGGGCCTTGTTGAGGAACGCCGCGTCGACCGCGCCGATGCCCTCGTCGAGGATCAGGATCTCCGGGTCGATCGAGGTCACGACGCCGAGCGCGAGCCGCACCCGCATGCCGGTGGAGTACGTCCGCAGCGGCATCTGCAGGTAGTCGCCGAGTTCGGTGAACTCCGCGATGTCGTCGACCCGCTTCTCCATTTCCTTGGCGCTCATGCCGAGGAACAGGCCGCGGATCAGGATGTTCTCGACGCCGGAGATCTCCGGGTCCATCCCGATGCCGAGGTCGAACACCGGCGCGATCCGGCCGACGATCCGCGACGATCCGCGCGTCGGCTCGTAGATCCCGGCGAGCAGCCGCAGCAGCGTGGACTTGCCCGCGCCGTTGTGCCCGACGAGGCCGACCCGGTCGCCCTCGCGGAGGCTGATCGACACGTCGTGCAGCGCCTCGATGATCGGCACCTTCTGGTCGGAACTGATCTTTCCGCCGACCTTGCCGAGCACGCGCTTTTTCATCGAACGCGTTTTCGCGTCGAAAATCGGGAAGTCCACGTACGCGTTGTGGACGTCAATGCTGACCATCTGTCACACCCAATACGAGACGCGAGACCGGTAATTGCGCATGGCGACGAGCGCGAGCCCCCACCCGACGACGGTGATGCCGCCGACCACGACCCAGCTGGACCAGCTCACCGCCTGCCCGATGAGCGGCGACCGCACCACCTGCATGTAGTGGTAAAGCGGGTTCAGCTTGATGATCGGCAGCGCCCACGACGCGCCGTCCCGCGCGCCGCCGGACAGCAGCTGGTCGACCGGCCAGACGATCGGGGTGCCGTAGAACATGAGCTGGATCAGCGAGTTGATCAGCTGCGGGATGTCCCGGAACCGGGTCGAGATGATGCCGAGCAGCAGCGCCGCCCAGCCCGCGGTGAGCGCGAGCAGCACGAAGCCGGGAATGGCGAGGAAAATGTTCCAGCTCAGCCCGGGGTGGCAGTACTTGTGCGGAAGACACGCGCCGTCCGGCGACCCGAGCGAATACGGGGAATCGAGCGCCGAGAAGAAAATGATCAGCAGCACGACGTAGACGATCATGTTGTGCGCCAGCAGCAGCGTCTGCCGCCAGATCGTGCGCAGCACGTACACGCTGATCGGCGCGGGGACCTGTTTGATCAGGCCCTCGTTCGCGATGAACGTCTCCATGCCCTCGGTGAGGCAGCCCTGGATGAAGCCCCAGATGATGAAGCCGGTGGAGAGATAGGGCAGGAACACCTCGATCGGCGTGCGGAACAGCTGCGAGTACAGCAGGCCGAGACCGAGCGCGATGACACCCTGGCTGATCGTGATCCAGAACGGCCCGATGATGGACCTGCGGTAGCGCTGCTTGATGTCCTGCCAGCCGAGATGGGTCCAAAGCTCGCGGGCGGCGAAACCGGTCTTGATGTCGTCGATGGCACGCGCGAACGTCTTGCTGTCCGACGACGGTGGAACCGGAGTCGAGACATCGGGTTCGGCTGCGTGAACCGTGCTGGTGGCATGCACGTGGACGAGGGTACCGATGGGGCGAGGCGGGCTAGGTCCGACCCGTCGCGCGGCCGCCCGATCCTTCTCACCCGTGCTGACCGGCGCGTGTGCGCGCCGTTACGATGAGCCGATGCCGGTCCCCGAAATCAGCGCTTCGCACCCGAAGTCTGTTTCTTCCCGCGCGCAGTACCACCTGGTCGCGCCGGTGGGCCACCCCAACTACGGTGACGAGCTCATCACCGCCGGCTGGCTGGGTTACCTCGCGGAGACCGCCCCGGACGCCGACGTGTGGGTGGACACGCACTCGCCGGGGCCGGCCAGCGTCCTGCTCGACGGCATTCACCCGCGGGCGAAGTTCACCGACACCTTGTGGCGTTTGTGCTGGGAGTCGCCGGACGAGGACCCGTGGCGCGCTGCCGCCTGGGTGCGCGACGCGGTGCACAGCCCGGGCATGATGCCGCGCCTGCACCACAGCGTCGAACTGCTGGCGAAGGCCGACGTGGTGCACGTGGTCGGCGGCGGATACATCAACAAGCTGTGGCCCAAGCAGATCGGCTTGCTGGCGGGCGCGGTCGCCGCGGTCGAACGGTCCGGCGGCCGGGCGGCCATGACCGGACAGGGTCTGCTGCCCGCCTGCGAGGGTTCGGCGCCGCTGGTGAAAGCGCTCGCCGACCGGTTCGAGGTGGTCGAGGTCCGCGACAGTGCGTCAGCGGATCTGCTGGGCCGTCCGGTCGGCCTCGACGACGCCTTCCTCACTCTCGGGCCGGACCGCTACGACCACTCCGAAGACCTGCCCGAAGTAATGCTGTGCCTGCAATCCGACCTGGTCGAGATCGGCATCGGCGCCTTGGCCGGCTCGGTGCTTTCCATGCTGCGCGCCTGGAAGACGGACCCGGCGAAGATCGGCGTCGTCGAGGGAGTGCCCCGGGTCGACCGCGAAGTCTTTTCGTTGCTCGAACGCGAATTGCCGGGCGCCCGGTTTTATCCGTTTTCGCACATTTGGACGCACGGCCTTCCCGCCGGGCCGGAGCAAACCTGGATTTCCACCCGGTTCCACGTCCACATGCTGGCGGCCGCGGCCGGGGCGTCCGGCGTCGCGGTGAGCATCCACCCGGACTATTACGCCACGAAGCATCGCTCCCTGGCCGAGCTCGGCTCGAACTGGACGCTGCTCGAAGACCTCTCCCAGGTCCCGGACCGCCCGGACGCGGGAGGGTACGCGGAAGAGACGCTGGCCCGCTTCAAGGACAGCAAGCGGAAGATCGCCGAACAGGTTTACGCGCCGGTGGTCCGCCCGGTCGAGGAGGAGCCGGAGCCGTCGGTGCCCGAGGAGCCGCCCGTGGAGCCGCCCGCCCAACGGCGCCGGTGGCCCCGGCGGCGCGACTGAGCCGGCGGACGCCGTCCCGGGAACGCGTCGCCGATTGAGGACCGGAATGGTCCGCAATCCCGCATAGCTTCCCCTCATGGCCCACGACCTCACCCCCTTCCGCGTCCAGGTCCCGCAGACCGACCTGGACGACCTCCGCCGCCGTCTCGCCGACACCCGCTGGCCGGACCCCTTCGCCGACCCGGCGTGGGAGCTGGGCATTCCGGTGCCCGAAGTCCAAGACCTCGCCGACTACTGGCGGCTGGGCTTCGACTGGCGGGCACAGGAAGAGCGCCTCAACGGCTTCCCGCAGTTCACCACCACGATCGACGGCGCGAACATCCACTTCCTGCACCTCGAATCCCCCGAACCGGACGCCGTCCCGCTGCTCCTCACCCACGGCTGGCCCGGTTCGATCGTCGAGTTCCTGGACCTGATCGGCCCCCTCGCCGACCCGCGGGCGTACGGCGGCGACGCCACCGAGGCGTTCCACGTCGTCGTCCCGTCCGTGCCCGGGTTCGGCTTCTCCGGCCCGACCCCCGACCGCGGCTGGGGTCCGGCGCGGACGGCGCGGGCGTGGGCGGAGCTGATGACCCGCCTCGGGTACCGCAACTTCGGCACGCACGGCGGGGACTGGGGCGCGCTGATCTCCCGCGAACTCTGCGTCCAGTTCCCCGAACGGGTCCTCGGCGCGCACGTCACGATGCTGCCCTCCGCGGTCGCGCGCGACGAGGCGGACCTCGCCGGGCTCGACGGGGACGAACTGGCGAAGGGACAGCGGTCGCTGGAGAAATCCCGGGCCTTCCAGCGGACCGGCATCGGCTACGCGATGATCCAGTCCACCAAACCGCACACGCTCGCCTACGGCCTCACCGATTCCCCGGCCGGGCAGCTGGCCTGGATCGCCGAGAAGTTCCGGGCCTTCTCGAACACCGACCACGACCTGATCGACCGCGACGACCTGCTCGCCAACGTCTCGATCTACTGGTTCACCCGCACCGCCGCGTCGTCCTCGCGGATCTACGCCGACCAGGACGTCCAGTGGGGCGCGGCGCTGCCGGCGTCGACCGTGCCGACCGCGGTCGCGGTGTTCCCGGACGACATCGGGCTTCCGCTGCGCTCGCTGGCCGAGCGCACCGACCGGATCGTGCGGTGGACGGAATTCCCGCGCGGCGGGCACTTCCCGGCGCTCGAAGAACCCGACCTGCTGATCGGCGATCTTCGAGCGTTCTTCTCCCGGGAAAGCTAGAGGTACTGCCCGGTTCCGGTGATGCCGTGCCCGTGCCCCTCGCCGGGGTGGCCGCCGGAGCCGGACGACCCCGCGGGCAGGCCGCGGCGCATCTGCTCCAGCTGCACCCGCGCCGCCATCTGCTGCGCGAACAGCGCGGTCTGGATGCCGTGGAACAGCCCCTCCAGCCAGCCGACCAGCTGCGCCTGCGCGATCCGCAGTTCGGCGTCCGAGGGGGTCTCGTCCTCGGTGAACGGGCGCACCAGGCGCTCCAGTTCCTCGCGCAGTTCGGGCGCGAGCGCTTCCTCCAGCTCGCGCACCGACGTCTGGTGGATCTCGCGGACGCGGTTGCGGCTGGCGTCGTCCAGCGGTGCGGCGCGGACCTCCTCCAGCAGCTGCTTGATCATGGTCCCGATGCGCATCACCTTGGCCGGTTCCTCGACCAGGTCGCCGACGGACTCGTTCTCCTCGCCCTCGGGTGCCGTCTGCGCGGTGCCGACCGGGACGCCGTCCGGTCCGACGACGACCACGCGCGGCGCCTCCGCGTCCCTGGCTGCGCCCGTTCCCCCGAAGTTCGGCTCGCTCATATGCTCCATCCCCGTCGGTCAGCGGTCCTGCCCCGAGCCTAGCGGCCGTTCGGGCAGTTCTGCCCAACCCCGCGGCAACCGCGAAACCGCACGTCCGTACGGTGTCCCCATGGCGTTCGACGTCGCTCGTATCCGTGGGCTCTTCCCCGCGCTTGGCGACGGCTGGATTCACTTCGACGGCGCCGCCGGAATGCTCGTGCCCGAACAGGTCGCTTCGGCCGTTTCGACAGCTATGCGGGCGCCGGTGTCCGGGCCGGGCGGAGCGTTTCCGGCCTCCCAGCGGGCGGAAAGCATCGTCACCGCGGCCCGCCGGGCCGTGGCCGATCTGGTCGGGGCGGACCCGGCCGCCGTCGTGCTCGGCCCGAGCGCGCCGGTCCTGCTTCGCCGTCTCGTCGACGCGCTCGCCGAACGCTGGACGATCGGCGACGAGATCGTCGTCTCCCGGCTCGACGAGGAGGCCAACATCGCGCCGTGGCGGCGCGCCGCGAAACGCGTCGGCGCGGTCGTGCGGTGGAGCGAGATCGACATCGAGACCTGCGAGCTGCCCGCGTGGCAGTACGAGAACCTCGTGTCCGCGCGGACGAAAGCGGTGTCGGTGACACTGGCGTCCGGGTCCGTCGGGACCCGGCCGGACGTGCCGACGGTGATCGAATTCGCCAAGCGGGTCGGTGCGCTCGTGGTGGTCGACGCGACCTACGCCGCTCCGTTCGTGCCGCTCGACCTGCAAGAACTCGGGGCCGACGTCATGGTCGTCTCCGCGCCGTCGTGGGGCGGCCCGTCGGTCGGCGCGCTCGTGTTCCGCGACCCGGAGCTGCTGGAGCGCATCTCGTCGGCGTCGCTCGACCCGGCCGCCACCGGTCCCGCGCGGCTCGAACTCGGCCCGCACGCGTACCCGCTGCTGGCCGGTCTCGTCGCGTCCGTCGACTACCTCGCCGGCCTCGACGACGCCGCGACCGGCTCCCGCCGCGAACGCCTCGTGACGTCGCTCGGCTCGGCCAAGTCGTACCACGCGGGCCTGCTCGCGCAGCTGTCCACGGAACTGCGCTCGCTGCGGCACGTGATGGTGATCGGCGACGCGATGCGCCGGATCCCCGCGCTCGCCTTCGCGGTGGCCGGCGCGAAAGCGTCCCAGGTCGCCGAATACCTGGCGTCGCAAGGGCTTTGCGCGTTCGCCGACGACGGCACCAGCGGCGTGTTCGCGTCGCTGGGCGTCGGCGAGGTCGGGGGAGCGGTGCGGATCGGGCTCGCGCACTACTCCAACGTGTTCGAGATCAATCAGCTGGTGCGGGTGCTCGAAGAACTGCGCTGAGGTCAGGACTTCGCGGCGAGCAGGACCTTCCCGAAGATGCTGCCCTCCTCGAGCATCCGGTGCGCGGACGCGGCCTCGGCCATCGGCACCACGTGGCCGACGATCGGCTGCACCGAACCCTGTTCCACCAAGGGCCACAACCGTTTCCGGACATCCGCGACGATCGCGGCTTTCTGGTCGAGCGGACGGGACCGCAGCCCGGCCGCGAACACGCTCGCGCGCTTGCCCAGGAGCTTGCCGATGTTCAGCTCGCCCTTGATCCCGCCCTGCATGCCGATGATGACCAGCCTGCCGTCCGCGGCGAGCGCGTCGACGTTGCGGTCGAGGTACTTCGCGCCCATGTTGTCGAGGATGACGTCGGCGCCCTTCGTCTCGGCGCGCAGCACCTCGACGAAATCCTGGTCCTTGTAGTTGATCGTGAGGTCCGCGCCGAGCTGGCGGCAGCGTTCGAGCCGTTCCGGCGAACCCGCGGTGACCGCGACGGTCGCGCCGAGCGCCTTGCCGACCTGGATCGCGTGCGTGCCGATGCCGCCCGCGCCGCCGTGCACCAGCAGGACCTGGCCTTCGCCGAGACCGGCGTGCATCACGACGTTCGCCCACACCGTGCAGGCCACCTCGGGCAGCCCGGCCGCGGCGACCGTCTCGATCTCGCCCGGCACCGGCAGCAGCTGCCCGGCCGGGACCGCGACGCGTTCGGCGTACCCGCCGCCGGCGAGCAGCGCGCAGACCTCGTCGCCGACCTGCCAGCCCTCGACGCCCTCGCCGAGTTCGGCGATCGTGCCGGAGCATTCGAGGCCGAGGATGTCGCTCGCCCCGGGCGGCGGCGGATAGTTGCCCTGGCGCTGCAGCAGGTCGGCTCGGTTGACCGCGCTGGCCGTGACGTCCAGCAGCACCTCGCCCGGACCGGGCTCCGGATCGGGGACCTCGGTCCATTCGAGCACGTCAGGGGCGCCGGGTTCGCGGATCGTGATCGCGTGCATGCGCCCGACTGTATCCCGGGTCAGCCGAGGTCGTTGGTGCTGAAGGTGTTGCAGCTCGCGGGCTGTCCGGTGCGGTAGCCGGTGGTGAACCACTTCTCGCGCTGCGCCGAGGTGCCGTGCGAGAAACTCGACTTGTCGACGTGGCCGTTGCCGAGGTTCTTCTGGATGTAGTCGTCGCCGATCCGGGACGCGGTGTCGAGCGCGCGCGAGATGTCGTCCTGCGTGACGTCCTGGACCAGCGGCTTCCCGGAGCTGGTCGGGGTCGTGCTGGCGTGGTTGGCCCAGACGCCCGCGTAGCAGTCGGCCTGCAGTTCCAGCCGGACCGAACCGGACGTCGGCCCGGTGCCGGTGCCGCGCTTGGACGTGCCGGTGAGGTTCTGCACGTGGTGGCCGTATTCGTGGGCCAGCACGTACGCCTCGGTGAACAGGCCGCCCTTCGCGCCGAAGCGGGTCTTCAGCTCGTTGAAGAACGACAGGTCGATGTACACGTAGGAGTCGGCCGGGCAGTAGAACGGGCCGGTGTCCGACGTCGCGCCGCCGCAGCCGGTGCGCACGCCGCCGGTGAAGAAGCGGGTCGTCGCCTTGCGGTAGGTCTGGCCGGAGCGGGAGAACTCCTGCGTCCAGTAGTCCTGGATGGAGTTGACGATCGCGACGATCGCGCAGTCGTGGTCCCGGTTCGCGTCGGCTCCGGTCTTGCACTTCTTCGCGAGCGTGCCGGAGTCGAGCTGCTGTCCGGACTGGACGTCGCCGAGCCCGACCCCGCCCACCGCGGGCGACGTGCCGGTGCTGGGTCCGCCGCCGAACTGGGAGAACAGGAAGTAGATGACCAGGCCGACGATGCCGAGCCCGCCACCGCCGAGGGCCACGCGGCCGCCGATGCCGCCGCCTCCGCCGCTGCCGCGCATGTCCTGGATCTCGGAGGCGTCCAGATCCGCGTTGTCGTCGAATCGCACGCGGAAAGGGTAGCCGCAAACCCGGGAACGGGGCTGGGTGCGGCCCCTGCGCTGGGGGCCGCACCCAGGTACTACCGAGGTTTCGTTGACAGCGGTTGGCCACCGGCCGGGCTGGCGTCCGGCGCTGCCTTCGCGGTGCCGAGGCCGCGAAGAGAAGCAGCGGCATAACGACGCCGGGTGCGCGTGGCCGATGCCGAGCGCACGGGTGCTCGTGCTGTTCGCAATCGCGACCGAACCGGAACGGGGCCGTGCCGGTCGCGGGGTCACAGCGGGCGGTCAACCGCGGGAACTACCTGCCATGCCACCACCTGGCCTTTCCCGGGGGGAAACGCGGCCCGGCGTGCCCTTCGGCGCGCTCTGGGGGATCCTCGTCGTCCCTCCGCTGTCTCCCGAGGATGCGCTTCTTCGCGCCGAGTCTCAACCTTTTCGTAACCCTCCATTGGGGGAAGTTCGCCCGGGAATTTCACGCCGGGCCGAAACGGAGGGGAAAATCCGGCCTTCTACTCTTCCGGACATGAGCGATGACCAGGACGTGCGCTGGCTCGACCCGGCAGAACAGCGCGCCTGGCGGGCCTACATCGTCGCGTCGCTGCGGCTGCGCCAGCGGCTGCATCGCGAACTGACCGAGAGCCACGGCATCTCGCTCGCGGACTACGAGGTCCTGGTGTGCCTGAACCTGACCCCGGACCGGTGCACGCGGATGACCGAGCTGGCTGCGCTGCTGGGCTCGACGAAGAGCAGGCTGTCGCACCAGATCGGCAAACTGGAGGTGGCCGGGCTGGTCACGCGCCGCCCGGACCCGGAGGACAAACGCGGCGTGCTGACCGAACTGACCGACGCGGGCCTGCGGGTACTGGCCGAAGCCGCGCCGACGCACGTGCGCGGCGCCCGCGAGCACCTGATCGACCTGCTGACGCCGGACGAGCAGACCGCGGTGGCCACGGCGTTCACCCGCGTCCTCGAACACCTGGACGACGTCGAAGGACGGCGCGATACCCTGACCTAGAAGGAAGCGTGGCAGAGCGGCCGAATGCAGACGCCTTGAAAGCGTCCGTAGGGAAACCTACCGGGGGTTCAAATCCCTCCGCTTCCGCTGGACGCCCCGAGTGTCCGGCCCCGGATTCCGCGCCCGCCGCGGGAGACCGGGGCCGTTTTGTTTTCGGCTTTCGTCGGCGGCAGGCCGGTTCGATCGACCGGGTGAACGCCGCGGCGGCGCTGGTCGCTCCCGCCGCGGTCCGCGCGGGTACCCTGGCCGTGCTGTGCGCCGGGTTCCCGTGGAGTCTTCCGTCATTCGCGACGTCGGCTACGACGCCGCGAAGTCGGTGCTGGAAATCGGGTTCCGCAACGGCAGCGTCTACCGCTACCACCTCGTGCCCGCGCGCGTGCATCGCGAGCTGATGGCCGCCGACAGCCCCGGGCGCTACCTCAACCAGGAGATCAAGCCGCGGTTTCCCGGGCAAGAGGTGGAATGATTGCGGCGTCAGGCTTTCTTGGCCTCGCGCAGGGCGATCCGCGCCTGGACTTCCGGACGGCGCAGCGGCGGCACGGTCGCCGGCGGCTGGCGGCGTTGCGGGAGTTCTTCCAGCAATCGCGCGGTGATCTGGGCGATTTCGGCGACCGCCGCCTCGAACGGTTCGCGCGTCGCGTCCGAAAGGGACTGCACCCCGGTCACTTTGCGCACGTACTGGCGCGCCGCGGCTTCGATCTCTTCGGTGGTGGCGGCGGGCTGCAGGCCGCGCAGCGTCGTGATGTTTCGGCACATGTGCTTCAGGGTACGTCTCTGCGGCCTACCGCATCACACTCTAGGGCCAACCTCGTTGACGGGGTCCGAGACCGCCCGGCAACCTTGATGAAGTGCCCCTCAGACCACGTTCTCCCCGGCTCAGCCGCCCCGTCCCGGAAGTTCCCGCCGACACCCCGATTCCCGAGCAGGCCTGGCACCGCGTTCCCGCCGACGAACTGGTCACGCTCGTTTCCGTTGTCCTGATGGCACAAGGCTTTCCCGAAGACCGCGCCCGTCCGGCCGCGGAGGCGTTGTGCCACGGCGACCTCACCGGCGCGCCGGAAACCGGCGTCGGGGAGCTGACTCGGGTGCATCTGCCCGCGATCGAAAACGGATTGGTCAGTCCTGGTGCGCAACCACTGCTGATTGCGGACCGCGGAGCGGCGGCGCTTGTCGATTACCGTCGTGCGTCCGGGCTTTGGGCGGTGGGCGACGCGATGGATCGGGCCGTGCAGCGGGCCGGGCGGTTTGGCGTTGGGCTGTTGTCGGTGCGCGGGGTCGGGCCGTTCGGGCGGGTCGGCCATCACGCGGCGCGGGCCTTGCCGCACGGGATGATCGGCATCGTGATGGCGGCCGGCGGGTACGCGGATCAGCCGGTGCATCCGCTGGGGATGGCCGCGCCTGCCGGGGCTTATCCGGAGTTCGTGTTCGATATCGATCTCGCTGATGCTGCTCGGGATCCTCGGTTCGCCGGGTTCGCGTTGATGGTGGACGTGCTGGCCGGGGTGTTGTCCGGGGTGGCCGATCATGAGCACGACACTGGGTTGCTGGTGCTGGCGATCGCGCCTACGACGTTGCGTAGTGCGGATGGGTTTTACCGGGCCGCCAGTGCGGTTTTCGGGAGCATGCTCGGGTGGGAGGGCGGGGCTCCGGTGCGGTATCCCGGGTGGCGGGAGGCTCAGTATCTGGAGCAGTGCCGGGCGTTGGGGGTGCCGTTGCCTGGGGCGGTGCGGAGGCAGTTGGATTCTTTGGCGTTGAAGGTGGGGTTGGCGCCGTTGACTACGGTGGGGTGATCTGGGGCCGGGTCGGCTCGTCGCCTGGCGGCGACATTGCGCCCCTCCTTGGTTGCGTGGGCACCCCGATTTTTGATTGTGCTGACGGTTCGGGGGTGCTTGTCAAGGCGGGAAAGATGCCTTGACAAGCACCCCCGAACCGCAGGGCGGCTTTGTATCGGGGTTGGGGGGAGGGGTGGGTGCCCCCGGTGTTTGGGTGGTTTGGCGGCGGTTTTAATGCCGTGAGGAGAACCCTGAGGGACTTGCTGCCGGAGTGTCCCGGAGGGTCAGCGGGAGAGGGAGACGCGGGCCTTTTCGGTGCCTACTGCTACTACGTCGCCGTCTGCTAGTTGGCGGCCCCTGCGGGTTTCTACCTCGCCGTTGACCGTCACCTCTTCTGCGTCGATCAGGTCTTTCGCGTGTGAGCCGTTGTCTGCGAGGTCGGCCAGTTTCAGGAATTGGCCCAGCCGGATCGGTTCGCCGGTGATCGGGACGTCGCGCGTGCTCATCGCCGCATCATGTCACGGCATCGTGGTTGCTCGGTTGTACAGATCGGTGATCTGGTCGTCGAAGTAGCTCGAGTACGAGACGTCGTCGGTGTAGCCGCCTCCTTCGTAGCCGCCGATCACGCCTACTACTGTGCCCGTTTTCGTGTCTGGCGACGGGTCCGCGACCAGCGGGCTGCCGCTCGTTCCGGTGGCGAAGCCGGGGCAGTCGACTCGGATCTGGTGTTCGTCTTGCTGCTGGGTGTGGGTTTCGCAGGTCGCCACCTCGTCGACGCCGTCCGGGTAGCCGGACACGGTTACCTGGCGGGCGAAGGGACCGTTCGTGCCTAGCTGGTTGGCTCCGGTCACCGCTTCCAGGGGTTCGGGCGAGCCGTCTTGGCGGGCGGTCGCGAAACCGACGTCCAGGTTCGGATCGGACGAATCGATCCATCCTTGGGCGACCAGTTCGTTTCCGACCTGCCAGTATCCGTACGGGGCGACGCCGTCGTGGAAACCGGGGGCGAACGTGACATTGGCCAGGTAACCGCCGCCTTCGCCGTCGTGGATGCAGTGGGCGGCGGTGAGCAGTTCGTCCCCGCGCGGGCTGTGCACGACGCTCGCGGTGCAGTAATGCGAGCCGTCGACGAACAGGGCGCCGATGGACGCGTGGACCGGCTTCGCCGGGGGCGACGAAGACGGCGGCGCGACCGCCGGTTCGTCCGCCGCGCGCTCAGCGCATGCCACGATGGTGCCGCTCGCACTCATTAGTGCGAACAGCCCGATCACCGTGCGCCGCATGCCACCTCCTGTACTGGTCCTCGTCACTAGTATCAGAGAACGCGGTGAGACCAGGGTGGGGAGACGATGAAGGACTTCTCGAACAAAGTCGCAGTGATCACCGGAGCGGGCTCGGGCATCGGGCGGGCGCTGGCGCTCGAACTCGCGTTGCACGGCGCGGTCCTCGAACTGTCCGATGTCGACGCCGAAGGTCTCGACAGCACCGTGCGCGAAGCTCGCGAACGCGGTGCCGAGGTGCGGGGCCATTCGCTCGACGTGGCGGACCGGGCCGCGGTGCTCGCCCACGCCGAGGACGTCGTGCGGGAGCACGGCCGGGTCAACCTCGTCGTCAACAATGCCGGGGTGGCGCTCGGCGCGACCGTCGAGGACATGACGTTCGAGGACTTCGACTGGCTGCTCGGCGTCAACCTCGGCGGGGTCGTGAACGGCACGAAGGCATTCCTGCCGCACCTCATCGACTCCGGCGACGGCTACGTCGTCAATATCTCCAGCGTGTTCGGATTCGTCGGAGTGCCTACGCAGAGTGCGTACAACGCGGCGAAGTTCGCCGTTCGCGGATTCACCGAGTCACTCCGCGAAGAAATGCTCGCGGCGCGGCATCCGGTCGGCGTCAGCTGTGTGCATCCGGGCGGGATCAAGACCAACATCGCCCGCAACGCCCGCGGCGGAGCAGGCGGCGACCAAGCCAAGGCGGCGGCCGGATTCGACAAAATCGCCCTTACCACACCGAAGAAAGCGGCCGAAACCATCCTGCGCGGCGTGCGCAGGCGGTCCGCGCGGATCCTCATCGGACCGGACGCGTACGTGATCGACGCGATCCCGCGCGTGCTCGGTTCGGCGTACCAGCGTCCGCTCGCGGTTTTGGCGCGCCAGGGACTCAAACGTGTCGAGCGGAACGGATAACTCGCCGCGACTCTCCGCATTCTTGATCACTCGATAGAGTTGCATTTCCGCCGAGGTGCTCGGAAATGCCGCAGAATGCTGCAGTCCACTCGTGTGTCCGCACCCCGGAGGTAGCCCTCGATGCTGCGCCTTGCCGAGCGCCGTTTGGCCGCGCCCGCTGACCGCGCCTCCGGGGAACTGGTCGACCGCACCGGGATCATCGCCGCGAGCCTGCCGCGCGAGCCGCGCCCGCAGGACGAGGCCGCTCCGGAGACGAGCTGCGAATCGACCCAGCAGATCCCGGTGATCGCCGGATGCACGCCCGCCGAGGAACGCCCGCGCGCGGTGGCGTCGCGCCGCCGAGCCCGGGTGTGGGTCGGCACCGGACTGGCGGTAATCCTGGTCGGACTCGGCTGGCTCGCCGGCGGGTTCTTCACCGGGACGCTCCCCGGCCAGCCCGCCGACGACGCGGTCGTGCAGGCCGAGCAGCGCGTGCCGATCGCGGAGCAGCAGATCCCGGTCCCGTCGACGATCACGCCGCCGGTCACGCAAACCGCGCCGCCGGTCACGGTGTACGTCCCGGTGCCCTCGCGCCAAGCCCCGGTGAAGCGGCACAACCCGGTCCGCTCGACCGCACCCCGCGCGGCCGCGCCGGAGACTTCGGAGCAGGCCGACCCGCGCGCGGACCTCGACACGCCTGCGCCGAGCAAGGCCCCGGCACGGGTCGGCATCGACCAGTTCCTCGACTGGAAGCCGTGGCTGGACGCGGCACAGCGGATGGCTGGCGGGCACTGACGGCAAGCGGACTCGGGCCGCGGCCGGAGACTTAGCCACTGTTGGCTTGCAGGGTTGGCGGATTCAGGCGGGCTAGGTCGGTGATTCGCGGTGGGGATGCGGGGTCGGCCGGGTTCGTCGGGCAGTAGCGAGGCGTTGGCTGGAGCGGGCCGCGTCGTTGATTCGCCCAGCAACAGGCGGCCATTGGCACCGCGGCTTGCCGAGGTCAGCCGATCCAGGCGTATTCGTGTTCGGGGCGTCCCGTCGCTCCGTAGCGAAGCCGCATTTCCACTGCTCCCGACTCCGCCAGCGCGGTCAGATAGCGCTGCGCGGTCGCGCGGGCCATGCCGAGTTCGCGGGCTACTTCGGCGGCCGACAGCGGGGTCGGCGAACCGCGCAGCCGCTCTGACACGAGGCGGGCCGTCGCGCTCGATTGGCCCTTCGGCGTCGCCGCGCGGTCCTGGTCGTGCAGGGCTCGGAAGGCCCGGTCGACGTCGTCCTGCGACAGCGGGCGTTCGGTCGTGACCAGGCCGCGGTACCGCGCGTACGACGTGAGCCGTTCCGACAACTGCCGGGTCGTGAACGGTTTGATCAGGTAGTTCAGCGCGCCCGCGCGGATCGCGGCGGAGATCGACGCGGCGTCGGTGGCGGCGGACAGCACGATGGTGTCCGTCTTCAGGTCCGGCAGGACGGAAAGGCCGGGCTCGTCGGGCAGGTAGACGTCCAGCAGCACCAGGTCCGGGGCCAGTTCGCGCACCCGGGCGCGGGCTTCGGCGGCGGTGTGCGCGACCCCGGCGACGGTGAATCCCGGCACCTCCGACACGAATCCCGCGTGCACGCCGGCGACGCGGAAGTCGTCGTCCACGATCAGGGTGCGGATCATGCGTCGGTCTCCTCGGGTCGGTCCAGCAGGCCGGGAAGTTTGGCGACGAACAACGCGCCGGTCGTCGCGCCGCCGGGGTCGGCGAGCCACACGTCGCCGTCGCGGGCCCGGGCGGCTTGGCGGGCCAAGGCCAGTCCGAGGCCGTGTCCGGGACTGATCTTTGTGGACACTCCCTCCTCGAAAAGCTTATCCCTTAACGAATCTTCGATTCCCGGCCCACTGTCTACAACGGACACATGCAAAGTGGAAGCATCGGCGAGCAGGCCGACTTCGACCCACGCGGGCCGCCGCGGCCCCATGCGCGCAGCGTGCAAGGCGTTGTCGACCAGGTTGCCGATCACGGTTCCCGCGGCGATCGGGTCGGTCACCGAGGCCGGGACCCAGGCGTCGTCGGCCAGCCGAAGTTCGATGCCTTTTTCTTGCGCCTGCTCGGTTTTCGCGACCAGCAAGGCCTGCAGGTACGGATCGGTGACGCGGTCGTCGAGCGGTTCCGCGCGCGAGGCGGTGGTTTCGGTGAGGGTTTGCAGGTATTCCTCGGCTTCGGCGTGGTGGCCGAGCTGCAGCAGGCCGGACAGCGTGTGCAGGCGGTTCGCGAACTCGTGCCGTTGCGCGCGCAGACCGTCGGACAGCGAGCGGATGCCGTCGAGTTCCCGGGTGAGGGTGTCGAGGTCGGTGCGGTCGCGGAAGGTCAGCACGGTGCCCAGCGCGCGTTCCTCCCGTTGCACGGCACGGGAATTGATCACCAGGACCCGGTTTCCGGCTACGGCCAGGAGGTTGTCCACCGGCCGTCCTTCCGCGACGGCCTGGTGCACTCGCGGGGACAGGTCCAGATTCTCCAGCGGGGTGCCAACCGGGAGCGGGGTGCCGAGGAGTCGTTCGGCCTCGTCGTTGCGGACGGTCACCCGGTGTTCCGCGTCGACAGCCAGGACGCCTTCGCCGATGCCGTGCAGGACGGCTTCGTGTTCGTAGAGCAGTTCGGTCAGTTCGTGGGGTTCGAGGCCGTGAGTCACGCGGCGCAGGCGGCGGTTGAGCAGCGCGGACGCACCCGCGCCCAGAAGCAGTGCCCCGCCGCCGAAGATCATTGTCAGGACAAGAAGCCCGTTGAACTCACTGGTCAGATCGCTCATCTCATAGCCGACGCTCACCTCGCCGACAATGCGCGAGCCTTGCCGGATCGGGGTCTTGCTCCGGACCGACGGGCCCAATGTGCCGGACCGGAACTCGCTCACCACATCGTTGCCCGCGATCACTTCCGCCCAGGGCGTGCTCACTTCCTGACCGACCAGGTCGGGCTTCGGGTGCGCCAGCCGGATGCCGTGATCGTCGGTGATGACGACGAACAACGCGTCGTTCTCCTTGGTCACCGCCTGCACCCGCTGCTGGAGCGCGGCACTGGGGTCGCGCGCGGCGGCGTCGGCGACGACGACCGGCTCGGTCGCCACCGACTTCGCGACCGCCAGCGCGCGTTCCCCGTACTGGTTCGACAGCGTCGAGCGCAGGAGCGAACTGACCAGCGCGACGCCGAGGCCCACGACGAGGACCACCACGCCGATCTGCAACAGCAGCACCTGACGGGTGAACCGCATCCGCGGAAAGAGCGCCCACTTTGGCATGCCAGGGAACATACCCCCAGCTCAGCGCTGTGCGCTAAACGAGCAAAACGTGGAGAACGCGCAGAGCGCACGCAGAACGTCGACAAGCTTCTCCACCGCGAAACCCGCTCTTAACCTGCGTCGAGCGAGTCCCCACCGTGACGAAGGAGTCACCTCGATGGCCCCACTCATCGAACTGATCGGCGCCACCAAAAGGTTCCCGAGCGGATCAGGTTCTGTCCACACCGCTGTCCGCGAATTGACCATGACCGTCGAACCGGGGGAGTTCGTCGCCGTGGTCGGGCCGACCGGATGCGGCAAATCGACCACGTTGTCCCTGGTCTCCGGGTTGCAGCCGCCGTCGGCGGGCCGGGTCGTCGTGCACGGCTCCGACGTGAAGTCCATTCCGGACGGCGTCGGCTACATGTTCCAGACCGACGCGGTGATGCCGTGGCGTTCGGTGCTGGACAACGTCGCGTCCGGACCGCGGTTCCGCGGCGTGTCCAAAGAGGACGCGCGGAAGAAGGCCGCCGACTGGATCGGCCGCGTCGGCCTGGCCGGGTTCGAGAAGTACTACCCGCACCAGCTTTCCGGCGGCATGCGCAAGCGCGTCGCGCTGGCGCAGACGCTGGTCACCGAGCCGAAAATCCTGCTGATGGACGAGCCGTTCTCCGCGCTCGACGTCCAGACTCGCGCGCTGATGCAGGACGAATTGCTCCGGCTGTGGTCGGGCACCGGCGCCGCGGTGATCTTCGTGACGCACGACCTCGACGAGGCGATCGCGTTGGCGGACAAGGTGGTCGTGCTGACCACGAGCCCGGCGACGGTCAAGGACGTTTTCGAAATTCCGCTGGAGCGTCCGCGCAAGGTGGAAGAACTCCGGCTGACCGAGGAATTCCGCAAGCTCTACTCCGACATCTGGGAATCGCTGCGCGGCGAGGTCGACAAGGCCCGCCAGAAGGGAGCGACCGGTGTCGCTTGAGACTCAGACCGCGCCGACGCCGGTCTTCGAAACCGAACAAGACATCCTGTCCCGCGCGAAGAAGTCCGCCGGGCGGCACAAGCGCAACGTCTGGCTGTTGCGGCTCGCGATTCTCGTTGCCTGGCTGGGGTTGTGGGAGCTGGCGGGGCGGTTCTGGATCGACCCGTTCTTCTATTCGATGCCGTCGAAGATCTGGGAACGGCTCACCGAATGGTTCACCACCGGCACCGACTTCGGGACTATTTGGTACCAGATCCTGGTGACCGTCGAAGAAGCCGTGATCGGCTTCGTGCTCGGTGCGGTCGCTGGGGTGATCTGCGGCGTCATCCTCGGCCGCAGTGCGTATCTCGCTGAGGTGCTGGCTCCGTTTATCAAGGCTGCCAACGCGATGCCGCGGATCGTGCTCGCCGCGCTGTTCGTGATCTGGTTCGGTCTCGGACTGTCCTCCAAGGTCGCGACGGTCTTCGTGCTCGTGTTCTTCGCGGTGTTCTTCAACGCGTTCACCGGTGCTCGCGAAGTGGATCGCAATCTGATCGACAACGCCCGCATTCTCGGGGCGACGCGGTGGCAGGTGCTGCAGTCGATCGTGCTGCCCAGCGCGACGTCGTGGATTCTTTCGTCGCTGCACGTGGCGTTCGGTTTCGCGTTGATCGGTGCGGTCGTCGGCGAGTACACCGGTGCGAAGGCGGGCATGGGCTTCCTGATCGCCAATGCGCAGGGCACGTTCGACACCGCCGGGGTGTACGCCGGGATGCTGGTCATCATGGTCGTGGCGTTGTTCGCGGAATGGCTGATCGGTTCGGCCGAGCGCAAACTGTTGCGCTGGCGTCCGCAAATGTCGGCCGACGACGGACGGCGGGACATCTGACATGCGGCTGAAAAGGACACTCGCGGTCGCGGCGGCCGCGCTCGTGACCGTGGCCGGGGTGAGCGCCTGCCGGGATTCCCGGGAGATCGACCTCGGCAACGGCGGGCGGCCGCACCTCAAGATCATGGTCGGCGGACTGTCCAAAGTGATCTATCTGCCGGGGCAGCTCGCGAAGCAGCTTGGCGAGTACCAGAAGCAGGGACTGGACGTCGAGCTGTTCGACCAGCCGTCCGGGGCCAACGCGGAAACCTCGTTGCTGGCCGGTGAGGTGCAGGGCGTGGTCGGGTTCTACGACCACACCATCGACCTGCAGGCCAAGGATCAATGCATCACCAGCGTGGTGCAGTTCGCGAATGTGCCGGGCGAAGCGGAAATGGTCGCGACCCCGAAGGCCGGGCACATCAAATCCGGCGCGGATTTCCGCGGCAAGAACCTCGGCGTGACGTCGCTGGGCTCGTCGACGGACTTCCTCACCAAGGCGCTCGCCAGCCGCGGCGGGGTCGGCAGCAAGGATTACACGCCGGTGAAGGTCGGGGCCGGGCAGACGTTTATCTCTGCCATGCAACAAGGTTCGATCGACGCGGGCATGACGACCGACCCGACCATCGCGCAGCTGACCAACACCGGCCAGGCCAAGGTGCTGTACGACATGCGCACGCCGGAGGGCACGCGTGCGGCGCTGGGCGGGTTGTACCCGGCGAGTTCGCTGTATATGAGCTGCGAAATCGTGAAACGCTATCCCGACGTCGTGCAGAAACTCGCTAATGCGTTCGTGAATTCGCTGCAGTGGCTTTCCACGCACACCGCGGAGGAGGTGGCTGATCTGATGCCGCCGTCGTTCGCGGGCGGGGACAAGGCGTTGTACGTCAAATCGCTCAAGGACAGTCTGCCGATGTTCACCAAGGACGGCCGGATGGACCCGTCCGGGGCGCAGAACGTGCTGAAGGTGCTGGGCGCTTCTTCCAGCAACGTGAAGCCCAAAAAGGACAAGATCGATCTGTCCAAGACGTACACCACCCAGTTCGTGGACGCCGCGCACGCCCGTACGGCGCGGTAGTCCACTTCGGAAGGAGTCCGTGCCGGCCCGCCGCCTCCCCTGGCGGGCGGGCACGGACTTCCGTGTACACACAGGAGAATCAGGACATTTGGTGAAGAGTTCCCGAGGTGTGAATACCCTTCGAAAGTAGCTACCAACTCGGGCGAACGAAATTCAACACTGGTACGCGCAGCCACTCCCGTGACCAGATTGGACGCCCATGAGTTCACGATCTTTCCGTCGTCCCCTCGGATTGCTGGCGGCCGGTGCGTTCGCGGCCGCGACCCTCGCGGCCGGCGCGGGAGCCGGGCCCGTCACGTTCGGCAAACACTTCCACGGGGACCATTACTCCGGCGGAAACTGGGGCGGTTACGTCAGTTTCGGCAGTTTTACCACCGCGACCGCGGGCTGGACCGAACCGGCGGCCACCTGCAATTCCAGCAACGACCTGTTCGCGCCGTGGGTCGGCATCGACGGCGACGGTTCGTCCACTGTGGAGCAGACCGGCGTCGCGACCGATTGCTCCAGCGGCAGCCCGCAATACCAGGCGTGGTACGAAATGTACCCGGCCGCGCCGGTTTACTACTCGGCGAGCGAAGCGCCGGTGAACGCGGGAGACCACCTCACCGCGACCGTCACGCGCAGCAACAACAGCTACAGACTCGACCTGAGGAACGACACCCAGGGCTGGACGAAAACGACCACGCAGTCGTTGAACGCGAAGCACTCGTCGGCGGAGGCGATCATCGAATCGCCGACCGATTCGTACCCCGCGCTCGACGGCGGGGTGAATTTCGACGGGGTCAAGTTCGACGGCAAGAACCTCGCCGACACCAATCCGCAGGGCCTCAACGCGGACGACGGCGGCAGCGCGACGTGGGTCCCCGGTCCGATCGGATCGGACGGGCAGAGCTTCACGATGAACCGTCAGTAGCAGGGAAGCCCTGAGGGAAGCGGATTCCCTCAGGGCTTCCGTCACGGACGTTCGAAGCGGTAGGCGCGTTCGACCCGGGAGACCTGGACGTCGAATTCCGTGTACCACTCGGCGCGGCCCTGCTCGCGGGTTTCGGTGTGCTCCAGGTGGGTGCGCCACCCGGTGATGGCGTCCTCGTCCTGCCAGTACGACACGGTGATGCCGAGCCCGGACTCGTCGCGGACGGAGTTCTGGCCGAGGTAGCCGGGCTGTTTCGCGGCCAGTTCGGACAGGTAGGCGGCGCGCTCGGCGTAACCGCGGTCGCCGTCGGTGCGCCGGGACGTGAAGATCACCGCGTAGTACGGCGGTTCGGGAAGCTCCATGGCCGGAGATATACCTGGCGGACGCCGTCGAGGCCAGCGGGTTTCAGCCCTGCAGCCCGTTGACCGCCCACGCGAACACCATCAGCGCGAGCAGCAGCGAGATCCCGGCCTGGACCATCATGGTCATCTTCGCCCAGATCCGCAGCGGCATGACGTCGGTCGGGCTGAACGCGGTGGCGTTCGTGAACGACGTGTAGAGGTAGTCCAGGTACCGCGGTTCCCATTCGGTCTTGGCCATCGACGGGTCGCTCATCTGCGGAAACTGCAGATCGGGGAAGTCCGCCCGGCCCGCCGCGCGACGGGCCGGCCCGCCGCGGTCGAACTCCCAGTACCAGAGCGAGAAGACGACGATGTTGGTCCAGTAGACGACCACGCCGCTGATCAGCACCTGCACCGCGTGCCCGCGTTGCGCGCCCTGTGCGATCCCGATCACCAACTGCACCGCGGACGCCCCGTTGAGCACGCTGACGACGGCGAGCGCGGTCAGCGCGACCATGCGCTCGACGATGTTGAACTCGGTGAGCCGGCCCGGGTTGATCAGCAGCAGCGCGATGATCAGCACGGCGGTCAGCGAGGGCAGCAGCCACCACGGGTGCAGCACCATCTCGTCGGGCAACGCGAGCTGCAGGGCGAGCGTTCCGATGACGACGGCCGCCGCGGGCCATCGGGTCTCGCCTTTGGTCGCCCGCCGCCAGGCAGGCACTGGTTCTTCAGCCACCTGGACAACGGTAGGGCGCGGACCGCGGGTTGGCGCGTCGCAGAGATAGACGTGTCGTGGGGCAGTGCGGGCGAAGAGGACGAACCTCCTTCAGGGTGACGGAACGCTTGGCAGCTTCCTCGCGACGTCCGTGCGGCTTCGCGCGCCTAGCTTGCGAAGCACCTTCGCTACGTGCTGCTCCACCGTGCGCGGAGACAGGAACAGGCCGTCGGCGATCTGGCGGTTTGTCCGCCCCTCCGCGAGCATCTCGGCGACTTCGCGCTCTCGCGGCGACAGTTCGCGACCGTAGCCGCGACGGCCGCGTTGCGACGGTGCCCACGCACCGTGTTCGCGAAGCACGTGATGGCAGCGGCCAGCGTCGCGCGCGGCACCTAGCTGTGTGTACGCAGCTGCGGCCTGTCTGAGCGCAGCGGTCGCGTCGTCTTGACCTGCAGCGAGTCGACAGCGTGCCGCGCGTTCACGCATGCCTGCCGCGAGGTACGGCATCGGCAGCGCTGCGTACGCGTCGGCGGCGGTGTCGAAGAGTGTTGCGGCGGCTAGGTGTTTCGCGCGCGCGTTGGTCAGGACGGCGCGGCCAGCGTGCAGGGCGGCTGCGGCGAGAGGTGCGTCGCGGTCTTCGATGCCGCGCGCGAACTCTTCGACGAACGCGTCGGCGTCGTGCCAACGGTCTGCGCGCGTGTACGCCTCCGCGGCGGCTGGGACGAGCGACGCTGCCCAGACCCACACGCCTTTGCGGCGCGCGGCGTCGACAGCGACATCAGCGGCTTCGCAGGCTGCGGCGACATCATCGGTCGACAGGTGCACGCCGATCAACACCGAAGCCGCGCACAGCACGACGGGGATAGGGCCTTCGCCCGGACGGTGCGCCGAGGCGTCGGCCAAGTGTCTTCGCGCCGCCGCGAACTCACCACGCACCGCGGCCAGCCCGCCCAGCACCAGCGACGTTTCCATGACGATCGCGCCCAGCGCCGGGTGCCGGGCACGGACGTCTTCGGTCGCCTCGGCCAGGCCGTCCCAGTTGCCGCGGAACCAGGCGAGGCGCACCGCGGTGCCTTCGATCAGGCCTTTCGGGTACAGCGCGCCGGCTTCGGAAGCCCGGCGCAAACCCTCGGCGACCAGCTTTTCGGTCCGGTCGAGGTGGCCGGACCACGACTGCGCGTCGGCGAGGTTGCACCACAGCCGGGCCAGCTGCACGCGTTCCGCGACGCTCGGCGCGGTGTCCGGCATCGCCTGGAACTCCGCCCACGCCGAACCGTCGCCGATGTGCGCGGCGGTCGCGATCCGGTCGCCGGTGAGCGCGAGCCGCAGTTCTGGGTCGGTCAGTCCGGCGTGGACTTCCCGGGCCCGGCGCATCCACTGCTCGTGCCACGACAGCGGGGTGAGCCCGTCGAACGGCAGCGCGAGCAGGTTGATCCCGCGCGCGGCCAGTTCCGGCCGGTCCGACAGTTCGGCGACGGCGCGTTCCACCGCCGCGCGCCCCTGCTCCAGCCGTCCGGCGACGCGGACCAGCAGCATGCCCAGCGCGAGCCGGATGGTCCCGTGCACGGCCGGCGGCAGCGGCCGGTCTTCGAGCACCTTCTCCAGCGTCAGGTGGACATCCGGGCGGAAGACGCGCAGCGAGACGTCGCTGAGCTTCTTCGCCAACCGACCGACCGCGTCCTCGTCGGCCTTCGCGACGATCGCCTGCAGCAGGTCGATCGCGCGTGCGGTATCGCCGTGCGCGATCGCTTCGTCCGCCGCTTCTTCCGCGTAATAACGCCATTCCTCGACGCGCCCGGCGGCGTGCGCATGCGCGGCGAGCAACGACAACGGCTGACCAGGAAGGTGCATTGCCTTGGTGTGCAACAATTTCCGCTCGGACGCGCTGAGCCCATCGTACACGGCTTTGCGCGCGAACGGATGCCGAAAGCCGTAGCGATTGTCGTCGACCTCTTCCACCAGGCCGTCCGACCACACGATCTCGTCCTCGGCCAACCCGGCCAGCTCATTCAGCACCGACAACTCGGCGGGCAGGTCAAGCACGGCGGCGGCTTTGGTGAGCTGAATCGCGGCCTTCGGCAGCGCGGACAGCTGCCTGGACACCGATTCCTGAAGTGCGGCCGGAACTTCCAGCCGGTCCAGCGCCGACTCGGTCAGTTCGACCCCACGCAACGCACGGAGAGTTTCCTCGGCGACAAAGGGAATTCCGGCCGTGTACTCGTGCAGCTTGGCGGTGAGCTCGGCGCTGATCCGGGGCACGCCCAGAAGATCGCAAGCCATCGCGGTGACCGCCGCGGGGTCCAGCGGACCGAGCGTCACCTGCGCGCTGTGCACCTCCGGAGCCGTGCGAACGCGGGAGTTCCCGGTGCGACAGGTGGCGACGACGCCCAGGTCAGGCGGCCAATCGACGGCGAGAAACCGCAGCAGGTCACCGGTTCCCGGGTCGGCGCGGTGCAGGTCGTCGAGGAGCAGGACGGTCGGACCGCAGGCGATCAGCAGCTCCCGGAACGCGCGGAACACGCGATGCCGTTGCGCCCCGGCGTCCGGCAGCGGTTCCGGCGCGGGCGGCAGCACGTCGGCCAGTTCCGGCAGAAGCGGTTGCAGCGCACCGGCAACCGGGCTCAGCGGCCCGAGCCGATTCCCGGCGGAGCGCAACGCTTCCAGGATCGGTCCGTACGGAAAGGGCTCGGCCAGCTGCGGGCACGCGCCGCGCAGCACGCGGATCCGGGAGAACTCCGGACGGACGGCGAGTTCGGCGAGCAGCCGGGTTTTGCCCATTCCGGGCGCGCTCTCCACCAGCACCGCGGCGGGCCGGTGTCCGAGAACTTCGGTGACGGCGGCGAGTTCGCGGTCCCGTCCGGCGAAAGCCGCCGGACGCGGACGCACTGAGACCAACGTCGGAACGGCCGGCCACATCACGACCTCCCCAGCGAGCATCTTGTCCGTTTCGCCCGGAGCTTAAGCAGTGCGCGGGGCGCGGTAAACCGACTCTCGACGGGAGCGTGCGCACGCTCCTCACACGTCTGCCTCCGTACGGTCACCAAATGGCAGAAGAAAACCCGGCTTGCGGTCACAAAGAGTGCGAAACCTCGTGGAGTTCGCCGGTTCAGCGGAACAACCCACGGACGCCCCCTTCGGCGGCGAACGCTCGGTAGTCGCGCAAGTCCCTACTTAAGGATTGCTCCGCTACCTATTCTCGCGCCCCCTTATTGCAGTGGATTGAACCACCGCCGCACCCTTCGAGGCCGGGGGGAACCGAACGCGAGGGAGAAGCATGAAAGCCATCAGATTCCTCGGCGCCGCAACCGCAGCCGCGGCGGTGACGGCGATCTTCGCCGGCGTCCCGGCCGCGACCGCCGCGCCGCTCAACCCCGACATGGTCCCGGCGATGCAGCGCGACCTCGGCCTGACCCACAGCCAGGCACTCGCCCGGCTCGCGAACGAGGAGGCGGCGAACAAGGTCGGCGCGGCACTGGAGAATTCTCTCGGCGAACGCTTCAGCGGCACGAGCTTCAACGCGGCCACCGGCAAGGCCGTCGTCTCGGTGACCGACGCGGCGCTCGTCGACCAGGTGCGCGCGGCCGGCGCCGAGGCGCAGGTCGTCCGGTTCAGCGCCCGGCAGCTCGACTCGACCGTGCAGACGCTCAACGCCCACGAGAAGGCCGCGCCGAAGTCGGTCACCGGATGGGGCATCGACACCGCGGCCAACCGGATCAGCCTGACTGTCCTCAAGGGACAGCGCGGCGCGGCGGAGCAGTTCGTCCGGGAGTCCGGTGTGGACGGTTCCGCGGTGACCGTGACGGAGACCTCGGCCGTGCCGAAGGCGCACTACAACGTGCTCGGCGGGGATGCCTATTACATCGGCAGCTCGTCGCGCTGCTCTGTCGGATTCTCGGTGAACGGCGGCTTCCTGACCGCGGGCCACTGCGCCGCACTCACCGGCGGCGGCGCGCTGTCCGGCTACAACCGGGTCGCGATGGGCCAGTTCTCCACCTATCGCTTTCCCGGCGCGGACTACGCGGCCGCGCGGGTCAACAGCAACTGGACCCCGGTCGGCCAGATCAACAACGGCACGCGCGTCGCCGGTTCCACCGAGGCCGCCGTCGGCGCTTCGGTGTGCAAGTCCGGTTCCACCACCGGCTGGACCTGCGGCACGATCCGCGCCAAGAACCAGACGGTGCGTTACCAGGAGGGCACCGTGACCGGCATGGTGCTCACCAACGCCCGGTCCGACCACGGCGACTCCGGCGGTTCGTTCATCAGCGGGAACCAGGCACAGGGCATGGTTTCCGGCGGCGACACCGTCAACAGCTACTACTACCCGGTGAACGTCGCGCTGTCGGCGACGGGCACGACGCTCGTCCGCGGCTGAGCAGTTTCGGAGTGCCTGCGTTGCTCGGCGCAGGCACTCCTTGCCGCGTCAGGACGGATCGGCGGCCATCCCGTCGATCCAGGAACCTGGGCGGGATGGTGCCGAGGGCCGGCACTGTGCGCTTGTCCCGGAGTCCACATGCGACAAAGGCGGCTCGAGTGCCTCCAGCGCACTCGAACCGCCCTTGTCCGCATTGCCGCGGGATCGGCAGGTCTTGTCTCACACGTTGCTGATCTCCTCGATCAGCCCGTCGATGTCGAAGTACTCGCTCTCGGCGCCGAACGGCACCAGCTCGTAGGAAGATTCGAGGAACGCCTCGAGGTCGGCGCGCTCCAGCTCGAACGACGCGTAGCCGTCGGGCGATTCGATTTCCAGCGTCAGCAGGGCCTCGTCCTCGGACAGGTCGGGGCGGATCCGCACGTCGCCGATGCCGGTGGGCTCGTCCAGCCCGGCCACGAGCAATTCGCGGGCGAACGTCCACTCGATCCACCGGCCGCGTTCGGTCCGGAACGCCACGGTGACCGCGTACGGCTCCGACACGTGGAAGGAGAGACGGGACAGCACCGGCGTAGTGCTCTCGTTCAGCAGTACGAACTGGGTCTGGTGTACGGCGTCGGTGGTGTGCACGGCTGCTCCTGGAGTCCTCCGGTCGTTCGCGCCTCGCGAACTGGTCGGCAGGGAGATGATCGGCTCGGGAGCACATGACGGCGTTCGGCCGACGTTCACGCGATCGGTTGCATCGGGCCGCGAACGCGTAACACCGGACACAGAACCCTTGCGTTTCCGCGCCGGTCAGGAAAGCGGCAGCGTGAGGCCCACTTTCACCCGGTCCATCGCCACGCTCGTGGTGAAATGCCGGACGTTGGGGTTGTCGAAGAACATCCGCCGCGCGAAATTCTCGAACGCCGCCATGTCCGGGCAGGTGACCACGAGGACGAAGTCCGCGGTGCCGGTGACGTAGTAGCACTGCTGCACGCAGTCGTCGGCGAGGACCTGGGCGCGGAAACCGTCGAGCACCGCCAGGCTCTCGCGCTCCATCTCGACCATGACGACGAACGTCATGTCCAGCCCGAGCGCGGCGGGCGACAGCACCGCGACCTCCTTCTCGATCACTCCGGCTTCGCGCAGCCGTTTGATCCGCCGCTGCACGGCCGCGGCGGACAGGCCCACTTTGGACCCGATGACCTCGGCGATCGTGCGGGCGTCGGTCTGCAGGCAGGAGAGGATGGCGAGGTCGAGCTGGTCCAGGTCGGGAGTGCGCACGCTTCAGGCTAACCGGGCGGACCGACAAAAAGCCTCGGGTTTACCACGCGGCCGAACCGGCGAGCGCAATACCTCCTATTGAGCGAATGTGGAAGAGGTCTCTTAGTGACGTGGAACACAACTGACCGGTCTACCCAGGGGTAGGCCATACAAGGGAGGCAACCGGCGACGTCCGCCAACAAGCCGGTCTGGGAGGTCCCGTCATGAGTGCTGTCCGGTCGTGCCATCGCGCTGCCGTCATCGCCGGAATCGGCGGTGCGCTGCCCGAGCACGTGGTGACGAACCACGAGATCGCGGCCCGCCTGGACACGAGCGACGAGTGGATCCGCACCCGCACCGGGATCCGGGAGCGCCGCCGGGTCGCGCCCGGCCAGTCCACAGTGGACCTCGCCGAGGAAGCGGGGCGAGCGGCGCTCGGCCCGGACGGGCACGCGGACGCGGTCGTGCTCGCCAGCTCCACCGCCGACCAGCTGTGCCCGGCCACCGCGCCGCAGGTGGCGGCCCGGCTCGGCCTCGGCACCGTGCCCGCGCTCGACGTCAACGCGGTGTGCAGCGGCTTCATCTACGCGCTCGCGACCGCCGCCGGGTTCATCGCCGGCGGGATGGCCGAGCGCGTGCTGGTGATCGGCGCGGACGTCTTCACCTCGCTGGTCGACCCGGACGACCGCACGACGGTGCCGATCTTCGGCGACGGCGGCGGCGCGGTCCTGCTGCGCGCGGGCGAGCCCGGCGAACGCGGCGCGCTCGGCCCGTTCGACCTGCACAGCGAGGGCGAACTGGCGAAGCTGCTGTGGGTCGAGGCGGGCGGCGCGGCGCAGCGGGTGCCGGAGAACCCGAAGGACCGGTTCCTGGTCATGCAGGGCACGGCCGTGTTCCGGCAGGCGTGCGCGCGGATGGCGGAATCCTCGCGCGCGGTGCTGGAGCAGGCGGGCTGGATGGTCGGCGACGTCGACCGGTTCGTCGGGCACCAGGCGAACATCCGCATCCTGCAGGCGACCGCGAAGCAGCTCGGCATGCCCGCGGACGCGGTGGTGTCGAACATCGACCGGGTCGGCAACACCAGCGCGGCGTCGATCCCGCTCGCGCTCGCGGACGCGGTCGCCGACGGGACGCTGACGCCCGGGCACCGCGTGCTGCTGACGGCGTTCGGGGCCGGGCTGACCTGGGGTTCGACGGTGCTGACCTGGCCCGAGCTGCCGTGAGGCGCTAGGTCGTCCAGGTCCGGGTCTCGCGGTGGCGGCCGCGGAGGTGGAGTTCGCCGTGCAGCCGCCAATGTTCCCGTTCGCCGCCCAGCGCAGATTTCACCGTCGTTTCGCTGGCGAGCACCCGCGACGGCACGGCTTTCGCGTGTTCGGTGAGCCGCGCGGCCTCGTTCACCGCGTCGCCGATCACCGTGTACTCCAGGCGGCTCGACGCACCGAGTTGCCCGGCGAAGACCTGTCCGGTCGCCACGCCGATCCCCAGGTCCAGCTCGCCTTCCGAGAGCACCGCGTCGCGAATCGCGCGGGCCGCGGCGAGCGCCATCGTCGGGCTGTCGGACAGCCGGGTCGGCGCGCCGAACACGCACAGCGCGGCGTCACCCTGGAACTTGTTGACCAGGCCGCCCCGAGCGTCCACCGCGGACACCACGCTCGCGAAAAACCGGTTCAGCTTCTCGACCAGTTCCTGCGGCGGAGTGCGCGACGCGAGCGCCGTCGAGTCCACGACGTCCACGAACAGCGCGGTGACCTCGCGGACATCACCGGAGAGCGAAGCGCCGTATTCGAGCGCGTGCCGGGCGACGTCGGTGCCGACGTGGCGGCCGAAGAGGTCGCGCATCCGGTCCTGTTCGCGCAGGCCGGCGGCGAGGTCGTTGACCGACGTCTGCAGCATCCCGATCTCGCTGGAATCGTCCACGTCGACGTGCACGTCCTTGCGTCCGCGCGCGATCGCGTCCAGCGCGATCCGCAGCCGGTGCAGCGGCGCGGCGACCGCGCGGGACAGGAGAGCGGTGCCGATCGCGCCGGTGGTCAGGCCGGTCACGGACAGCACGATCAGGCTTGCCGTCGGGTTGCCGTGGCGGCCGAGATCGGGCGGCGTGGTCACCAGCAGCACGCCGATCAGCGGTACGCCGCTGGCCAGCACCCAGGTGACGACCAGCCGGGTCAGCACGGTGACTGGCAGCGCGCCGCGCGGCGGGAGGACGTCGAGCGCCATCGTCATCACCGGCCGCGCGACCCATTCCGCGGCCAGATACGTGAGGCCGACCGTGGTCAGGCCGCCGAGCCCGATGGTGAGCGCGATGCCCGCCGCGTCGCCGATCGAGCCGAGGAGCCCGGCCAGGATGCCCAGCGCGAGCGCGCCGATCAGCCAGAGGGTGCCGCTCACCACTGCCATGTCGAAGGGCAGCCGCAGCGCGCGCTTCGCTTCGTCCGCGGTCGGCGGGCGGCCGATCGTGAACCACACCACGGTGCGGCGCTGCAGATAAGCGGTCCAGAGCGTGCCGACGATCAGGGCGAGCGCGACCACCCCCGCCGCGGTGACGCCGAGCACCCAGCCTCGGTCGTCGACGTCCGCCGGCAACCCCTGCAAGAGCAGCAGCAACGCGACGACGCCCGCCCCGGCGACACTCGAGCCGACGCCGAGCGCGGCGAAGCCCAGACTGGTGCGCAGAACCAGCCGGAACCTCCCCGCGATCATCGTGCGCACCAGCAGATCGTATGGGGTGGCGGGTCCGGGAGCGAAAAAGCTGTCGCTGTCGGGGCGCGGCGATGGTTAGCGTGGTCCTATGCAACCGCTCGACCCCGCCGAGATCCGCGCCTCGTTCGTCAACTGTTCCCGCGGGGAAGCCAAATCCGTCACACTGCCCGCGGACATCCCGTGGGAGAAGCGCGACTTCCTCGGCTGGCGCGACGCGAAGGCACCCGGCCGGGCATATCTCGTGGTCCCGCACGGCGACGAGGTGATCGGCCTGTCGCTGCGCGCCGCGCCGTCGCCGAAGTCTCGGCTGCGCAGCAACATCTGCGCGTTCTGCACCACGACGCATCCGCTCGCCGACATCGCGTTGTTCACCGCGCGGCTGGCCGGAAAAGCCGGTCGCGACGGCAACACGGTGGGCACGTATTTGTGCTCCGACCTGGCGTGCAGCGCGTACTTGCGCGGCGAGCGCAAGCCCGCGGTGCCGCAGCCGAAGGAGACGCTCACGGAGGAGGAAGCCGTGGAGCGGATGAACGAAAAGATCAGCCGGTTCGTGGCGCGGGTGCTGGAAACCCGGTAACCGCCGTGCGGGTGCTGGTGACCGGGATGTCCGGCGTGGGCAAAAGCAGCCTGCTCGCAGAACTTTCCCGGCGCGGGTACCGCACGGTCGACACCGATTACGGCGGTTACACCCGCGACGGACTCTGGGACGAAGACCGGATCGCCGCGTTGTTGGCGACGCCGGAGCCGTTGTTCGTGTCCGGCACGGTCTCGAACCAGGTGCTGTTCTATCCGCGCTTCACGGACATCGTGTTGCTCAGCACGCCGCGCGAGGTGCTGATCGAGCGACTGGCGACGCGGAGCGGCAATCCGTACGGGAAGCACCCGGACGAACTTGCCGAGACGTTGCGGTACCTGGACGAGGTGGAGCCGTTGCTGCGCTCGTCGGCGACGTTCGAGGTGGTGACCACGGTGCCGGTGGCCGAGGTCGCCGACGCGGTCGTGCGCCGGGTCGGTTAGGGATTCAGAAATCCCACTCGCCGATCCGGCCCATCTTCCGGATCACCGGGAACAGCGCCGACGCGCGCAAGGCCAGCCGGGACGCGGCGGGGATCTTCGCGACGGCCTCGTCGTCTGCCCAGTCGGTCGCGTCCACACTGGACACCAGGCGGAGGCCGTAGCGCTCCAGTTCGTGCGGATCGTCGATGCCCCAATGCAAAGTCGCGCCCGCGCGGCGGACGACCGGGTTGATCATCTGTGCCTTGACGCCGAGCGAGCTGAAGAAATCGACCACGATCCGGCCGGACGGGAACTTGCCGACGAGCCTGCGGACCAGTTCGGTGCCGGACTCCGCGGTGAGGTACATCGTGAGCCCCTCGGCCACGATCAGCGCCTCGCGGTCGCCGGGAACCTGGTCGAGCCAGTCGAAATCGGTGACGGACGAGCCGATCATGGTGTACCCGGGCCGTTCCGGGTAGATCCGGCCGCGCACGTCGACGACCTCGGGATAGTCCACGTCGAACCACGTGACCGAGGGCGGCGGGTCGAGCCGGTAGACGCGGGTGTCCATTCCGCAGCCGAGGTGCACGACGATCGCTTCGGGGTGTTCGGCGAGCCATTTGGCGGCCCGCTCGTCGATGGCGCGCGCCCGGATCGCGACGGAGACCGCGGAGTTTTCGTTGACGCCGAGCTTGCGGAAGTCATAGTCGATCTTCTTGACCGCTTCGTCGGCCGCGGTGTCGCCGAGAATCGGGTTTTTCCGGCGAGCGTCGAGCGCGCGGCCGTACAGCGTGCCCAGGTTGGTCGCCTTTTCCTCGGTGAAGTGCACTTTCTCCACGGCCTGGCCCCCTTGGTGTCAAACTTTTCACAAACTTGTGAAGACTGTAGCGCTGATTGCCGGGGAGGGCATCATCCGCAGGCATGGCGAAGCGCTTGCAGATCGCGATCGACTGTGCGGAACCGGAGCGGCTCGCGGACTTCTGGGCCGAGGCGCTGGGGTACGCGGTCGAGGATCCGCCCTCCGGTGCGTCGAGCTGGGCCGAGTTCTCGCGCTCGGTCGGGGACGGCGCGGAGGCGTGGTGCGCGGCGGCCGACCCGGACGGGCTCGGGCCTCGGTTGCTGTTCCATCGCGTGCCTGAGCCAAAACGCGGCAAGAACCGGCTGCACCTGGACGTGCGGATCGGTGCGGCGGAGCGAGCCGCGATCGAGGCCGAGACAGCGCGGTTGGTCGCGCGCGGTGCGCGGCAGGTGCACACGATCGAGGACGAGAGCGGGTGTTTCGCGGTGCTGCAGGATCCGGAGGGGAACGAGTTCTGCGTGTGCTGATTCAGGAAGACGCGTAGTCGTGGGCGTAGGTTTTCGCGTCCAGCAAATGTTTGAGCGTGATCTCGCGGGCGGCCGCCGCGTCCGAACGGCTGATGGCGTCGAGGATCGCGCGATGCTCGGCCACGGCCTTCCGGATCTGGCCAGGCAACCGCAGCGCGGCGCGGCGTTCCTCGCCGACCAGGGCGAGCACTGAACGGAGCAGGTCCGCGACGTCGTCGTTGCCCGCGTTGCCGGCGATCACCCGATGGAACTCGGCGTCGGTCGCGATGACCCGCAGCATGTCTCCGGCCGCCGCGGCCTCTTCCATCTCCGCGACGTTGTCCGCGAGCCGCTGCACGACGCGCGGCGTGTGCTGCTCCGCGAGCCGCTCGGCGAGGGTCGGCTCGACGGTCGCGCGGAGGTCGAAGAGTTTTTCCACCAGCTGCTCGTGCTCGGAAAACCAGCTGCTCAGCGGGCTTTCAGCGGTGCCCTGCTCGCGGACGTAGGTGCCCGACCCGGCGCGGATCTGGACGTAACCGATCGAATCCAGGACGCGCAACGCCTGCCGCAACGACCCGCGGCTGATGCCGAGCTGCTCGCACAGCGCGCGTTCCGCGGGCAGGCGCGAGCCCGGCGGGAGTTCGCCCGAGTCGATCATCGTGCGCAGATGGTCGACCGTGGCGCTCCAGACCTGCTCGGATTCGTGGGCCACGCCGCCCATCCTGGCAGCTGCCGTCCGCGGGCGCGCGAAATTGTCGGTCGCGGGTGTCACGATCGTCGGTGGGAAAGGGAGGGAGTCATGACCGCGAAGTTCAAGGATCTGGCATTGGACGCACTCGACCACCAGGCCCAGGCCGACTGGTGGTGCCGGGTGCTCGGGTATGTCCGCCGGAGTCCGCCGGGAGGAAGCCCGCCGCCGCCGGAGTGGCCGGTGGCGATCGTCGACCCGGCTGGCGAGGGTCCGTTGATCTGGCTGAACCCGGTGCCGGAGCGCAAGACGGTGAAGAACCGGATGCACCTGGACGTGTGGGGAGACCCGGGCGAGCTGGCCGCGGCCGGGGCTCGGATGGTGGCGGAGCGGGGCGAGGAGCGGGAGTGGCACGTGATGGCGGATCCGGAGGGGAATGAGTTTTGCGTCTTTGAGCGGTGAGGGGTTGGCGGGATTGGGCGAGGGAGTGGCTGAGTGGGGAGGTGGGTGCGGTTGGGGCGGAGCTAGGCCGTGGAGGTGCGTTGGCGGCTGATGCCGAGGCGGCCGCGGGCGGAGTGCGGGTTGGTGGCTGCGGAGGTGCGTTTGTGGCGGACGTGCGTTGAGGCCTGATGCGGAGGCGGTGGCCGCGGGAGGAGCGCGGGTTGGTGGCTGCGGAGGTGTGGCGTGGGCAGGTCGCTGCGCAGTTCCGTTGCTGAGGCGCGGAGCAAAGCGGGCCAGTGGCCAGTCTGGAGTGCGGACGGGCGGTGAAGCGGAGAGCGAAGAGCGGAGGTGACTGCTGTTGGAGCGGATCGAAGAGCCGGTTAGCGGCTGAGGCGGTGGCGAACCGCGGGCAAACGGCCTGACGCATTTACGGACTGGCGGCTAGGCGGAGTGCGGGCTGGCAGTCAGGCGAGTGTGCCTGGCAGCCAGGCGACGGTGGCTGGCAGTGCGGGCGAAGCGTGGATGCCGCAGCCGAAGCGGTGTGTTGGCGGTGAGGTGTGCGGACTGGCGGTGTGGTCGGCGTGCGGGCGCCGTGGCCGAAGCGGAGCGCGCGGCAGAAGTGCGGGCCAACGGTCAAGCGGTGCGCGGCTGGCGGCGCGGTCGAAGCACGGCCCAAGAGCCGAAGCGGCGTGCGCAGGCGAGCGGGTCGGCGGGCCGGGCGTGCGCTGGTGGGAGTGTCGGCTGGCGGGCCCCGTCGGCTGCGCGGCCACGACAAGCCCTCCGACGAGCCGAAACCCCGCCCCTCCCCAAGCCCCGCCGTGCCCAGACCGACGCCGGGAAGTGTCTGACCGGACACATCGCGTCGCCGGGGGTCGGGGGTGCTGCTTAGGGTCAGCGGGTGAGTGCTTTATGACCTGGTGGCATGCCGTCGTCATCTTCATCGCTGGGATGTGGGCCGGGACGATCAACACGGTGGTCGGGTCCGGGACGCTCGTGACCTTTCCGGTGCTGGTCGCGCTGGGGTATCCGCCGGTGACGGCTACGACGTCGAACGCGGTCGGGCTCGCGCCGGGGACCGTCAGCGGGGCGTACGGCTACCGGCACGAGCTGGTCGGGTACTGGCCGCAGGTGGTGCGGTTCGCGGTCGCCTCGTTCTTCGGGGCTATCGGCGGCACCGTGCTGCTCCTGACGCTGCCCAAGGACGCCTTCGAGAAGGTCGTGCCGGTGCTCGTCGGGCTCGCCGTCGTGCTCGTGATCGTTCAGCCGAAGGTGTCGAAGTGGGTGCAGAAGCGCCGCGAGGCCAACGGGCGCGAGCATCACGCCGGGCCGTTGCTGTTCGGGCTGCTCTTCGTCATCGGGATCTACGGCGGCTACTTCACCGCCGCGCAGGGCGTGATGATGATGGCCGTCATGGGCATGCTGCTGTCCGAACCGTTGCAGCGGCTCAACGGCGTCAAAAACGTGCTGTCCGCGGTCGTGAACATCGTCGCCGGCGCGATTTACGCGTTCGTGGCTCCGGTGAGCTGGCCGGTGATCGGCCTGCTCGCGCTCGGGTCCACGATCGGCGGGCAGCTCGGGGCCAAGATCGGCCGCAAGCTGCCGCCCACCGTGTTGCGCGGCGTGATCGTCGTGATCGGGCTCGCCGCGGTCGTGCAGCTGGTCCTCAAATAGCCTGGAATTCCTTGGCCGCGGCCAGCATCAGGTCGTTCTCCTCCGGCGTCCCGATCGTCACGCGCGCGCCCTCGCCAGCGAACGGGCGCACGATCAGCTTCCGGTCCAGCATGTGCTCGGCGAAGGCCGCCGTGCGCTCGCCGAGCGGGAACCACACGAAGTTCGCCTGGGTCGGCGGGATTTCGTAGCCCATCTCCAGCAACGCGTCCCGCACGCGGGTGCGTTCGGAGATGATTTCCTGGCACCGGGCGAGCAGTTCGTCCTCCGCGTCAAGCGACGCGATCGCGGCGACCTGCGCGATGCTGTTCACCGAGAACGCCACGTACACCTGCTGCAGCGCCTGCGCGATCGGCTCCGGGGCCACCGCGTAGCCGACGCGCAACCCGGCCAGCCCGTACGCCTTCGAGAACGTGCGCAGCACTGCCACATTGCTGTGGGTCCGCGTGAAGTCGACGCCGTCCGGCACCTCGGGGTCGGTGACGAATTCCTTGTACGCCTCGTCCAGCACCACGAGCACGTGCGGCGGCACCGCTTCCAGGAACCGCTCGATCTCGTCCCGGTGCAGCACCGTGCCGGTCGGGTTGTTCGGGTTGCAGACGAAGACCAGCTTGGTGCGGTCGGTGATCCGCGCCAGCATCGCGTCGAGGTCCAGCCCGTGCTCCGGCGTGAGGGGGACTTTCACGCCCGTCGCGAGCGCCACCTGGACCACGATCGGGTAGGCCTCGAACGACCGCCAGCCGAACAGCACCTCGTCGCCGGGACCGCACAGCGCCTGGATCATCTGCTGGCACAGCGAAACCGACCCGCAGCCGATCGCGAGCCGTTCGGCGGGCACGTCCAGCCGCCGCGAAAGCCGCTCGCGCAGGGCCTGGGATCCGTTGTCCGGGTACCGGTTCACTCCGGTTACCGCAGCCGTGATCGCCGCCTGGACGCTCGGCAGCGGACCGCCGGGCACCTCATTGCTCGCGAGCTTGACAGCCCCTTCGATCGTTCGGCCAGGGACGTACTTCGGCAACGAATCGAGGTCAGGGCGGGGGGCGAGGGACGGCATCGTCGGAACTCCTCGGGTTTCACGGGACGACGGGGTCACCGTATCTCGCCCCGGCGGATCCGGAAAGGTTCCCAATGTTCACCCAGAGGTGATTGCATGAGGCGATGACGTCGACGACCACCGTGGATTACCAGCGTACCGACGGCAGCGTCCTCCGCCTCACCTTCGCCGAGCCCGACGGCGCGCTCCGCGGCGGCCTCGTGGTCCTGCACGAGGGCGAGGGAGTGACCGACGGCGTTCTGCTGCTGGTCAAGAGCCTGGCCGGCGAGGGCTGGCTCACCGTCACCCCGCACATCGAGTCCGGCGAACAGCTCACTCAGCGCGACCTGCTCGACGCCACCGACCGCACGCTCGACTGGCTCACCGACCGGGGCGTCGACGCCGACCTGCGCGGCGTCGTCGGCTTCGACCTCGGCGGCACGGCGGCGCTGGTAGTCGCCTCGCACCGCAAGTTCGGCGCGGCGGTGAGCGTCGGCGGACAGGCGGTGGCGGAGCTGCCGAAGCTGCTGGAAATCGCCGGCCGCGTGACCAGCCCGTGGCTCGGCATGTACGGCGACGCCGGCGACGAGGCGGGCGAGGCCCAGGTGGAGCAGCTGCGCGAGGCCGCGGCGACGGCGAAAGTCGCGACGAACGTCGTGCGCTATCCGGGCGCGAACCACCGCTTCGACGCCGACCCCAGCGCGGCCGAAGACGCTTGGCAACGCACCCTCGACTGGTTCGACGCCCACCTCCGCTGAGCGCTCGCACCGGGCCGCTGTGTCCTTTGTGGAGGGTTGCGGGCCGGAAGGGGCTTCGCGAGCACCTCGGGGTTAGCATCGGCGGGTGACCGAGAACGCCGCTGTTCCCGAGGTGCTTTGGCGACCCGACCCGAACCAGGTCGCCGACACGAGGATCGAAGCCTTCCGCCGCTGGCTGCGCGAGCAGCGCGGCGTCGACCTGGCCGATTACGACGACCTGTGGCACTACTCGGTCGAGCACGTCCCGGAGTTCTGGACCGCGGTCGCGGAGTTCTTCGGCGTGCGCTGGCACGAGCAGCCGCGCGAAATCCTGTCCGGCGCGATGCCGGACGCGAAATGGTTCGACGGCGGCACGCTCAACTACGCCGAGCATTCCCTGTCTCCGGGCACCGGCGGCGCGACGAAGGCCGACGACGAACTCGCGGTGATTTTCCACCGCGAGGACGGGCTCGCCGAGCAATTCACCTATGGCGACCTCCGCGCGCACGTCGCGGCCGCGCGGGCCGCGTTGCGGGCTTTCGGCGTCGGCAAAGGAGATCGCGTCGTCGCGCTCGCGCCGAACTGCCCGCAGACGCTCATCGCTTTCCTCGCCACCGCCAGCCTCGGTGCGATCTGGGCGTCGTGTTCCCCGGACTTCGGGATCCGCGCGATCGCCGACCGGTTCGCCCAGATCGAGCCGAAGGTGCTCATCGCGGTGAACGGATACGCTTACAGCGGCCGGAAATTCGACATCCGCGACAACGTGCAGCGGCTGCGCGACGAGATTCCGTCGCTGGAAACCACGGTTTTGGTGAAATACCTGGGAGAAGGAACCCTCGACGGGGTCCTCGACTGGAACGCGGTGCTCGCCGAACACGCGGGCGGCGAGCTGGCCTACGAGCCGGTGGATTTCGCGCATCCATTGTGGATTCTGTATTCCTCGGGCACGACCGGGCTCCCGAAGGGAATCGTGCAGGGCCACGGCGGCATCGTCGTCGAACACTTCAAGGCGCTGGGCCTGCAGAGCGGACTCGGGCCGGGCGACCGGTTGTTCTGGTTCACCACCACCGGCTGGATGATGTGGAACTTCATCGCCTCCGGGCTCCTTGTCGGCGCCACGATCGTGCTGTACGACGGCAGCCCGGGCCATCCGGACCTGAACACGCTGTGGCATCTGGCCGAACAACACCGCGTCACGTACTTCGGCACGTCCGCGCCGTTCATCCAGAGCTGCCTCAAGGCGGGCCTCGCCCCGGCCGAACGCTTTGACCTCAGCGCGCTGCGCGTGGTCGGCTCGACCGGTTCGCCGCTGTCTTCCGAGGGCTTCCGCTGGATCGCCGACGCGATCGGCCGCGACGTGCAGATCTGCTCGGTCTCCGGCGGCACCGACCTGTGCGCGGCGATCGTCGCGGCGGCGCCGGACGTGCCGGTGTGGCTCGGCGAACTGTCCTGCCGCGCGCTCGGCGTGGCCGCGGCGGCGTTCGACGAGCACGGCGAGCCGGTGGTCGACGAGGTCGGCGAGCTGGTGATCACCGAGCCGATGCCGTCGATGCCGGTCTCGTTCTGGAACGACCCGGACGGTTCCCGGCTGCGCGAGGCGTACTTCGAGACGTACCCGGGTATCTGGAGGCATGGCGACTGGGTCAAGATCACGCGCCGCGGTTCGGCGGTGGTCTACGGCCGCAGCGATTCGACGCTCAACCGCGGCGGCGTCCGGATGGGCACCGCCGAGTTCTACCGGGTCGCGGAAGGGTTCGCCCAGGTCGCCGACTCGCTGGTCATCGACACGTCGGCAGCGGGCAACGAGGACGGGCAGCTGCTGTGTTTTCTGGTACTCGCCCCGGGCGCGACGCTCGAGGAAGTCGAGTCTGACCTGCGGAAAGAGCTGCGCACCGCGCTGTCGCCACGACACGTACCCGATCGGTTCATCGTCGTTTCCGAGATTCCCCGTACGTTGAACGGTAAGAAGTGCGAAGTACCAGTGAAGCGGATCCTCTCCGGAGTCGCGCCGGAGAGGGCGGTGAGCAGGGACGCGCTGGCCAACCCGGCCGCGCTGGCCCCGTTCGTGGAGCTCGCCGCGGACTGAACGCGCAAGCGGGGGGAAGCATGGCAGGGCCGTGCGTGTTGCACGCGTGGTGACGGGGACACGCGCGCAGCACACTTGGCAGGCGGCCGGCGTCACGTCGGTCGTCGCGATCACGTGGGTGACCAGGCTGGCCGGGCTGCTGGCGATCGTGTCCACGGTCGTGCCGATGGGCCGCGACGTGCGCGGGCACGTGGCGAAATGGCTGGAGCTGCCGAGCGAGGCGACCACCGCGGCGGCCGCTGTGGCGCTGGTCACCGGTGTGCTGTTGATCATGCTCGCCGCCGGGCTCCGCCGCCGCAAGCGCCGCGCTTGGCAGCTGGCGGTCGCCTTCGCCGCGCTGTTGGCGTTGTCACACCTCGGGTTGCGGCACGTTTTCGGCGCGGGCGTGGTGTCGGTGGTGCTGCTCGCCGGGCTCCTCGGCACGCGGCGCTACTTCATCGCCCGCCCGGACCCGACGGTCGGCCGCTGGCGTGCGCTGCGGGTGCTGCTGCAGCTGGTGCTGGCCGGGTTCGTGCTCAACTTCGCGCTGCTGTCGGTCGCGCCCGCCCGGATGCTCGACCCGCTGAGCTTCGCCGACCGGATCTCCCAGTCCGCGCTCGCGCTCACCGGCGTCAGCGGGCCCGCGGTGTTCCACGAGATGTGGTTCGAGGACCTGTCCGCGTCGATCGGGCTGGTCTTCAGCATCACCGGCGTGCTCGTGGCGGCGTACTTCCTGCTGCGCTCGGCCGAACCCGCACCGGAGCTGTCCGACGACGAACTCGCGCGACTGCACGAGTTGCTCAAGCAGCACGGCGACCGGGATTCGCTGGGCTACTTCGCGCTGCGCCGCGACAAGTTCGCGGTGTTCTCCAAGACCGGCAAGGCGGCCGTGACGTTCCGCGTGATCGCCGGCGTCGCGCTGACGTCCGCCGACCCGCTCGGCGACCACGAGGCCTGGCCCGGCGCGATCGAGGAGTACCTGGACATCTGCCAGCGCAACGCCTGGGTGCCCGCCGCGATGGGCGCGTCCGAGCTGGGCGCGACGGTGTGGGCCAGGTTCGGCCTGGAGGTGCTGGAGATCGGTGACGAGGCGGTCGTCGACACCGAGACGTTCACGCTGGAAGGCCGAGTGATGCGTGGCGTGCGGCAGGCCTCGTCGCGGACGAAGCGGGCCGGCTACAAGGTCCTGGTGCGGCGGGCGGAGGACCTGCGTCCCGGCGAGTTGTCCGAGCTGGTGCACCTGGCCGCCGCCTGGCGCGGCACGGAGACCGAACGCGGCTTCTCGATGGCGCTGGGCCGCATGGGCGACCCCGGTTCGGTGATCGTCACCGCGGAACAGGGCGGCAGCGTCCGAGGCGTGCTGCAGTTCGTGCCGTGGGGCGACCGAGGCCTGTCGCTGGACGTGATGCGGCGGGACCGCACCGCCGACAACGGCGTGAACGAGCTGATGATCTCGGAGCTGCTGCTGTTCTCCCGCGAGAACGGCATCGACCACGTGTCGCTGAACTTCGCCGCGTTCCGCGCCCTGATGGAACAGGGCCAGCGCATCGGAGCGGGCCCGGTCGCGCGGCTCTCGGCGAAGGTCCTGCACTTCTTCTCGCGCTGGATCCAGATCGAAAGCCTCTATCGGTTCAACGCCAAGTTCCAGCCCCGGTGGGTCCCGCGGTACCTCGTCTACCCGGGCGTCGGGTCCCTCCCGAGGGTCGGCATCGCGACCTTCGAAGCCGAGGGCCTCGGCGGCCGTTCTCCCTGGTTGCGGCGGCTGCTGCAGCGTTGAGGGGGGTGCCTTCCGGAGGGGCTGGAGGGGTGTGTAACCTATCTGAGCAGTGGTCGTTAGGACCCAGGAGGCTTCGCCTAGTCTGGTCTATGGCGCCGCACTGCTAATGCGGTTGGGGGTAACCCCCCTCCCGGGTTCAAATCCCGGAGCCTCCGCTGGTGCCTGTTTCGGCAGGTGCTAGGTTAACAACTGAACATGCGCCCGTAGCTCAGCTGGATAGAGCATCTGACTACGGATCAGAAGGTCAGGGGTTCGAATCCCTTCGGGCGCACTGTCTGGTCGAGACAGTAAAGCAAGAAACCCGCTGGTGACGGCGGGTTTCTTGCTGTCTGGGGCCTTGTCTTGGGTCTGCGGTGTGGTCAGGCGGTTGCCGGTTTATTGCCGGGAGTTGTGGGCGGGCGCGCTGGAAGAAGCGGGCTCGCTGACAAAAAGAGATGTCCTCGCCGGACGGGCAGGCCACCAGGATGGTCGGGCGGGCGTATCGGTTGCGTTCGTGGGTGCCTCGCGTCCATCCCGGCGACCTCCCGGAGGGCTATCAAGCCTGTCAAGGGGGCAGTTTCGCGGTTCGCTCGCCGGTGGTGCAGAGGTGCCCCCTTGACAGGCTTGATCGGGCTGAAGCCAGGTCGCCGGGATGGACGAGGAGGCCCCCACTTGTAGGTGGAGACGAAAAGCTCGCTGCTGGCGTCGGCGGGCTGTCGAACCGGGGGCGAGCGGTCGTCTCTCATTTTTTCTTGCGGGCGGGATTTCCTGGCGTGGAATCGCTAATACGATTCCGTGTTTGGCGGGGTTACTTGTCTTTTTTCTTCGGGAGATGTTCGGCTGCCTTCTTGCCTGCTGGGCCGAGCTTGCCGAGTACTGTGCGCACGCCGTCCACTACCGCGTCTCCGACTGGGTTCGGGTGGTTGTCGTCCGGGTCGCCGATGCCGCTTGCTGCGCCGCTGGAGCCTGAGTCCATGATCGTCTCCTTGGTGTGGTGATTTCTGATTGTCGAGTCGGTTGGCTAATTACCTTCTAATTCATGCTACGCACTCGCCCTATCCACAACAACCGGGCGATTTGGGCCTCCTCTCCGGGGACTGCGCCTAGGCGGTTGTTCATGAGGTGTACGTGCTGGAAAGCGGCTCGGTAGGGCGAAACGCGGCGGGCCGAATCCTGGTACTCCGCCCAGAAGCGGGCGCTGTAGCGGCGTAGCGGGCCTCCGACGGAATCGGTTTCTAGTTCTCGTGCCACGGTTTCGGCTAGGCGGTTCGCTTGGCGTACGGCGGCCGGATCGTCGGGGTGTGCGGTCGCGGCGGCGGGGCGCCACGCGACGGTTCGGGCACCGCGGCCTGACCAGTACCACGCGTATTGGTGCAGGAAACTGACTTGCTGCGTGGCGGGCAATCCTGCGGCGAGGACTGCTGTGTGGGCTGCGGCCAAGGCGATGCGGCGCGCTGGGGTGCGGGCGGGCAGCAGGTCCAGTGCGGTGTCGCTGCCGAGGTGGGCGACGCGTTCGGCGAATTCCACGCCGTCCGGGCCGCGGAACTTTGCCAATTCCGGTTCGTACCAGCGTTTCACGACTTCCGCGCCGTGTTCGGCGAAGCGGCGGTCGAGGTCTGCTTCGACGTCTGCCGCGGCTTCGGGGCGCGGGTTGAACCGGACGCGCAGTTGCAGGCCCGACATGTCCATGTACTGCAGGAAAAACCACCGTCGCAACCCTTCGCGGTGCGAGGTGACGACGGGGTGCACGACCTCGCGCAAGAGGGTTGGAACGGATTGGAGATCGGGTACGTAAACCCGCCAATAGCGCCACTTTGGGTGCAGCACCGCGTCAATCATGGGTCACCACCGTGAGGAATTCCGTGACGCGCCCGGGGGCCGCACCCGCGGCGGGCAGTGCTTCGGTGAATTCGAGTTCCTCCGCACCGGCCAGGCCTTTCAGCGCCGTCCACGCCGCGAGCGGGCGGTCGAAGCTGAGCCATTGCGGTTTGCCCAACGGTGTCCCGCCCGCGGCTAGTCCGCGGACGAACAGCTGCTCGGGCAACCCGTGCTCGGCACGGAACATCCGGCCGGCGCGGAGGAAGTCGAGGTCGGGCCCGTTTCCGAGCGGCGGGAGCGCCGACGCGGGCAGCGTCCAGCGGGCGCGCCGTAGTACGAGCCGTCCGTCCGTCATGCGGTCGCGGAAGCCGGGGCCGGGCGTCGGGGTCCAGGAGCCGAGCGACAGCCATGGGTCCGAAAGCAGTTGCAGCACGCGGGGTATGCCCCGCAGCAGGTGTGCGGGCACCGCACCGAGGTAGCTCAACGCCGCGGGGCGTCCGGCCGGGTCGAGGACTTCGAGCGTGCCGGTGGCCGGGTCGTGGCGTACGCGGAAACCGTCGATCGGCACGCCGCCGTAGGCGCGTTCGGCTCCCCAGGCGAGGCACGGCGTGGCGCGTACGGCGGGGCGTTGCGTGTCCGTCCAGTCGGCGTGCGCGGTCAGCTGGTAGACCACCGCGTCGGGAAAACGCCGTTCGTGCAAGGCGGTCATCGCCGTTTCGACCTGGTCGGACAGACCTGGCACGCTGGCCCAGCGCGCGATCGCGCCGAGGTAACCGGGATGGACCTGGTTGAGCACCAGTGAGTCGCCCGCGACCTGCCAGAACACCGAGTGCACGGGTCGTCCGACGCTCGCCCCGGACACCTCGCGCAGCTGCGGGTCGGGCACCGCGCACCGCGAGAGCCACCACATCGGGTCCAGCTCCCGCACCGCGCGGAACGCGAACTCGGCGAGGTCGGCGCTGCCGTCGCGGTAGTGGTGCACGAAAAACCGGACCAGATCGAAGTAGCCCGCCCGCGGGCGCACCATCGAACGCAGCACGCCTTCGAGCCGGTCCAGTTCTCCGGGAACCCAGGCGGGCGGGGCGGTTTCCGGCTCCGGGCCGTGCGCGACGGTTTCGTGGACCAGGCCGAGGCCGTCCAGCCATCCCGCCCGGGCCGGATCGTGCTCGGCCATCGTCGCGCGCAGGCGCGAGCGCAGGGCCAGTACGGCGTCGGCGCGCTCACGTCCGTTTCCGTTGCCAGCAACGACTTTTTCGGCTTCGGCCAGTGCGGGCTCGCCCCACGCCGTGAAGTGCCGCGGTTCGGTCAGTTGCCACGGCGGAACCAGCAGCAGGAGGCCTTGGTCCACAAGCCGGTGCAGCTCGTCGGTCGAGCATCCCAGCAAGGCGGCCAGTTCTCGCAGGCGACGGGGGCGAGCGTCGAACGGCACCGGGCCGGGCAATGCCGTGACCTCGTCCTCGCGGAAGTACACGCCACCGCGCTTGAGGTGGATCGGCAACGCGGCGAGCCACTCGTCACCGGCCAACCTGGTGTCCACATTGGGCAGCACGACCGGGTCGCTGGCGAGTGCCGCGTAGGCGAGCCGCGCGGCGACGCGCGAGGAACTCACCAGCCTGCGCTCCGGTCCGGGCTCGACAGCCCCGGCGAAGTCGCCGACGCCGACCGTGGTCAACGTGCCGAACGGGCTGGGCTTCAGCGTGGTCCGCACCAGATACGACACCGCGCTGCGGCTCAGCCTGCCGCTCGGTTTGCCCAGCTCCGGCCGGTCGGTGAAGGCCGTGACGAACTCCGGGCTGGCCAGCGCCAGCCCGGCGAGCACGTCCGGCTGGCGCAACGCGGCCGACACCGCGTGCTGCGCCGCCGCCAGCTCGCCGGTCAGTGCGCGAGCCGCCTTTTCCAACAGCTCGCGTTCCCGCACCAGCGCCTGATGCCACTCGCCGAGCCGCTCCGCGTCCGCCGGTGCCAGCACCTCGCGCGAGAGCCGGAGCCCGGCCTCGTCGGTGCGGTCGTTGAACACGCCTCGGCGCAGCCGGATCAGCGCGCGCCGCTGGGCGCGCGACAGTTCGTCGCGGCCGATGACGGCGTGCAGCAGATCGCAAACCGGTTCGCGCAGCGCGTTTTTGCGTGCCGCGGCGGCCTCGGCTTCTTCCAGCAGGGCGAGGGTCTCCGGGGCCCGCAGGCCGTCGAGCACCGCGGCGGGCAGCCCGCAGATCCGGGAGACGAGCAGTTCGGCCACGGTCGTCACCGCCGCCGCGCGGCCAGGGCCTCGGCCTGCCAGCCCGGGTCGTTGCCCGCGCGCCAGTCGAGCGCGCCGTCCCCGCTCACCGGCGCCGGGAGTTCGGCCGGGGCGCTGCCGAGAATGAACTCGCCGACCGACGACTCCCGCAGGTAGTCGAGCTTGAACGCGCGGGCCGACGCGTCGGCGTCCCCGCTGCCCAGCCCGCATCCGGCCAGGCCCATGGCGGTCGCCACCAGGTACATCGTCTGGTACAGCGCGCCGGCGTGCTTGAGCGTCACGGCGTAGGCGATCGACTGGTACTTCCACGAGAGCCGCTGGAAGCGCGACGTCATAGTCACCAGCACGTCCGGCACGGCCTGCCCGCCGGTCGACAGCGTCGCGACGGACAGCAGTTCCTCTCGCGCGGCCTCGTCGGAGTTGACCAGCCGCAGCACGTGCTCGCCCGCGTCGTAGTGGTAGATGCCCGGCTCTAGCCCGTCGCACCGGCGCACGGTCAGGTACAGCTCGAGCTCGTAACCCGCGCCGCCGCACGGGTACGGACGGCTCGAACCTTCGTACGGCATGCGTGCCTCCGGCCGCGGACCGTACGTGCCGCGCACCCGCGCGGTGCGGTACAGGAACTCGCCGAGCTGCTCCGCGGTGATCGGCTGCTCGCCGTACGTCCGGATGGACTGGCGCGCCTCGATGGTCTCCTGCAGGCCCGGATCGGCCGCGCGCACGGCGGCGAATTCGGGGCGGTACAAGGCGATCGCCGGGCCTTCCGGAGCGGGCTTCACCGCGGGCAGCGGCTCGATCTGCCCCACGTAAGGGAACCGGCCGCCGAACGCCTCGTCGGTGCGCCCGATCCGGCTGCGGCTGTGGAAGTACAGGTCGTGCACGTCCCACTGGCGCAGCACGTCGTCCTGGTCCGCCGGGAACTCGCCGTCGGTTCCGAGGTCGAGGAAGCCGGCCCCGGCCAGCGCGGCCAGCACGGGATGCCATTCGGAGTCCACTTCGGACACTGGCCGCGCGACGGCGAGCCCGGCCACGGCTCCGGCGAGCGTCGCGTCGAGCAGCACCGCGCGGTACTTCCCGATCGGCGACTCGATCACCAGCTCGCCGCCGCGACGGCGCAGCAGGCTGAACTTGCCGAGGCGCAACCACGCGCCGGCGATCTCGGGCAGTTCGGGCCGCAACGGCGTCACGCCGGTGCGTTCCAGCACGGCCACGCGCTCGCCGCGCAGCCGGAAACCGGTGGCGAGGAACGGTTCCACCTTGGCCAGCACGGAGGCGACCGGCGAGTTCGGATGCTCGGCGACCAGTTCCTCTTCGGTGTGCAGGCCGGCGCGGACCTGCTCGAGCGCTTCGAGCATCGGCGCGCCGACGCCCTTGAGCCGGTAGCCCGCGCGGTCGGCGAGCCCGAGCAGGACCTGATCGTCCTTGTGCAGCAAGGAAATGTCGCGGCGGAAGGTGACGACGGTTTCGGCGGTGCGTTCGAGCGTGGTCATAGGAACATCGCAATCGGGTTGAGGTCGGCTTCGGACGGCTTGCGGTCGGTCCAGCCCAGCTCCAGCGGCACGTCGAACAGCCGGCCGGGCGCGAACCGGGGCCAGAAGTGCCGCATGCCCGGCACCAACACCCGCACCACCGGCAGGCCGATGTCGACGCGGGTCTGGTCCAGCACCAGCATTTCCATGCCGTGCTCCCTGACGATCCGCTCGGCGCGCAGCACGTCGTCGCGGACATCGGTGCTTTCGTAGCGGGCGAAGTCGGCCTTGGTGCGCCGCGGGCCTTCGGCCGGGAGCACGTACGGCTGGTTCTCGGTGGTCGCGGTGCGCCACCAGTGCAGCTGGTCGGGGTCGTTGTAGGCGTAGGTCCCCGAACCGTCGGCTTTCATGCCGATCACCGCGGGCAGGAACTGGTTCATCTCCGACAGCGCCCGCCCGATCGCCACCTCCACGTCGAAGTGCGCGCCGAGGGCGAACAGGATGTCCTGCGCGGGCTTGTCGCGGCGGACCGAAACCGCGGCCACTGAAGGGATGCCGAGGTCGTTCGTCAGGTCCAGCACCCAGGTGTCGCGCTCCAGATCGTCGTAGCGCTGCTGCCATTCGGCGAAGTACGGAACGTCGAAAGTGGACAGATCGATGGCCGGGCGGCGCAGCCGGTGGTACCACCACATCGCGACCGTGTCGCGTTCGACGAGTTCCATGAAGCCCTGCAGCACCGCGTCCTCGAGGCTGGTGCCCGCGGCGCAGCCGTTGGAGTTCGCTCCGGCCTGGTACCGGTTTTTCGGGTGGTGGTAAGCGAAGTAGAGCCCGGAGGTGGGGAACAGCTTGGTGCGCTGTTCGGTCAGCGACCACACCGGCGACCATTCGACCTCGGCGTTCGGGTCGAGGTCGTCGGCGACCCAGTGGAAGTGCGACGGCCGCGCGTTCCACTCGGCCCGGTCGCGGAACTGCGCTTCGCTGTACAGGTGCACCGCGTTGGGGTGGATCACCTCGGCCGGGTCCAGATCGGCGTAGCGCGCGGTGCGGCGGGCTTCGTCGCCGTGGAACAGGCCGGAGTAGCGCTCGATGGCCTCGCCCAGCGCGGACGCCTTGGCCTGCGCGTCGCTCATTCCCTTGCCCGCGCTGCAGCTGCGCAGCCCCGCCCGCAGGTCGTTGGCGTTGGCCATCGGGATCGCGAAGTTCTGGCCCGCGGTGTAGGTGTGCAGGCCCTCGACCTCCAGCGGCACCTTCACGAGGTTGCTGATCGGGCCGGTGACCGGGCTGATCAGGTGCTCGTACCGGGCGACGAACTGCTCCGGCGGACGCGAGCGGTACCCGCCGTCGCTGCTCGCCATCCGCGGACGCGATTCGATCCGCACGGGCGTTTCCTGACGGCGCGCCTGCAGGTCTGGCTCCCCGCACAGCGGGCACTGCGGACGCCGCTGGAAGGGGTGGTGCTCCTGGGTGAGGCTGATCGTGTCGAGCGTGAGGACCTCGGCCTGCCACGGCGTGCCGTATTCCGCGGCGACCCCGCCCGGCGGCTGCGGCATCGCCGCCCGGCCCGCGGCGAACGCGCCGGTGAGCCACTTGCCCACGTGCAGCGCGGCGAGCCGGTGCGCCAGCTCCTGGGTCACCGGGGTGCCGGTCACGGAGTTGACCAGCGCGGGGCTGTCGAGCACGCCGCGCTGGCGCAGGTAGGAGGCGAGCACGTTCTTGTTGGACAGCCGCACCCGCAGGCATTCGTAGCAGCCGGTGACCTCGGGTTCGAAAACCGGGCCGACCCAGATCATGCTGCCGACCGGCTTCACCGGAAGCCACGGCACCCCGGCCTCGTGGAACTCCTTGCCCCATTCGGCGAGTTCCGGGCGCAGGTAGTCGTCGGTGAGCACGACGGTGAACCCGCCGGGCTCGCTGGTCACGCTGGTGCCGAGCGCGCGCAGCGCCTCGGTGAACCCGGCGGCGTCGACGTCGCCCGCGGTCAGCACGCGCACCTTCGCCGCGGCGAGGCGGCGCACCGCGTCGTCACCGTCCACTCCGGACGCTTCCCAGTAGCCGCCGACGCGCGGGTCGACCTCGGGGTCGACCTCGACCACGTATCCGCTGCGGCCCAGCCGGTCCAGCGCGACGTCGATGCGCGCGGGGTCGGCCTCGGCGAGCGCGGCCTTGATGTCGTCGCGGCTCAGCTGGCCGTCGGTCAGCAGCGGAGCCAGCCGTTCGACCAGCGGGCCGGCCAGCCGCGTCTGCGTGGTCCGCTCGCTCGTGAGGTACACCGCGTCGCCGGGCACCGTCAGCACCCGCAGCGACCGGTTGAACCTCGTGACCCGGTTGATGCTTTTCGTCATGGTTGTTCCCCTCAGTCGAGCCGGCGGGCGGTGCCCACCAGCCGGGCGAAAGCCTCCGAATGGCCGGCCACCTCGGCGAACGTGCCGAGGCTGGCGATGCGGCCGTGTTCCAGCACGGCGATCCGGTCGGCCGAGCGGATGGTGGACAGCCGGTGCGCCACCACCACCCGGGTCAGCCGCAAGTCGTCCACCGCGCGCCGCACCAGTTCCTGCGCGGCGGCGTCGAGCGCGCTGGTCGCTTCGTCGAGCAGCAGCACGGACGGGCGTTTGGCCAGCGCGCGGGCCAGCAGCAGCCGCTGCACCTGGCCGCCGGACAGCCCGCTCTCGCCGTCGGTGACCTGGGTGTGCAGGCCCATCGGCAGCGCGCGGACGACGTCGGCGAGCTGCGCCGATTCCGCCGCCTGCCAGGCCAGGTCCAGGTCGGTCTCGCCGGCCGCCCCGCAGATCACCTCGGCGAGGGTGCCGCGCATGAGCGTCGCGTCCTGTGCGACGTAGCCGATCCGCGTCCGCAGTTCGTCGACGTCGCACCGGCGGACGTCCACGCCGTCCACCAGCACCCGGCCGCGGTCGGCGCGGTCGAGGCCGAGCAGCAGCCGCAGCAGGGTCGACTTGCCCGCGCCGGACGCGCCGACCAGCGCGACGAATTCGCCCGGCTCGATGCGCAGCGAAATGTCCTGCAGCAGGTCGCGGGTCTGGCCGGGATAGCGGAAGCTCACGCCGTCGAGCACCACCTCGCCGCGGGCCCGGGGGAGCGGCAGCGGGTCCGGCGGCGTCTCCGGCCGGGTCGTGAGCACCGGCGCGAGCCGGGCGTGCACCGGGCCGATCGAGAACAGGCCGACCAGCGCGCCCTGCAGCCGCGCGGCGGTGAGGTTGAGCGTCATGGCGACCATGACCACGGTCCACTGCGCGGTGAACCCGAGCCCGGCGGTCATCGGCAGCAGCACCGCGAGCAGCGCCGGATAGCACGCCACGGCCAGTGCGCTCGCGATCTCCGAGTACCGCAGACCCTTGTCGTCCGACCGTTTTTGCGCGGTGAACGCCGCGCGCCAGCGACTGACCACATAGGACTGCGCGCCGAACGCCCGCACGTCGTCGATGCCGAGCATCGCCGGGTACACCGCGGCCTGCACGTCGTCGACCGCGGCGAGCACGTCGGTGTCGTGCCGTTGCTGGCGCACGGAAAGCCACAGCATCGCGCCGAGCACCAGCCCGAACATCCCGGTGGCGGCGACCGCGAGCCACGGGTCGAGCAAGGCCAGCAACGCGACCGCGACGAGTGCGAACACCGCGTGCAGCGCGGCGGTCAGGCCCCCGCTGCCGAGAAGTCCGCGCAGCTGGCCGACGCCCCCGGCGAAGCCCATCAACCGGCGCAGCGGGTACTGGCGGAAGAACGCCGAGGGCAGGCTCAGCAACCGGTGCCACAGCGCGGATTCGAGCCGGCCCTGGGCGCGGTCGGTGAGCGTGAGCAGACCGCGTTCGACCACCGCGGTGGTCAGCAGCTGCAAGGCGAGCAGCCCGGCGAGCGCTCCCGCGGCGTACGGCACGGCATCGTGGTTCGCCGCGGCGATCGCGATGGCCAGCACCATGCCCGCCAACGGCACGACGAATCCGAACACCGTAGCCAGCAGGCCGAGCACGGCCGTGACTGCCAGCCGGACTCGTTCGCCGGCCAGCGCGAACGACAGCAGTCCGCGTCCGGTCATTCCTTCGGGCGGCAGCGTGGTCATCCGGCCACCTCCGCGAAGTCGCGATACCCGCGGGCGTGCGCGACGAGGTCTTCGTGGGTGCCGTAGACGCGCACCTGCCCGCGGTCCAGCAGCACGACGGTGTCGTCGCCGCGGACTTCGGAAAGCCGGTGCGCCACCACGATCGTCGTGGTGCCGCGGGCCCGCAGCGCCGCGTCGATCCGTCCGGCGAGAGCTGTTTCGACCGCGCTGGTCGCTTCGTCCAGCACGAGCACGCGCGGGTTGCGGGCGAGCGCGCGGGCCAGCGCGAGCCGTTGCCGCTCGCCGCCGGAGAAGTTGCGGGCCTGCTGGCTCACGGTGGCCCCGTCGACGCCGCCGCGCAGCGCGATCGTTTCGGTGAGCTGGGCGTCGGCGAGCGCCGCGGCGATCGCGTCGTCCGGCAGCGCCGTGCCCAGCTCCAGGTTTTCCCGCACGGTGCCTTCGAAGAACGCGGGCCGCTGCGGCACGTATCCGAGCAGCGAAGGCCGTACCGAAGGCGGCAGGTCCGCCGCGCGCTTGCCGTCGACGAGCGCCACGCCCGACCACGGCCGCACGAGTCCGGCCAGCAGTTTCGCCAGCGTCGACTTGCCGCAGCCGCTCGGGCCGACCAAGGTCATGCGGCCGCCGGGCGGCACGTCGAGGTCCAGCGAGACCAGCAGCGGTTCGGCGTTGGTGTCGTAGCCGTAGCGCAGGCCGCGGACGGTGACGCGGCCCGGGCCCACCGCGACCGGTGCGTCCACATCGGACGGATCGGTTTCGGCGCCCGCAACGTCGTCGTACGCGGCGAAGCTGCTGCGCAGGCCGCCGAGGCGATGCAGTCCGGTGACCAGCCCGCCCGCGTGGAGCTGCCACACCCCGGCCAGCACGGCCACGGTGATGACTTCGCCGGGCGCGACCAACGCGGTCAGCGCGAGGCAGACGGCGTATCCGAGCGCGTGCAGTGCCGTGACGCCGAGCCCGAAGCCGTGCTCGCCCAGCGCGGCTTTTCGTTGTGCGGCAAGTACTTTGCGTTGTGCTGCCGACCAGCGAGCGAACGCCTGCTGACCGCTGCCTTCAGCCTTCACCGTGTCGATCGCGGAGAGCACGTTGAGCGAAAGCCCGTCGCGTGCCGACTGCTCGACCATGAGCGTCGACTGCCGTTCGGTGGCCGAGCGGCGGCCGAGGCGCAGGAACAGGGCGGTGAGCAGCGTGCTGCCGACCAGGACCGCGGCGGCCGCGGGAGCGAGCACGGTCAGCACGACGAGCAGTCCGAGCACCGCGGCGGCGTTCACCGCGACTGGGAGCACCACGGTGGTGAGCTGCTGCGCGATGGTGTCAGCGATCTGCACTCGAGCCGCGACGCCACCGGTGAAGCGGCGGTGGAAGTAGCTGCCCGGCAAACGAAGCAGGTGGCCGACGAGTTCGCTCGACCGCGTAAGCGAAGTGCGCAGGAGTGCTGCCGAAAGCAAGCGCTGCTGCGCCCAGCCCGCCAGCGCGACACCGATCGCGGTGGCGGCCAGAAGCCACTGCGCACCCGGCCCGGCGGTCGCGGTGACCAGCGACCGGGCGACTAACGCGGCCGTCACCGTCAGCGCGGCGGTGAGCACGCCCGCGGTCACCGCGCCGACGACCGCGGGCAGCCCCGCGCCCAGCCAGCGCATCGCGCGCGGCAGCACTCGCTGCGGAGCACCACTGCGCGTGAACCCGGTGCCGGGCCGGAAACCCAGGTACAGCCCGGAAAACCGCGTGCGAAACTCGGCCAGCGACAGCGTCAGCCTGCCCGCCGCCGGGTCGTGCAACCGCACGCGACCCCGCCGGCCGACTCGCTCCAGCACCGCGAAGTGCCGGTTGTCGACGAACACCACCCCGGGCGCGGCGAGTCCGCGCAAGGTGGCGACGTCGGCCTCGGCGCCGGACAGCCGGACGCGCTTGGCGCTCACGGTCAACCCGAACTGCTGCCCGCGCCGGGCGAGCGTCGCGGCGCTGATGCCGTCCCGGCCGCCGCCGCACGCTTGGGAAAGCTCCGGCCAGGTCAGGTGCTTGCCGAAACCGGCGAGCAGGATCCCGAGGCAGGCCGCGCCGCAGTCGGATTCCTCGACCTGGCGGAACTCGGCACCCGCGCGGGAGCGGAAGCGGCTGCTCACCGCGCACCGCTTTCCGCGAGCGCCGGGGCGAAGGTCACCGGCAGCACGCGCGGGGTCGGAAAGGCCAGCGACTGCCGCCAGGGCAGTTCCGCGAGCGGACGGCTCGGGGTCGGCAGCCGGTGGTGCACCGCCTGAAGCAGCGACTGCGCGGTCATCGCGGCCAGCGCGCTGCCGAGGCAGTAGTAGCTGCCGTGGCCGAACGCGACATTGCCGGTGATCGGCCGGTCCCACCGGAACTCCAGCGGGTCGGCGAACTTGCGCGGGTCGAGGTTGGCGGCGGCGAAAGCGAGGATGACGGTGTCGCCCGCCTTGAAGTCCAGCGTGCCGACGGAAAGGTCGTGCGTGACCTGGCGCGAACCGAACGCGACCGGCGTGCGCAGCCGGATCGCCTCGGCGAACACGCGGTCGGCACACTGCTCGTCGGCGGCGAGCGCGGCGGCGATCTCCGGGCGTTCGGACAACACGACGAGCGTGTTGGCGAGCGCGGCGGTCACGGTGTCGAGTCCGGTCATGAACAGCAGGAGCACCATGTCGACGGCCTCGTCGGCCGAGAGCTTGCCGTCCTGCTGCGCCTGGGCCAGATGCCCGATCAGGTCCTCGGCCGGTTCCGCGCGGCGGCGGGCCAGCTGGCCGGCGACGTACTCGCGCAGCTCGGCGAACTCCGCGGCGGTGATCGGCGGACCGGCCTCGGGGTGCGTTTCGGCGAGGAAACCGGCGGCCAGCTGGTTCATCATGCCGGTGGCCCGCGCGGTGACCAGGTCGCGGTCGGCGGCGGGGATGCCCAGCAGCACGGCGGTGACGCGCGCGGGCAGCGGCGTCGCGATGTCGGCCACGAACTCGGCCTCCCCGCGCCGGAGAGGCTCGGCCAGCAACTCGGCGACCACCTCGTCGATCCGGCCGCGCAGCGCGGCCAGCCTGCGGCCGGAGAACGCTCCGGTGAGCACGCTTCGTAGCCGCTGGTGCTCCTCCGCGGCGCGCACCGACATGGTGCCGCTGAAGAAGCGAACAAACTGTGGGTTATCCCGGCGGACGTTCTCCTGGAACACCGGAGCCGCCATCGGGAAGCCGGGGTGCGTGCAGAGCCGGGTCACCAGGTCATAGCCGGAAATGACCCACATCCCGTCGAACCGCACCACCGGTGCGCGTTCCGCGAGCTCCGCGAAGAAGCTCGGAGCGTCTTTGCCGAACGGCTCCTGACGGGCGAAGTGCCGCCACAGCCGCTGGACGATTTCTGCCATCCCCCAGTTCCTTTCTCGGCACGTGTTCGTCCGCACCGCGTGGTCGCCGCCGCTGAATAAAATGATTCACAATTCGGCGGCGACCACGGGTGTGCGTGAAATATCGGCTAATGCGCCTGGATCAGGTGGCGCAGCCGTAGGTGCCGAAGCACACCGGGCAGCCGATGCTGCCCGCCGTTCCGAAACAATTGCTGGCTCCGGCCTCGGTGAGTTCCTCGATCACGAGCTCCTCGACCTGCGGGGCCTGCGTGGTAACGTTCTCCATGGCAACCTCCCTTCGAAATTCGTTTCGCCGCGGATGTGGTAGGGGATTGTCAGCTCGAGCTCGCGGTGCCGACCGTGCCCGCCGAGCTCGGGCACCCCGCGGTGCCCACGCTGCCGAGGCAGAAGCTGCCCGCCTGCGCGTCCGACAGCTGCTCGATGGTCAGCTCGGTCGTCGGCTCGAAGATCTCTTCGTTCATGGTGTTCTCCCTGTTCAGAGGCTCAGTGCGAGCTGACGGTGCCGTAGGAGCCCGCGCTGGAGGGGCAGCCGAACGTGCCGGCCGACCCGACGCACCAGCCGGCGCCGGTGGCGTCGGACAGCTCCTCGACGGTCAATTCCTCGGTGAAGTCCTGCGACTCCTGCATGTCCATGTGCGTTGTCCTCTCAGGACCAGCTGAAGGCGGTGCCGATGCACGCCGGGCAGGTGGTGGAGCTGATGGTGCCGCCGGTGTTCGTGGTGCCGGCTCCGGCGACCTCGCCCAGCTCCTCCACCGTGACGTCCTCGGCGAACGCCTGCTCGACCTGCGTGTCGAACTCGTTCATGGTGATCTCCTCAGATGTGCTGACCAGTGTTTTTCCCGATGCGGAACCGGCTCAGCCGAAGCTGGAGGCGGTGCCGACGCTCGACGGGCAGCCCGCGCTGCCGATCGAGAAGGCGGTGCCGGCCGCGGTCGTCTCGACGAGCTCCTCGACCTGCAGCTCCTCCACCGCGTCCACGACGTTGGTGTTCTCCTGCATTCCATTCACCTCCTCTCGCGATATAAGTGAAGGGAATTCATCTAGGGAGTGCAGGCGACCGTGCCCTGAACCCAGCCGTTAAAGCTGTAGCGGTACCGGTATTCGCCGCCCTGAGTACCGAGGTACTCCCATTCCGCCTGCTCGAATCCGATGGATTTGTACTGTGTGCTGGGCACACACCTCGGCGGAGCGGGAACGGCGGCCGCAGTAGCGGATACTCCGGACAAACCGGACACAACAACTAAAGCGGAAACGATAGCAGCGGTCATGACGCAAGCCCCCAGGCTTTGTGATTCCCCAGTTTTGCGCTATTCGCATCGAGCGATTCGCACAACGCGAACGTAAACCAAACTCGGCGTCTGCGAGATGGGTAATGCGGCGATATCACCCATCTGGAGTAGTTAACTGTCAGCTAACTTAGGGTTCTCTTAGGGAAGGCATGCTAAGGGTGCATGGCTGCCTACGGAGGGGTGACCGCGAGTACTGGCTGCGAGCGGCTCAGCGGCCGCCCGCGAAGCCCGCCTTCGCCGCGAGGACCAACGCCCGCACGCCCGCCGGCAGTGCCTCGGGCGACGGGGCGAAGTCCGGCGAGTGGTTGGTTCCGCGGTCGCCGACGCCGAGCGTCCAGTAGCAAAGCGGCGCGCCAGCAGCCAGGTGGCCGACGTCCTCGGCCGCGGCCACCGGCGGCGTCCAGGAGACAAGGCCTTGGCCCAGGGCCGCCAGTTGCGCGGCTCGCACGGCGAGCGTGAGCGGCCGGTCGTTGATCGTCGCGGGAGCCGCGCGGACCGTCTCGATCTCCGGCTCCACCGGCGCCCCGGACGCGGCGGCCTCGGCGCGGCACACGCGTTCCACGGCGGTCAGTGCGCGGCTCAGCGCGCCGTCGGTCGCCGCACGCACGCTCACCCCCAGCCGCACCCGGTCCGGGATCACGTTGGCCGCGTCGCCCGCGTGGATCGAGCCGACCGTGACCACCACCGGTTCGGCGGGGCTGGTTTCCCGCGCCACCACCGATTGCAGCCGCACCACGAGATGCGCGGCCAGCACCACCGGGTCCACCGCGAGGTGCGGCGCCGCGGCGTGCCCGCCCCGTCCGTGCACGGTGATCGCCAGCTCGGCGCAGGGCGCGGTGATCGGCCCGGGAGAGTGCCCGATCCGCCCCACCGGCCCCGGCACGGCGTGCTGGGCCAGCACCGCGTCCGGCTTCCCGAACTGGTCGTGCACGCCGTCGGCCACCATCGCCAGCGCGCCGTCGAGAGTCTCCTCGCCCGGCTGCCCGAGCACGAGCAGCCTGCCCCGCCAGCTCGCCCGGTCCCCGGCCAGCTCCGCGGCGGCCCCGATGACGGCCGCGAGATGCAGGTCGTGCCCGCACGCGTGCATTGCTGAACCGGTTGCGGCGTAAGGCAGATCTGTGCGCTCGACCAGCGGCAAAGCGTCCAATTCGGAGCGAAGCGCGACCGCCGGTCCCTCGCCGTTGTCCAGGGCAGCGACCACGCCATGGCCCCCGATCCCGGTGCGCACGTCGAAGCCGAGAGCGGTCAGCTCTCGCGCGAGCACGGCGGCGGTGCGCTCCTCGGCGCCGGAGAGTTCGGGATGGCGGTGCAGATCCTGGTACAGCTCGATCAGGTCCGTCACAGCCACCCGGCCTCCTCCGCGACGCGATAGGCCGCCACGCGGTTGTCCACCTGCAGTTTCGTCAGGGTGCTCGACAGGTAGTTGCGCACGGTGCCCTCGGCCAGCGACAGCCGCGCGCCGATCTCGGCCGGACGCAGCCCGGCTCCGGAGAGCCGGAGCACTTCCAGCTCCCGCTCGGTCAGCGGCGTCTCGCCGACCGCGAGCGCGTCGGCGGCGATTTCGGGATCGACGTGCCGTCCGCCCGCGCACACCTTGCGCACGGCGTCGATCAGCGCGTCCGGCGAGATGTTCTTCGTGACGAACCCGCGCACCCCCGCGCGCATGGCGCGGTGCAGGTACCCGGGTTTGCCGTAGCTGGTGACGACGAGAAGCGCGCACGGGATGCCTTCCGCGTGCACCGCCTCGGCGACCTCCAGGCCGGACATGCGCGGCATGTCGATGTCGACCATGGCGCCGTCGGGACGTTCGCGCCGGATGGCTTCGAGGGCGTCGGCTCCGTTGTCCACGGCTTCGACCACCTCGATGTCGTCGGCGAGGCTGAACACCGTGCGCAGGGATTCCCGGAGCAGGGCGTGGTCCTCGGCCAGCACGATTCGCAGGGTCATGAGTTTTTCCTCGGCAGGTCAAGGGGAACGCGAGCGGTGAGCACGAACTCGCCGCCGCTTTCGGTGTGGTCGAGCGTGCCGTGCACCGCGGCGAGCCGCTCGGCGAGGCCGGTGAGACCGTGGCCCGCCCGGGCGCCCCCGGCGTGCGGCCGGTCGTTGGAGATCCGGACGGTCAGCGCCGCCGGTTCGCGCACGAACTCGACGCGGCAGTTCTCCGCGGCGCTGTGGCGCAGGATGTTGGTGCCGCCCTCGCGGATGGTCGCGCCGATCGCCTCGGCCGCGGGCGCGGGCAGGTCCTCGGGCGCCGGATCGGCGACGACGCGGACGCCGGCGAGGCTGAGGATCGACGACGTGCCGCGCAGTTCCTCGGCGAGGCTGGGCTGCCGGTAGCCGGCGATCACCTTGCGCAGTTCGGACACCGAACCGCCGGCGAGCTCGGCGATCTGCACGAACTGGTCGCGCGCGGCGTCCTTGTCGGCCTCCAGCAGGCGCACCCCGAGTTCGGCCTTGAGCCGCACCACCGACAGGCCCCGCCCGAGCACGTCGTGCAGGTCGCGGGCGAACCGCAGCCGCTCCTCGACCACCGCCATCCTGGCCAGTTCGTCGCGGCTGGCGTGGACCTCGGCCGCGTAGGCGACCAGCAGGCCCATCCCGGCCAGCACCACGACGGTCACGACCGAGCGCAGCAGCGTCTGCGCCACCGCGAACGGGGGCACGTCGTGCAGGAACGCGATCCCGGCCGTGCTGATCAGCACGAGCAGCGGGAAAAGCCAGCGTTTGACCCCGGTGAAGCTGATCGCCGCGACCCCGGCGACCAGCGCGGGCAGCGCCAGCCACGCGGGTCCGAAGGCCAGCAGCAGCGCGTACGACAGGCTGGTGGCGATGGCCACGTCGATCAGGTGCTCGCTCCGGGTGGACGACCGGCGCACCACCGACCACACGATCCGGCCGATCGCGGCCAGCAGACCGGCCCCGGCCAGCACCGCGAAGAGGACGTCGACCGCGGGGGGCCGGGTGCTGAGCCAGAGGAAAAACCCTTCGCCGGTGAACGCGACGACCGTGCCGAGGATCAGCAGCGCGACGACGCGGCCCAGTGTCCCGGGGCTCCACCGGTCCACACGTCCTCCCGCCTAGCCCGTCCGTTTCGGGTCCCATTTGAAGAAGCGCTTGCCCAGGCCGAGGGAAACGCCGATCCAGGCACAGAGTAGTCCCAGCGGCATGACGCACGCCCGGAACGACTGGAGGAATCCGACTTCGCGGGGCAACTGGGCCGTCGCGGGATTCGAAGCGAAGTCGCGGCCGAGGTAAGCGGTGCGCAGAATCTCGACCACCGAACTCGACGGCAGGTATCGCACCGGCACCTGCAGGAAGTGCGGCATCTCCGACAGCGGGAATACGATTCCGGACGCGAACATCATCAGGAACAGGAATGGCGTGACCAGCCACGTGGAGACCTCGCTGGTGGGCAGCAGCCCGGAAACGCCGATCGCCAGCAGCGCGAACGTGAACGCGCCCAGCACCACGCCGACGAGCAGCAACAGCGGGTTCGCCGGGGCCGGGGCGCCCAGGTAGACGAGCCCGAAAACGAGCAGCACGACCACTTGCGCGACGCTGGTGACCGATCCGCTCATGGCTTCGCCGGTCATGATCGCGGTGTCCGGAAGCGGGGTCCCGCGCAGCCTTTTGTAAATCAGTTTCCCGCGCCGGCTCGTCGCCGAGTTCACGACGTTGTAGACGATCCAGACGAGGACGAATCCCATCATCCCGGGCAGCAGGTACACACCGCCGTCGAGTCCGGCGATCTCGCCCTTGCCGTGCTGGCTCGCGGGCAATCCGATGCCGAGCCCGAGCGGAATAAGCACCCCGGTGAGCGCGAAACCGAGATCGCGCCAGTGCACCTTCTGCGACAGCAGGAATTGCGACCAGGTGTAGCGCCACCAGCCCAGCGATCGGCGGGCGGACGGCGCGAGTGCGGCGGCGGTCATCAGCGCTCCTTCGCGGTGACAGCGAGGTCGGCCTCGTCGGCGACCCGCAGGAAAACGTCCTCGAGCGAATTGCGCCGGACCTCGAGTTCGGAGATCCGCGCGCCGGCCCGGTGGGCCCAGTCGAGCAGCCGGTGCAGGTCCGCCTGCGGGTCGGTGCTGCTCAGCGCGTAGTGGCGGCCGTCGTCGGACACCCCGGCCAGTTCGACCGGAACCGGGGCCTCGCTGACGAACGTGACCGTCGAGCCGTGGTCGGCCCCGATCACCTCGCCGACGGAGCCGTGGCGCACGATGCGCCCGCGGTCCATGATCGCCACGCGATCGGCGAGGTACTGCGCTTCTTCCATGTAGTGGGTGGTCAGCAGGATCGCCATGCCGCCCGCGACCATGTCCTCCAGCACCCGCCACGTGCGCCGCCGCGCCTGCGGGTCGAGGCCGGTCGTCGGCTCGTCGAGGAACAGCAGCTCCGGCCGCCCCAGCACGGCGAGCGCCAGGTCGAGACGCCGTCGTTCGCCGCCGGACAGTTTCCCCACGCGCGTGTTCCCGACCTTGCCGAGGTCCACCAGGTCGATCGCCTCGTCGACCGACATCGCGTCGGCGGTGAAGCGCCGCCAGGCCCGGATCGACTCGACGACCGTCAGATCGTCGAAGAACCCGGCCTCCTGCAACATGATCCCGACCCGCGGCGCGATCTTCTCGCGCTGCTCGGCCGGATCGACCCCGAAGACCCGCACGCTCCCGGCCGCGGGCCGCCGGTACCCCTCCAGGACGTCCATTGTCGACGTCTTGCCCGCGCCGTTGGTCCCCAGCAATCCGAAGACCTCGCCGGCGCGCACCGTGAAGCTCAACCCGTGGACCGCTACGAACGACCCGTAGTCGATCCGCAGCCCGTCCACCTCCACTACTGCTTCCCTTCCCATGCCGTCAGCGTCTCGCCGACCGCACCGGAGGGCACAGGCGCAGCTCTCACCGAACCGGGGTGGGTTCCGCAGGCGGTCTTCATGACAAACCTCATACGCGCAGGTCAGGGCAGGTTTCGCGGATTTCTCGCGCTGGGTCGCGGGGCCGGATGCAACGCTGTCGCGGCGAGCGGGGACAGGGTGTTGTGACGACAGTTTCGGAGCAGGGGCGGGGGTGGGGGATGGCGGCCGAGTACGGGGCCGACGTCCCGGAGACCCTCGGTGGCGACCAGGAGCTGTGGGCGCTAGCCGCGGGGGGGGTGTCCTTATGTGGTTGTCAAGCCGCTGCAGGGGCGCTCGCGGGTTCGGGGTGTCGGTAGTGGGTGTTGTTGCGGAGCATGGCGTAGAGGACGTCGCAGCGTCGTCGGGCCAGGCAGATGAGGGCGGCGTTGTGTTTCTTGCCCTCAGCTCTCTTTTTGTCGTAGTAGTGCCTGCTGGTGGGGTCGGACAGGGCGGCGAAGGCGGCGAGGAAGAACGCGCGTTTGAGTTTGCGGTTGCCGGTGCGGGCGGGGTGCTCGCCTTTGATGCTGGTGCCGGAAGCTCGGGTGACCGGGGCGATCCCGGCGTAGGCCGCGAGATGCGCCGAGGACGCGAACCCGGAGGCGTCGCCGATCTCGAGCAGGATGCGCGCGCTGGTCCTGACTCCGATGCCGGGCATCGACGTCAGGACCCCGGCAAGAGGGTGCGCATCGAGTATCCCCTCGACTTGTCCGGCGACGGCTTTGCGTTGCTGGAGCACGGTTTTCAGGCTGTCGGCGAGCCGGGGCAGGACGGTGTCGGCGGCTGTGGTGCCGGGGACGGTGACGGTCTGCTCGTCCAGCGCGGCCATGATCGCCGCGACGAGGTTGTCGCCCATGCGGGGCGCGTGCGCGATGGCGATCGCGGTGAGTTGCGGCGTCCGGCTTTGCGGATTCCGGCGGGCCCGCCGCAGCGGGAGAGGATCTCCAGCACCGCCGGGTGAGCGATTTTCGGGCCGATGGCGCGTTCGAGTGCGGGGTGGATGCCGGTGAGCAGGCCGCGGACGCGGTTGGACAGACGGGTCGCTTCGGCGGCGAGGTCGTCGTCGAACCCGACCAGCACGTCGAGTTCGGCCAGGGCGTCGTCGCCGAGGTCGACCTGGCGCAGGGTGTGCGGGAGCGAGCGGGCGGCGTCGGCGATGACGAACGCGTCGCGGGCGTCGGTTTTCGCCCGGCCGGGGTAGAGATCGGCGATGCGGCGCATCGCCAGGCCGGGCAGGTAGGCCACCTGGTGCCCGGCTGCGCGGGCGATCGCGACCGGCAGGGCTCCGATGGTGGCGGGCTGGTCGACCACGACCAGCAGCCGCCCGTGGCCGGCGAGTTTGTCGAACAACGCCCGCAGTTTCGGTTCGCTGTTGGGCAGCGGAGCGTCGTGCAGCCGCTTGCCGTCCGGGTCCAGCCCCACCGCGTGATGGTCACCCTTGCCCACGTCCAAGCCCAGAAAAACCCTGATACCGCTGGTCATCCACCATGCCCTTCGCCGTGGTGCGGGTGGTCGCCCGGTCGAGCATCGAGCGCCGGCACCCACGTTACGAGGAGACCTGCCCAGCGGCGGCCGTGTCCTTATCAGCGGTCGGTCGATGCCACCAGGCCCGGTGACACCACCCCCCGGATCATCACTTCGACTGGGGGACACAGTCATGCCGGACCTGGCGACCACAGCTCCTTGATCAGGAACTACGAAAACGGTAACGGGGGGACCGCCGCCGCCGGATTCCCTTGCGCACTGGACGATTTCCGCGCCGCTCTACGGAAAGGCGGAGCTGTACCTGGTCAATGCGCGGTAAACTCCGGCCATGGCTCCCTTGCGCGGCGAACGGCTCGACGGGTCCGCGCAGGAAGCCGCCGCGGCGCGAGGCGAGGTTTTCGACCTCGAATGGCCGGAATCGCACCGAAAATGGATCGCGACGGTCGACGACACCCCGACCGGCGGAGTGTATTGGCTGGGACACCGGACGGACCGCGGCGACCGGGGAGCGCTCGTCGCCACCACCACGCAGTTGGACGACCTCCGCGGTCCGCTCGGGAAGCTGATGAACCTCGTCGAGCCGGTCGGCACGATGCCGGACCGCAGTCGCGTCGGCGCGGCGGTGTGGCAGCACCTCACCGAACAGGCCGAACGCCGGGCGGAGTGGCCGCGAGCGCGGTGGACAGTGCGGGACACCACAGTCGAGGCGATGGTCCTGCACTTCGCCGGGGCGTGGCTCGCCGTGAGCGAGCAGGCGAATCTCGTCGTGGTCGGAACCGGGTTTTCGCCGGAAGGGCTGCGGTTCCACGCAATCAGCGGCGAAGAGTACGGAGCGGACTTCGCGGCGCCGCTGACGGTTGCGCAGTTGCATCGGCTGCCGGTCTGGCAGCTGCCGCAGCCGGAGAGGGTGCACGAGGAGCTGCGGAAGTTCTGAGACACCTCCCGTTCACCTGCCCTGCTTAAGGTCGGCCGCATGTTGCGGGACGTGCGGGAGTACATCGATCGGCTCGGGATCGACGGGCATTCGGTCGGCGAGGATCACGACGACGATCCCGTGTTGATCGACGCGTTCGGCAAGGCGGTCGACACCTGGCGGGAGAACTACCCGTACGCCGAGCGCATGCCGCGCGAGGAGTACGACGAGACCAAGTACCTGCTGCAGGTCGAACTGCTCAAGCTGCAGAACTCGATCAGCGAGACCGGCAGCCGCCACGTGCTTCTGTTCGAGGGGCGCGACGCCGCGGGCAAGGGCGGCACCATCAAACGCTTCATGGAGCACCTCAACCCGCGCCACGCGCGGACCGTCGCGCTGGCCAAGCCCAGCGACCGGGAAATGCACCAGTGGTATTTCCAGCGCTACGTCCAGCATTTGCCGACCGCGGGCGAGATGGTGCTGTTCGACCGGTCCTGGTACAACCGGGCCGGGGTCGAGCAGGTGATGGGGTTCTGCTCGCCGGACCAGTACGAGCAGTTCATGCACCAGGTGCCGCTGTTCGAGGAAATGCTCGTGGAGAGCGGGATCACGGTCACGAAGTTCTGGTTCTCGGTGACCCAGGCCGAACAGCGCACCCGGTTCATCATCCGGCAGGTCGACCCGGTGCGGCAGTGGAAACTGTCCCCGATGGACCTGCAGTCGCTCGACAAATGGGACGACTACACCGCGGCCAAGGAGGCGATGTTCCTCCGCACGGACAACGATCTCGCCCCCTGGATCACGATCAAGAGCAACGACAAGAAACGCGCCCGGATCAACGCGATGCGCTACTTCCTGTCGCGGTTCGAGTACGAGGGCAAGGACGAAACCGTGGTCGGGGAACCGGATCCGCTGATCGTGAAACGCGGGCGGGACGCGGTCGGCGACTGAAAGTCCACAAAGGACGGATCAGCCCTCGAGGAACTCCAGCCGGTTGCCGACCGGGTCGAAGGTGTGGAACCGCCGCCTGCCCGGGATTTCCGCCGGATCGGCCCACGTCACGGGGCGTCCGGAGGCTTCGATCGCGGCGGCGACGGTGTCCACGTCGACCACGAACGCCGGGTGCGCCTTGCGCGCCGGACGGAAATCCGCCTCGACGCCGATGTGCAGTTCGCCGTCCGGGCCGCCGACGCCGGGGACCTGGAACCAGCAGCCGCCGCGGGCTGCCAGCAGCGGCGGTTTCGGCAGTTCCGCCCAGCCGAGCACGCCGGTGTAGAACGCGCGTTCGTCGTCTTCCGCGCCTGCTGGGCAGGCGACCTGCACGTGATGAATCATGCCCCGAAACTTACGCCAGCTCAGCGGGTTCGGGTTCCGGGAACGCGTAGAACCGGACGGCCAGATCGCGCGCCTCTTCGGTCGGGCCGGGCTTGCGGGCGGCGTAGCGGTGCACCAGTTCCAGGTACTCCGCTTGGAACTCCTTCAAGTCCTGGTAGCTAAGCCGCATCCCGGCCCGGCTCCCGGCGGTCCAGCCGTCGAAGGTGTCGCGGCGCTCGGCGGCCCAGGCCATCAGGCGCACCTCGTGGTCGTACTTCGCGTCCAGGTAGGCGGCCAGCTTCGGCCGGTCCTCCTCGGGGAAGTCCTCGGGCTTCGCCTCGTTCGTGCTCTGCGGGACGGAATGCCAGCGGCCGTCCCGGGCGCGGCGCGTGTATCCGGCGTGGGTGAGGGTCAGCAGCGCGGCCGGGACGTCGATCGACGGGAGCTGCGTGCGCAGTTCGGCCGAAGTGGCGGGCATCAGCCGGAGCAACCGCTGGTAGTTCGGGTTCGTGCGCACCGCGACGTCGCGCATGGTCAGCGGCCGCGGTCGCGCGTTGCCGGCGAGCAGGGCACGAGCGCGCAGCATCAGGAACACCGCGATCGGCAGCTCGGCGAGCAGCGCGGTGCCGATGCTGGGCCACTGGTCGGGGCCGCCCCAGTCGAGGACGACGTCGAACCAGGCGTCGCAGCACAGCAGCGCGGCGGTCGCGGCCAGCATCGGCACCGAGGCGCGGCTGCGGCGCATCCCGAGCAGCACGGACGCGGCGAAACACAGCAGCAGGACGATGTCGAAGCCGACCCAGGCGACCCGCCACTGGCTCGTGTCGAAGTGCTCGGGCAGGGTCAGGCCGAGGTAGACGGTCCACGGCACCAGGAACACCGCGATACCGGCGAGGAGGGCGAGAAGCACGCGTCGGAACACCCGATCGACGCTAGCCGCGCGGGGGCCGGGGAACATCCGGGACGATCCCCGAGATCGACCCCGAGATCCCGGACCAGCTGTCTACTGTGGACGGTCGGCGGCGAGGGCCTGCCAATGGTCGGCTTCGGCGGTCGCGCCGCGGGCGCGCAGCATCCGGGTCAGGCTCAGCATGCCCTGCACGTCGCCGGTTTCCGCGGCGACGCGGAAGCAGCGTTCGGCCTGTGCCAGGTCGTTGCGGGCTTCGGCGAGATGTCCCAGGTTGGTGAGCGCGGGGACGCTGCCGTGCTCGGCGGCCTTGCGGTACCAGGCCGCGGCCTCGCCGTCGTCGCGGCGATTGCGGGCGAGGACGCCGAGGTTGGTCATCGCCGCCGCGTCGCCCGCCTCGGCGGCTTCGAGGTACCACCGCTCGGCTTCTTCGAGGTCGCCCCGGCGATGCAGCAGCAGCCCCAGCCGCACCTTCGCCTCGACGTGCCCGCCCTTCGCGCCGCGCCGGAACCACCGCTCGGCGTCGCCTTCCCGGTTCGCCCGTTCCGCTTCCCGGCCCAGCAGGCAGGTCGCGGAGAGTTCGCCCGCGTCCGCCGCGGCTCGCCACCAGTGCGCCATCTCCTCGGGCGCGCCGAGTTCTCGCAGCACAGTGCCGAGGTCGAGCATCGCAGTGGCGTCGCCGTCCTCCGCGGCGGCGCGGCACCAGCCCTCGGCGTCCGCGTACCGGCCGTCTTCGACGAGCAGGTGCCCGAGCAGTCCGGCTGCCTCCGGCACGCCGGCTTGGAACGCGGCGGCATACCAGCGCTCGGCTTCGTTGAGGTGACCCTGGTTTTCGCAGGTACGGGCGTATCCGAGCATCCCGTGCGGCTCGCCGGCCTGCGCGGCTTCGTGGTACCAGCGGGCGGCTTCGTCGTCGGCGCCGCGTTCGGCCAGCAGATGGGCCAGTGCGGTCATGGCGATCCGGTCCCCGCCCGAGGCGGCCCGGCGATACCACTGTTCGGCCTCCGCCGTTTCCCCGCGTTCGCGCAGGTCAGCAGCGACCCGCGTCATCGCGACGAGGTTGCCGCCCTCCGCCGCCTTCCGGCGCAGGTAGTCGTCGACCCGCGTGTTCCAGTTCCGCAGCCGCCCGGGCATCTCGCACCCGCTCCTTTCCGGCTCCCCACTCAAGACAATCGCCGCGACCGCCGAGGACGTGACACCTTCGCGAGCGTTATCCACCCCCGCTGATCAGGGCTTTTTCGTTGGCGGGCAACAACTGGCCGTACGTGGTCCTTGCCACGGCTCGAGCGCTGCCGAGAGTGTCTGCGCGATTACCGGCCCGGCGACAGGCATACTCCGGCTCCCGAACTCCCCGCCCGAGAGGATTCCGCGCACCATGGCCCGGCCGTTCCCCACCAAGCGCACCGTGCTGCTCGCGGTCGTGCTGCTCATCGCTGTCGTCGGGTTTTGGTACGGACAGCGCGAAGTCGGCGACACCCAGTCCGAGGCGGCGCCGGCGTCCGCCGCGGACGCGACGAAGCAGCTGTCCGAACTGAAGATCGGCGCGCGCGGCACGATGACCGGCTATTCGCGCGACAAGTTCAAGCACTGGGACAGCCAGGGCGACAACTGCGACACCCGCGAGGCCGTCCTCAAGCGCGCGGGCAAGGACGTCAAGGCGGGCAGCGACTGCAAGCCGACGTCGGGCACCTGGCTCAGCGTCTACGACGGCCAGACCTGGACCAAGCCGACCCAGCTCGACATCGACCACCTGGTCCCGCTCGGCCAGGCCTGGGTGAGCGGCGCGCGCGACTGGACGCAGGAGAAGCGCGAGCAGTTCGCGAACGACCTGGTCCGGCCGCAGCTGTTCGCCGTGACGGCGAGCGTGAACCGGCAGAAGAGCGACAAGGCGCCGGACGAGTGGAAGCCGCCGCTGGTTTCGTTCTGGTGCACCTACGCGACCGACTGGGTCACGGTGAAGCACTACTACGGGCTGACGATCACCGACATGGAGAAGAACGCGCTGCAGGACATGCTGAAGCGCTGCCCAGCGTGACAAGCTGGGTCCCATGGCGACCTTCGCACTGATCCACGGGGGCGGCGGCAGCGGCTGGGACTGGCACCTGGTCGCCGCGCGGCTCAAGGCGTCCGGCCACGAGGTCGTGACCCCGGACCTGCCCATCGAGAACCCCCAGGCCACGCTGGCTGACTTCACCGACACCGTCGTCGCGGCGATCGGCGACGCGCAGGACGTCGTCGTGGCCGGCCATTCCTACGGCGGGTTCACCGCGCCGCTCGTGGCGGAACGGGTCGGCGCGCGGCTGCTCGTGTTCGTCGCCGGGATGGTGCCCGCGCCGGGCGAGGCTCCAGGGGAGTGGTGGGGCAACGTCGGCTTCGCGTCGGCCGAGGGCTTGAGCACCGCCGAGCAGTTCATGGCGGACGTTCCGGCGGAGCTGGCCGAGGAGAACGAGCGGCGGGGCCGGGACCAGAACAGCGCCGAGTACAGCGTGCCGTGGCCGGGCGAGCGGCTGCCGGACGTGCCGACGAAGGTGTTGATCTTCCGCGACGACCGGTTCTTCGCCGCGGACCTGTTGCGCCGGGTCGCGAAGGAGCGGCTGGGACTGGACGCGGACGAGATGGCTGGTTCTCATCTCGCGTTGCTGAGCCGTCCGGACGAACTGGCCGACCGCCTAATGGCCTATTACGCGACGGTGGCTGGCTAACCAGACGTTGTCCCAGTTGCGACATGTCACAACCGCGACACCGCGAGCTAGTGACGTGAACCCCGGCTCGCCCCGAATCTGGTGCGATGACGTGGAGATCACGAGCCATCACTCTCGGCTGCACGGGCGCACTGGTCGCGGCATTCGGCCACGCGGCACCCGCGGCGGCGGAGCCTGCGAACGGTTCACCGGCGCCTGGTCCCGGTGAGCGGCACACGGTCACCCTGCTCACCGGTGACGTCGTGCGAGTCGAAAGCGTCCAGGGCGGCAGGCAAATCGCGACGGTCCAGCCGGGCAAGGGGCGCGAGAACATCCGCTTCAGCCAGTCCGAAGTGGACGGAAAGCTGCTGGTCATCCCGGCGGACGCACTGTCGCTCGTGGCGGGCAAACGGCTCGACAAAGCCCTGTTCAACGTCACCGACCTGATCGCGCAGGGGTACGCCGACGAGTCGAGCCCGACGGTGCCGATGATCGCGCACTACGCGAAGGGCGTCTCGATCGCGTCCGCGCCGACGCTGGCCGCCACCACGCAGGGCGCTGAACTGCCCAGCGTGAACGGCCGCGCGGTGCGGGAGGACAAGAAGCGTGCCGGCGAGTTCTGGCAGTCCTTCACCGGCCCGCACGCGGCTTCCGGTGCGGTGGAACGGATTACGCTCGACCGCAAGGTGCACGCGTCGCTCGACCGCAGTGTCCCGCAGATCGGGGCGCCGGAGGCGTGGGCGGCCGGGTTCGACGGATCCGGCGTCGCGGTGGCCGTGCTCGACACCGGCTACGACCCCAACCACCCGGACCTCGCGGGCAAGGTGGCCAAGTCGGCGAACTTCTCGACCAGCCCGGACGTCGTCGACCGGTTCGGCCACGGCACGCACGTCGCGGCGACCATCGCGGGCACCGGCGCGGCCGCGGGCGGCGCGCGCAAGGGCGCGGCTCCGGGCGCGAAGCTGTACGTCGGCAAGGTGCTCGGCGACGACGGCACAGCCTCGTCTTCCGAAGTCCTGCAAGGGATGGAGTGGGCCGCGGCGTCCGGAGCCAAGGTGATCAACATGAGCCTCGGCGGCGGCGCGACCGACGGCACCGACGATCTCAGCGTCGGCCTCAACGAACTCACCGCCCGCACCGGCGCGCTGTTCGTGGTCGCCGCGGGCAACGACGGCCAGAACGGCGCGTCGACCATCGGCACGCCCGGCACCGCGGACGCCGCGCTGACCGTCGGCGCGGTGGACCGCAAGGACGAGCTGGCCCCGTTCTCCAGCATGGGTCCGCGGCAGGGCGACCAGGCGGTGAAGCCGGACATCACCGCGCCGGGCGTGGGCATCGTCGCGGCGCGCGCGGCGGGCACTGCACTGGGTGAAGTGGTGGACCAGTACTACACCGCTGCCTCCGGCACGTCGATGGCGACGCCGCATGTCGCTGGTGCGGCGGCGATCCTGGCCCAGCGGTATCCACAATGGACCGCGCAGCAGCTCAAGGACGGCTTGGCCAGTACGTCGAAACCGTCTGCGGGACTCAACGCGTTCCAGCAAGGCGGCGGCCGGGTGGACGTCGCGGCTGCGGCCGTGCACCCCGGAGTCTTCGCGACCGGCACGCTCAACCTCGGCCCGGTAACCAACGACAGCGGTCCGGTACGCAAGGAAATCACCTACACCAACACGACTTCCGCACCGGTCACCATCACCCCGAAACTCGACCTGCGCCGCGGTGACGGGGCCACGCCGGGCGACGCGGTGAAGCTCGACAAGTCCACTGTGGAGGTTCCCGCCAACGGGACCGCGACGGTAGCGGTCTCCGTCGATTCGGCTGCGCTGGTGCCTGGCAACTACACCGGCAGCGTTCTCGTCGGCGCGGTGCACACGACGATCGGGCTGGTGAAGGAACCGCCGAAGCACAAGGTGACCGTCACCGGTGTCGGGCGCGACGGCAAGGCGCATCCGATGGACATCCAGATCTTCGGCGACGACATGCGCTACGACATCGTGGGCGACGTCGTCAGCGACCATCCGTTCGTCACCGAACTGCCCGAGGGCACCTACTACGCCCGCGCGATGTTCCACACCGGATGGGCTCCGGACGAGGAACTCGCGATCGTGCTCAAACCCGAGTTTTCCCTGACCGGGGACCTGAACCTGGTGATGGACGCGCGGAACGCGGTGCCGGTGGAGATCAAGACGCCGCGGCCGTCGACGCTGGAAAACATCATCAGCAGCTACGCGCACCGCGAATTCGGCTCGCGCAAGATCTCGAACTACGTGATGGAATTCCCCGGCGTCCGGCACATCTACGTGACGCCGACGCAGAAGGTGAAGAACGGGACGTTCGAATTCGGCACGCGGTGGCAGCTCACGGCGCCGATGCTGACCGCGACTACGTTGCCGTGGGTCGGGATCAAGACCGAGCTGTTCTACTACGCGTCGTCCCCGGCGATTTCCGGCTTCAAGTGGCTCGACGTCGTTCCGGTCGCCGCCGACAAGCCGGAGCAATATGCCAAGGCGCGCGGGAAAATCGCGTTGGTGACCCCCGCGAAGGACGGCACCGACCCGGACGCCGCGGCAAAGCAGGCCGCCGCCGCGGGTGCCGCGATGGTGATGGTCGTCAGCCTGCCCGAGGAACACACGTACGGGCACTGGCAGCCGCGCGGGGATCGCCTGCCGATTCCCGCCGTGCTGATCACGAACGAACAAGGCATGAAGCTGGCCGACCGGGCCAAGTACGGTTTCACGAGCTTGTTCCTGCAGGGCACGCCGGTGAGCCCGTACCTGTACGACGTCATGCAGGTGACGCGCGACCAGATTCCGCAGAAGATCGTCTACCAGGTCAACGAACGCAACAGCGCGACGGTCACCGCGAATTACCACGCGACCGGCAAGGACGAATGGCTTTCCGAACAGCGATTCGGTTGGCGGCCATGGGAAAAGACCGCGATCAACCAGTATCAGCGGTACGCGCACACCGGAACGGCCCGCGAGGAAATCGTTTCGACCGACGAGACGATCTGGCAGCACCGGGTGAACAACAAGCTCAACTGGGACACTTTCCAGCCGCTGGCGGTCGGCATGCTCGAACAGCCGCGCACGTTCAGCCCCGGACAGCGGGCGACGGAAAACTGGTACGCGCCGGTGGTCCGCCCGGCGATCCCGCGCGGAGCCGGACTGGAAACCTCGCGCACGGGCGACACGTTCGCCTTCCGCATCCCCGAATTCGTCGATCCGGAAACGTCGCACTACGCGTTCTCCGAGTCGGCCTGGGAAGAGGTGCCGGACCAGGTGAGCGCGAAGCTGTACCAGGACGGAAAACTCGTCAAGGAAGGCCCGGCGGCGTGGGGCAAGTTCCCCGCTTCGGCGGACCCGGCGAAGTACCGGCTCGATTTGGCGCTGACCAAGACCACTCCGGACTGGACGTACGGCACGCACACCGAAACGTCGTGGACCTTCGGGTCGAAGCGGCCCGCCGAAGGCAAAACGGACCTGCTTCCGTTGCTGCAGGTGGATTACGGCGTGCAGACCGACCTGGCGCAGAAGGCGCGAGCCGGACGTGCGCTGCCGGTCGAGTTCACCGTCCGCAACCAGGACGGCTTGGCCGCGCCGAAAAATCCGCAGCTGACCGTCGAAGTGTCCTATGACGACGGTCGCACGTGGACGAACGTCAAGCGGATGGACCCCATCGGCGGTGGCCGTTTCCGCGCCGTGGTCGGCCATCCGCGGCTGGACCGCACGAACGGATTTGTCGCGCTGCGAGTGCAGGGCTCCGACGCGGACGGGAACGCGGTGCAGCAGACCGTGCTCCGCGCCTACGGGCTCTCCTGAGAAAGAGGCAGCCGGATAACCCGTCGCGGTTATCCGGCTGCCGCGGGCTCGTCGAGCCAGCCCTGCCTGCTGACCTCCCACGCGAGCTGCATCCGGGTCTGCACGTTCATCCGGGTCATCAGGTCGTGGATCCGCCGCTGCACGGTCCGCTGGCTCACCGCGAGCCGCGTCGCGATCGCCTTGTCGGTGACCCCCGCGACCAGCAATGACAACAAATGCAGCTCGTCCCGGTCCGGCCCGGCGCCACCGGGGGCGTCCTGCGGGGTCCCGTCCGCGCGCAGCGGCCACGCGCGTTCCCAATAGCTTTCGAACAACGCGATCAACGCGGCCAGCAGACTGCTCTCGCGGATCAACGCGGCGGTCGGTTCGCCGGAGCCGTCGAGATTCTGCACCAGCGGGCACAACGCGATGGTGCCGTCGGCGATCGCCAGCCGCACCGGAACCACGGTGGACGACCGCGCCTCCTCGCCGTGCCGGATCCCGTGCGCGACGTTCTCGATCATGCCGGGCTCTTCCAGCATCGCCCGCTCGTAGACGACGCGGTACCGCACGCCGCGAGCAAGCGCGTCGTACTCGTCGGCGTTCTCGCCCGACGCCATCGCGATGTGCCCGGCCCGGCAGAACCACAGCAGCTCGTGCCGGGCGCCGACCTGGATGTTCGTCAACTGCTGGCGGATCGCCGCACTGCCGGTGATCACCTCGACCAGTTGCGTCGCGTCCCGCCGCCGCGCACCCCCGCGATACTCCTCGGCCATCCGGCTCACTGCGGTGCGCGCCCACTCCAGCGATTCCTGCCCGCGCATCAGCAAGGGCCCGAACGCGACATCCGGCGGCGACGGCGCATACCGCGGCTCGTCCCCGGCGACCAGGCTGACCAGCCCCTTGGCGTGCAGCGAACGCAGAATCGCCGACACCTGCGCCGCGCTCAGGCCCAGCTGCTCGGCCACCTGCCGCGGTCCGGCGTCGAACATCCCCACGAGGAGCCGGTAGACCCGCTCCTCGTCCCCAGTCACCCCGATTGCGTCCAGCATCCGGCGAGCGTAAGGCACCGGCAACGGGAGCGAACGAGACAAAACCGGACAGCGCGCGGCGGGACCAGTCCTGGGGGAGCGGACTGCAACCGGTCTCGCCTCCCCGTTCAGGAGTCGGATCAGGAGCGCTCGGCGCGGCCGGACTCCTGGCAGGCCGTCAGCTCAGGCCGAACGCCGCCCACACGCACTTCCCGCCCTCGGCCGGGTCATAACCCCAGCGCCGGGACAACGCGCGCACCAGCTGAAGCCCCCGGCTGCGCGCCGCGGACGGGGCGACCGGTTCCTTCAACTGCGGAACGGCGGCGGAAGTGTCGAAAACCCGCACCATCAGTTCGCCGTCCTCAAGCCGCAGCTCCAAGCGGTCCGGGCGGTCGCCGTGCTCGAAGGCGTTGGTGACCAGTTCGGAGGTCGCGAGCAGGACGTCGTCGCGCACCTGGGCGGGGACGTCGACCTGGGCGAGCGCGGCGCGGACCTGGGCTCGCGCGATGGCGGGCGCGGTGACGTCGTCCGGAAGCTCCAGGCGCACGGTGGCGGCGGCCGCCCCGGTGCTCCTGGTCGGCATCCTCGACGTCGTCATGGCTTCTGCACCTCCCGGCCGCTCTGCTCGCATCTGGTGTTTACCCAACTCGGGGGAAACCGAATCAGGTGCCCTCGGTGATGTCAGTCTCCGCCAGTCCGGTACGGAGCTTTTTCAGCGTCGCCGCGAGCAGCCGCGACACCTGCATCTGGGAAACCCCGACGCGGCGCGCGATGTCCGATTGGCTCATCCCGGACCCGAAGCGCAACGCCACGATCTTGCGCTCGCGCTCCGGCAGACTGTCCAGCATCGGCCGCAGCGCCTCGCGCAGTTCGGCTTGGCCGAGGTTCGCGTCCGGCGCGCCGAAGCGGGTGTGCGCGGAGTTCTCCAGCAGGTTGTCCAGCGAGGCCCCGTACCGGCCCTGCCCCGCGCGCAGACCCTCGTAGACGTCCTCGATCGGCACGTCGAGATGCCGCGCGATCTCACTCGGCTTCGGGGCGCGCGAAAGCCGCACGGTCAGTTCCTCGCGGGCAGCTGAGATCGTCGCGTTGAGCTCCTTGAGCCGCCGCGGCACCCGGACCGACCAGCTGTTGTCGCGGAAATGGTGGCGCAATTCGCCGGAGATCGTCGGCACCGCGAAGGCCAGGAAGTCCGTGCCCTGCGTGGGGTCATAGCGGTCGACCGCGTGGATGAGGCCGACCGTCGCGATCTGCACGAGGTCGTCCATCGCCTCGTCGCGGTTGCGGAACTTCCGGGCGAGGTTGCGCGCCAGTTCGAGGTGCTCGCGCACCAGGATGTCCCGGATCTCCTCGCGGCGGGGCGAACGGTCGGGCAGCTGCGTCAGCTCGTGGAACAGGGCTGCCACGTCGGTGGGCTTGTCGCCGCCGGCGGGGTTCGTCACGAGCTGGCCGCCTCACTCTCCCGGACCAGTTGCACCCGGGAGAGGTACCGGCCGTTGGCCGGGGTCACGGTGCGCCGCGCGGAGGTCGCGAGCGCGGTCAGCAGCTGCCAGGACAGACCGGTCTCGTCGCCGTGCTCGGCGCGGTCGGAGACCACCGACACAGTGACCTCGATCCGGCCGTCCAGCCAGGAAAACACGCAGGTCAGCTTGCCGTCGGCGGCCGAGGGCAACAGCATCGAGCAGGCCTCGTCCACGGCCATCCGCAGGTCCTCGACCGCGTCCAGGTCGAAGTCCTGGCGCATCGCGATGTCGGCGACGATGGTGCGCAGGGTGGGCACCACGTGCGGGATAGCCGCCGTCCGCACCTCGATGAGCTGTGCGTCCTCGCGCTCGAGCGGGGCGTTCTCCTCCACGTGCTGTTCCTCTCTCCGGCGTGCTTCGCCAGTCTTTCGTGCCCGGTCTGCCACATGCCCGGGGGGTGAGCAAACCAAACCCGCGTTTGACCGCCGCGACCGGCGGGCATGTAGCGGTCGAGTGCTGATCCCGGGAAAGGTGGGGACGACATGGCTGACGTGAGCCGACTGCCGAACGTGGTGGCCGAGGAGTGGGAGTGGCAGCTTCAAGGCTCGTGCCGCGGAGCGGACAGCAGCCTGTTCTTCCATACCGACAACGAGCGCGGCTCCGCGCGCGAGCGCCGCGAGTCCCGTGCCAAGGCGATCTGCCACACCTGCCCGGTGCTGGCCCAGTGCCGCAAGCACGCGATGACCGTCGAAGAGCCGTACGGGATCTGGGGCGGGCTCGGCGAGATCGAGCGCCGCGAGCTGTTCATGCGCGAACGGCGGGCCAAGCGCAAGACCGTGTCTGCCTGAGCCGACGACCTCCCCGCCCGCGCGCCGACCTGCGGTGCGCGGGTGCTGTGCGTCTCCCGGCCCCCCGCGCGCCAAGGTGTAGCCGTGTGCCGACGCGGCGGCGGTCACCCGCTGGGTTAGGGTTGGGTCTCCAGATGCTTTGGGACCGTGACACGGTTGCCGCTTGAGACTACAGGCGCGTACCGGCGCAGGAGCAGCGCCTGACGAGGAGAAACTGCATGCCCGCAGCCGACCAGAACGCCACTCCGCCCGGATTCGGCATCACGCTGGACACCGCGGCCGCCGAGCCGAGGGTGGTGGTCACGGGTGAGCTCGATCTGCTCACCAGCCCGCAGCTGCAGGAAGCTCTTGCCGGATTGATCGCGGACAAGAATTCCCGTCGCGTGGTGGCCGACCTCACCGGGGTGACCTTCTTCGACTCATCGGCGCTGAACGTCGTCCTGCACGCCCAGCGGCAGGCCGGCGAACAGGACGTCGAACTCGAGGTCGTCCCGAGCCCGGCGGTGAGCCGGGTGATCGAGCTCACCGGCGTGGCCGAACACCTGAGCGTGTCGGAGGAACCCCCGGCCTGATCTCCCGATACGGTCGCGGATCGAATTGGCCCGCGACCTGGGGGATGACCATCATGATGGGGCGCACGCACGCCCTGACCGGCTGGTGTGCGGGGCTCGCCCTCGCGCCCGCGGTCGGCGTCGGCTCGGTGCATCAGGCGGTGGTCTTCGCGGCCACCACGGCCGGGTTCGCGCTGCTGCCGGACCTGGACCATCCCAGCGCGAGCGCGACCCGCCTGTTCGGCTGGCTGACCGGCGCGCTGTCGTGGCTGCTGCGCCGGGTGTCCGCCGCCGTGTACGCCCTGACGAAGGGTCCGCGCGACGAAAAGGTGACCGGCACGCACCGGCACCTCTCGCACACCCTCTTGTTCGCGGTCGCCCTCGGCGCGGCCACCTCCGCGGGCTGTACCGCGGGCGGGGCTTGGGCCGTGCTGGGCGTGCTGTTGTTCGGCTTGCTGCTCGCGGTCGGCGCGCTGGGCGACTGGCTGCTGCTGCCCTACGGCGGCGCGGTGGCCTGGTGGTACTTCACCGCGCCCGACGACCGGGTGGCCCAGCTGGCGGACATCTCCGGCTGGCTCGGCGTGGCGGTCGCGGCCGGGTGTTTCGTGCACTGCCTCGGCGATTCGCTGACCGAGTCGGGCTGCCCGTTCCTGTTCCCGTTGCCGATCGGGGGGGGGAGACCTGGTACGAGCTCCGCCCGCCGAAGCCGCTGCGGCTGCACACCGGCAAGAAGGTCGAGACCCGGCTGGTGTTCCCGGTGTTCCTGCTGGTGGGAGTGCTGCTGATCCCGGGCGTGTGGGACTGGACGGTGGCCACGGCGGAGCACCTGTTCACGCCCTCGGCAGCGCAGACCGCGACTCACTGAGCGACAGCGCGCTGGTACCGATTCCCGAGCGCACGCACGGCCTCGACGAGTTCGGGCGGTTCCGTCACCGTGAAGTCGACCCCGAGCGAACCGAGATGCACCGCAAGAGTCTCGACGCTGTCCGCACCCGTATCCAGCAGGCAGCGGTCATCGTCGATCGCCGTGACCGTGCCGATCGCGGGAGTGATCCGCTCGGCCAGCTTCTCCGCGGACACCCGCGCCACGACCCGCGCCCGGTAACGCCACGCGGCGGAGGACGCGCCCCGGCGTACCTGGTCGACGGCCTCTTCGGGGAGGTCGCGGGGTGCGAACCGGGGACCGGCCGGGGTGCTGCGCGGGCGAATCCGGTCCACGCGGAAGGTCCGCCAGTCGTCCCGGGCGGGGTCGAAGGCGACGAGGTACCACCGGCGACCCCAGTTGACCAGGCGGTACGGCTCCACGTCCCGCCTGCTCTCGGTGCCGTCGTGGCCGAGGTAGTCGAAGCGCACGCGTTCGTGGTCGCGGCAAGCGGCGGTGAGGGTGCTGAGGACGTCCGCGTCCACCCGCGGTCCGAGGTCGTCCCTGGGCACCGCGACGGCGTAACGCTGGATCGCCTCGACCCGCCGCCGGAGCCGGGCGGGCAGGACCTTCTCCAGTTTGGCCAGCGCGCGCAGCGAAGTCTCCTCGACGCCGGTGATCGTGCCGCCGGCCGCGGTGCGCAGCCCGATCGCCACCGCGACCGCCTCCTCGTCGTCGAGCAGCAGCGGCGGCAACGCGGCCCCGGCCCCGAGCCGGTAACCGCCCACCGCGCCGCGGCTGCCGTGCACCGGATAGCCGAGGGTGCGCAGGCGTTCCACGTCGTTGCGGATCGTGCGGGCGCTGACCGACAGCCGTTCGGCCAGTTCGGCTCCGGTCCACTCGCGGGGCGTCTGGAGCAGCGAGAGCAAGCGCAGCAACCGCGCCGAGGTTTCCAGCATTTTTTCAGTATCCCGCGCGATTAGGAACGTAGCTTGCCTAATCCGCTCCTACGGTGCGGACAAGGCAGTAAGCGAACCGCACGGAGGAACAGCGCATGTATCTCGTCATCGGAGCCACGGCCCACTTCGGACGTCAGGCAGTGGAGGAGCTGGTCGCGGCGGGCGCGCCGGTGCGGGCGCTGACCCGGGACCCGGAGCGGGCCGGACTCCCGGACGGGGTCGACGTCGCCCGCGGGGACCTGACCAAGCCCGAGACGCTGCCGTCGGCGCTGGCCGGTGTCGAGGCCGCCTTCCTGGTCCCGCAGTACGGAATGGACGTCGCTCCGCTGCTCGCGGCCGCGGTCGAGGCCGGGGTGCGGCGGCTGGTGCTGCTGTCCTCGGGCGCGGTCGTTCCCGGCGCCGGACAGCAGCCCGACGTGATCGCCCAGTACCACCGCGACGTGGAGCGAGCCGTCGCGGAGACCGGCATCGAGTGGACGTTCTTGCGGCTGTTGTTCCCCGCCATCAACTCGCTGACGTTCGCGATGCAGCTTCAAGGCGGCGACGTCGTCCGCGTGCCGTATGCCGAGGCGGCGTTCAGCGCGGTGCACGAACGGGACGTCGCGGAGGTCGCCGCGCGGATCCTGACCGGCGGCGGGCACGCCGGGCGGGCCTACGACCTGACTGGCCCGGACTCGCTGACTCAAGCGGACCAGGTCCGGGTTCTCGGCGAGACGCTCGGGCGTCCGCTCGTCGTCGAAGATCTCGACCCGGAACCCGTCCGGGAGCAGATGAGCCAGTTCATGGACCCGGTATTCCTGGCGGCCCTGTTCGACCTCATGGCGCAGACGGTCGGCAAACCCGCGCCGGTCAACGACGTGGTCGAGCAGATCACCGGGCACCCGGCGCGCACCTATGCCCAGTGGACCGCGGATCACCGCGCCGACTTCAACAACTGAAGGAGCACGTTGTGACCCTCGGGCGGCGAGAGCTGGGACGAGCCCTGCTGGCCCGTCAGTCGTTGCTGGAACGAGCCGACGCGACCGTCGAGGAGGCGGTCGCGCGGCTGGTCGGCATGCAAGCGCAGGCCCCGTACGCGCCGTATTTCGGGCTCTGGAGCCGGATTCGGGCGTTCCGCACCGCGGACTTGGCGGACGCGCTGACCGAACGTCGCCTGGTGCGGGTCGCGCTGATGCGCAGCACCGTTCACCTGGTCACCGTCGCGGACTATCGCGCCTTGCGGCCGTGGTCGCAAGACGCGCTCGACCGCGAACTCGACACCGCGTTCAAGGCACCGCTGGCCGGCCTGGACCGCGCGGCCGTGGCGGAATCGGGCCGGGCGCTGCTGGGCACCCGGCCGCTTACCCCCAAGGAACTCCGGGCGGTGTTGCACGAGCAGTGGCCCGACCGTGACCCGCACGCGCTCGCCACCGTCGTGCGCAATCGCGTGCCGCTGGTGCAGGTGCCGCCGCGGGCGGTCTGGGGCGTCGGCGGCACCACCCGGTACGCGGCGGCGGCCGACTGGACCGGAACCGAACCGGCCGCCACCGCCGACGCCGAACAGATCGTGCTGCGCTACCTCGCCGCCTTCGGCCCGGCCTCGGCCGCCGACGTGCAGACCTGGGCGGGCCGGACCCGGCTGCGTCCGGTCCTGGAAGGCTTGCGGCCGCGGCTGGCGGTCTTCCGGGACGAACACGGGACGGAGCTGTTCGACCTGCCGGGCGCACCCCGCCCCGCGGCCCACACTCCCGCCCCGGTCCGCTTCCTGCCCGAGTACGACAACCTGCTGGCTTCCCACGCCGACCGCACCCGGGTGATCTCCGCCGAAGACCGCAAACGCTTGCTGACCGGCAACGGGATGCGCGCCGCTTTCCTCGTGGACGGTCAGGTCGCCGGAGCCTGGAAGCTCCAGCAGGACAAGACGTCGGCAACGCTTGAGATCGAGCCGTTCCGGCCGCTGACCGCCGCCGAGCGCGCCGAGGTCGAGACGGAAGGTTCGCTCCTGCTGAAGTTCGCGGCTCCCGGCGCGGACCAGGACGTCCGCGGGACTACTCCTCGAACCTAGGCGCGCCCGAGTAGTCGCGGGAGTGCACGATCCGCCCGTCGCGCACGGTCAACACCATCGCGTATGTCGACACGTACGGCTTGCCCTCGTACTCGCCGTGCAGGTCGTACTCGGCCACCAGCACCTCCGGGTCGCCGGTCTCGTGCACCACGACCCGGTCCGCCTTGGTGATCCGGCGGCGCTCCCCGGCCTGGTGAAAGCGTTTGCGCAACTCCTCGCGGTCGCGTGTCACCCTCGGCACCCCGGCCGGCGCGAACGGGATTTCGATGACGACGTCGTCGGAGTACAGGTCGGCGAGGTCGTCCCAGCGGTTGTCGACGGCCGCGTCGAGGAAGCGCTGGAAGACCTCCTTCGTGCCGTACAGCGTGGTTGCCGCGCCGTGGTTCGGGTAGTCGCGGTACCGGGTGACCTCGCCGTCCCGCACGGTCAGCAGTCCGGCCGACGACGGGAGCCGGTAGCGGCGGCCGGTGTGCGGATTGCGGCCCTCGGCGACCAGTTCGACCGCGAAGCCGTCCGCGGTTTCGGTGGTGGTGACCTCGACTTTCTCCAGGCCGATCCGGGCCGCGACGGCGCTGCCCGCGCCGAGCGTGGCCACTACCGCGTCCCGGCCGGCCGAACGGTGGCCGGTGAACGGGATCTCGTAGACGGCGTCCTCGGCGAGAACGTCCGCGAGCGCCGCGGCGTCGATGGCGCTCAGCGCGTTCGCGACGATCTCGGCTACTTCGGACACGGTGCGGGGCATCGGAAACCTCATTCGGGAAGACGGGACGATAATCGGAACGGGGCACCCGCTTACGACGATACGGAGTTCGCACTCCGGTTGTCAACGAGGGTCTGGAGATCTCGGCCACGGTCGGAAGCGGCGGACCTCGTTCCAAGGAAGAATCGGACGACCGCACCACTTTGAGAGCAGAGGAGATGGCCCGGTGGAGAAGCCTGCGCTCCGCGCGGACGCGCGCCGGAACCGCGCCCGCGTGCTGGCTGCCGCCGAAGCAGCGTTCGCCGTCGACGGGCTGTCCGTGCCCCTGGACGACATCGCGCGACTGGCCGGCGTCGGCGCGGGCACTGTCTACCGGCATTTCCCCAGCAAGGAAGCCCTGTTCCAGGCGGTCGTGGTGGAGCGGCTGGAACAGTACGGCGTCGAGGCACAGGAGTTGATCGACTCCGACGCGCCGGGCGAAGCGTTCTACGACTACTTCACGCGCGTCATCGAACAGGCGTCGCGCAATCGGGCAATCTGCGAAGCGCTCGGTGAGACCAGCGGTTCTGCGTACAAGGCCGAAGCAGCGGAGCGGTTTCGGGTGAACCTCACGGCGCTTCTGGAGCGCGCGCAAGCCGCGGGCGCCGTACGCGCGGACATCGACGGCGAAGACCTGCGCGCGCTCATCGTCGGCGCCCTCGCGGTGGAACGGTTTACGCCGGACAGCCGCCATCTGGTGCGGGTGCTGCTCGACGGGCTGCGCAAGGTCTAATCGCGGCGGCCGACGCGTAGGTGGATGCGTTCGCCGGATTTGCTGAAGAGACTGAGGATTTCGACGTCGCCCTTGCCCGCGGCACCGAACCAGTGCGGGAGGTGGCAGTCGAACTCGGCTGCTTCGCCGGGGCCCATGATGAAGTCGTGATCGCTCAGGCGTACGCGTAGCCGTCCGCGAAGCACGTAGAGCCATTCGTGCCCGTCGTGGCTGCGCGGATGGGGCTCTACGTCGCCCGCCGGGATGATCTGTTTGTAGGCGCGGAGTTCTCCCTGATGCCGGGACAGCGGGATCAGCACGCGCCCGTCCCGCTTGGCGGCCTGCTGGGGCACGCGCGGGTCGACGATCCGGGGCGCGGCGACGATCTCGTCGAACGGGATGCCCAGCGCCGCGGTGATCGGCAGCAGCAGTTCGAGGCTCGGCTTGCGCTGCCCGGATTCCAGCCGGGACAGCGTGCTGGTCGAAATGCCGGTGGACCGCGACAACTCGGCGAGGCTGACGCCGCGGTGGTCCCGGGCGCGCCGCAGACGGGGCGCGATCTGCTCGAGCACGCTGTCGACGGCGGGATGGTCAGTCATGCGGCGCAGTCAACCAATGCGTCCCGGAAACAGCAACGTTTCTTGCCGCTTCCGGTCGAGTCTTCCGATGCTGGACGCGGAGGTGCTGACGCGCCCAGACCACGGAGGTTTGCCCGTTCATGACCAGCGAGACCGTCGAAACACCCCGGAGTTCCGCGCGCCTGCCCATCGGCGTCTACCTGCTCGCGTTCAGCCTGTTCGCGATGGGCAGCGCGGAGTTCCTTCTGGCGGGCGTGCTGCCCGCGGCAGCGGACGACCTTGAGGTTTCGCTGTCCTCCGCCGGATTTCTCATCACCGCGTTCGCGCTCGGGGTCGTATTCGGGGGCCCGCCGTTCGCCGTGCTCAGCTTGCGCTGGCCCCGCCGCACCGCGCTGCTGGCCACGCAAGGAGTGTTCGCGGTCAGCATCGCCGCCGGGCTGCTGGGCGACTACCCGGTCCTGCTGGTGAGCAGGGTGGTCTCGGGGGTCGCCTACGCCGGTTTCTTCGCTGTCGCTTCCGTGACTGCGATCAGCCTGGTCACCCCGGAGCGCAACGCCCGCGCCTCCGGAGTCGTGGTGAGCGGTCTGAGCGTCGCCATGGTCGCAGGCGGACCGGCGGGTACCTTGCTCAGCCATTTCACCCAGTGGCGCGGCGGATTCTGGGCTGTGGTCGCACTGACGCTCGCCGGAATCGTCGCCTGCTCGCTCGGCATCCCGGCGGCGAACACCGGCTCCGCGGCACGACCGAGCGTGTCGCGGGAACTCGCCACCATTCGCAAACCGCGGCTCTGGGGGATTTACGGGATCACGATCCTGACGACCGCGGCGTACATGATCACGTTCAACTACCTCTCGGCAATGCTGGCCGACATCACTGGCGTCCCGACGGGGTGGATCCCCGCGGTGCTCGCGCTTTTCGGGCTCGGTGCTTTCGCTGGCTTGTCCATCGGCGGGCGCGTTTCCGATCAGCGGCCCCACTCCGCGCTGCTCGCCGGAGCCGCCGCGATCGTGCTTCTTTCGGTCGGCATGGTTTTCGCCGTCCACAGCTGGTGGGCGGTGCTTCCCGCAGTGTTCCTGCTCGGGGTCGCCGCTTTCGTGCTGAATCCCGCGATCTACGGCCGGGTTTTCGCCATCGCCGCCGACGCCCCGACTCTCGCTGGGGCGACCACGGTTTCGGCATTCCAGCTGGGAATCAGCGCGACGCCGGCCCTGGCGGCAGCCGTGCTGACCCATGCCCTCACGTCGGTCAGCCTCATCGGAGCTGTCCTCGCCGCGCTTGCGGTTCCCCTAATCGTTCTTGATCGCACCCTCGGCTAGCGGCAGATCACGCAGCTTGCGAAGCGGCGAAGCAACGAGAATCGCCGACGCCGCAAGCACTCCGACTCCGCACACGTACAGCGTGACCCGGGTTGTGGTGAGTTCGGCGATGAAGCCGCCGAGCAGACTGCCGAGCGGGGCGACGCCGAAAACGACCGTCTGCGACACCGACGACACCCGGCCCAGCAGCTCGTGCGGGGTGACCGCCTGCTGGAAACTCGTCTCGAACACGCCGAGCACGATGATCCCGAAGCTCGACCCGATCCCGCCCGCGATGTACCAGGCGAGACCCCATCCTGGCGTCGCGAAAGCGTTGGGCAGGAACGAAATGCTGTACACGGCACCGCCGATGAACAGGGCGCGCGCGGCACCGAAGCGGGCACCGAGTCGTCGGGCGACCAGGCTGGCCAGCAGTGCTCCGGTGAGCGAAAGCGTGCCGAGCAGCCCGATCGTGAACGGCGTCAGATGCAGGTCTCGCACCATGAACACCATCGACACCGCCATGAACATCGACTGGAACAGGCTCGAAACGGCGCTGTGGACGGTGATCGCGCGCAGGATCGGGTGGCGCAGCACCGTCCGCACCCCTTCGGCGATTTCCCGGCGGAGGTTCCGCTCGGCAGGTTCGGGCCGCACATCCGGCGTGCGAATCCGGCGCAGCCACGCGGCGGACCACAGGTAGGTCGCCGCGTCGAGCGCCATCGCGCCCGCGCCCCCGACGAACTGCACGATCATCCCGCCAAGGCCGGGTCCGGCGAGCGCGGCGACGGACAGGTTCGTCTGCAGCCGGGCGTTCGCGTCGGGCAACTGGCCGCGCTCGACGAGGTTCGGCAGGTAGGTCTGGTGCGCGACGTTGAAGAAGACAGTGAACCCGCCGGCCAGCAACACGACGACATACAGATGGCCCAGCGTCAGCGACCCGAACAGCGCGGCGAGCGGCACCGAGCCGATGAGCACCGCGCGGGCGAGGTCGGCGGTGATCAGCACCGGCCGGTTGCGCATTCGGTCGCACCACGCGCCCGCCTGCAGTCCGAGCAGCAGATACGGGAGCGTGCTCAGCGTCCGCAGCAGCGAAACCTCGGCCACGGACGCGGCGAGCGTCGTGGTGGCTAGCAGGGGAATCACCAGGAAATCGATGCGGTTGCCGACCTGGCTGAGGCCGTCGGCTAGCCAGAGCCGCCGGAAGTCCGGCGAGCGAAGAATCCCCCTCATAGGATCAGTGTTACATAAGTTGAGTCAGTAGATATCAAGTTGCACAGTGCGTAACGACGCCTATGATCAACGCGACGAACCCTCGTAGCCGAGTGACCGTGCGGCGAGGAGGTGCCGGATGTCGGACACCGCTCCCACCTGGGGTTATGTCGTCGTGACCGGGCTTGCCGGCCTGGCGGGCGGACTGCTCATCGCCGCGTTGCTGGTAGCCGGTCGCACTCCGCGTCCGGCCGGGGAGTCGTCGCCGCCCATCCCGCAGCCCGTGCAGCCGGTGACGGTCACGGTGACCGGCCTCCCTCTGCCGCCGATCACCGTGACCGAGCGCCCGCCGGCACTCCCGGCCCCGCCGCCGCGCACGACCACGGCCACGGTGTCGGTCACCCCCACGGTGTCGAGCCCGCCGGCGCCCCCGCCGACCACGCTCGGCCCGACCACCGGGTTTTTTCGCGACGAACGCTGACGTCAGCCGACGTCGCGCCGCCGCCAGCCGGCCAGGCCCGCCGCCAGCACGACCGCCGCGACGGCCAGCAGCACCACCAGCGGCACCGCGGTGAACACCGCGCCGGGCACCTTCGGCGGATGCTGGAACGGCGAGACGTCCAGCAGCACCTGCGGCGCGTTGACGACCGGTCCGAACATGCTGATCAGCAACGCCAGCGCCGCCACGCCCCAGGCAGCGGTCGCCAGTTTCGGCAGGAGCCCGAAGATCAGCGCGGCCACCGCGACGATCACCCACGCCGCGGGCACCTGCACCGCGACGGCCGCGACCATGTTCCCGACCGACCGGCCGACGTCCCCGCCGCGCAATCCGTTCGACAGCCCGAGCAGCACGCCCCCGACGAGCACGAGCAACGCGCTGCCGAGGAACGCGAACACCAGGTGGCTCGCGGCCCAGCGCAGCCGTCCGACCCGCGTGGCCAGCAGCGGTTCGAGCCGGAGCGAGGTCTCCTCGGTGCGCATCCGCAGGGTCGCCTGGACGCCGTAGAGCGAAACGAGCATCGCGAACAGGCTCACCATCGTGGCGAGGAACGCGTCGACCAGACCGTGCGAACCGCCGAGCCGCTCGAAGATCTGCCTGCTTTGCTCGGTACCGCCGACCAGGCCGGAAATGCCTTGCGCGATCGTCCCGAACAACGCGCCGCCGACCGCGAGCCCGACCAGCCAGCCGAGCAACGGACCCCGCTGCAGCCGCCAGGCCAGCGAGAACGGCGACCGCAGCGACGGCGCGGCCTCACTCGGGCCGAGTCGCGGCGGAAGCAGGCCGACGCCGACGTCGCGGCGCGGTAGCAGCGCATAAGCCACGGCAACCAGTACGAGCGTGAGCGCGAGGGGCAAAATCAATACCCACCAACGTTCTTCGGCGAACGGCCGGATTTGCTGTGACCAGCCGAGCGGCGACAGCCACGACAGCCAATGCGCGTCGGTGGTCGAATCACCCGCGCCACGCAACAGAAACGCGACGCCGAGCACGGCCGTGCCGATGCCGTTCGCGGTGCGCGAGTACTCGCCGAGTTGTACGGCGACCGCGGCGACACCGGTGAAAACCAGCCCGGCGAGCGCAGTGCTCGCGCCGAGCGCGACGGAGCCTGCCGCGGGAACCTTCGCCGCGAGCGTCACCGCTTGCAGCACGCCGATCAGCACGCTCGCCCCGCCGGTCACCGCGAGCGCGGCGGTGAGCGGCGCGTATCGACCGACCACAGTGGACGCCAGCAGCTCGGCGCGGCCGGTGTCCTCCTCCGCGCGGGTGTGCCGGGTGAGCGTGAAGACCGCCATCAGGCCGGTCAGCAGCGCCAGGAACCCGCCCATCCGCCAGGCGATGAACCCGCCCGCCGTGCCGAGGTTGAACGCCGGGCCGTAGAGCAGCGCGAACGACGGGTTCGCGGCGGCCGACGCGATGAGCCCGGCCCGGCTCGCGGCGGTCGGATAGAACTGGTCGTAGCTGCTGATCGTGGCGACCGGGATGAGGCTGAGCAGGACGATCCAGATCGGCAGGATGACCCGGTCGCGGCGAAGGGCCAGCCGGATCAGCGGCCCGGTGCCGGTGAGCGCGCCGGTCATTTCCCGGCCTCGAGTTCGTCCGCGTAGTGGCGCAGGAAGAGTTCCTCGAGCGTCGGCGGCCTGCTCTCCAGGCTGCGCACGCCGATCTGGGTCAGCTGGCGCAGCGCGTCCTCGAGCGAACGGGTTTCCACGTCGAAGCGGACGCGGTTGCCGTCCATTTTGAGGTCGTGCACGTCGGCGAGCCGGGCGAGACCGTTCGGCGGTCCGGCCAGCTCCGCGGTGATCGACGTGCGGGTGAGGTGGCGCAGTTCGGCGAGTGTGCCGGACTCGACCGTGCGGCCGTTGCGGATGATGCTCACCTTGTCGCATAGGGCTTCCACCTCGGCGAGGATGTGGCTGGACAGCAGCACGGTGCGGCCCTGCGCGCGTTCCTCCTGGATGACCTCCTGGAAAGTGGCCTCCATCAACGGGTCGAGGCCGGAGGTCGGCTCGTCGAGCAGCAGCAGGTCCACAGTGGACGCGAGTGCGGCGACGATGGCGACCTTCTGCCGGTTGCCCTTCGAGTACGTGCGGCCCTTTTTGCGCGGGTCGAGGTCGAAGCGCTCGACGAGTTCCTCGCGGCGCTTCTGGTCGAGCCCGCCGCGCAGCCTGCCGAGCAGGTCGATGACCTCGCCGCCGGACAGATTGGGCCAGAGGTTGACGTCACCGGGCACGTAGGCGAGCCGGTGGTGCAGGCTCGCCGCGTCGCGCCACGGGTCGCCGCCGAGCAGCCGGACCTCGCCGGCGTCGGCGCGCAGCAGTCCGAGCAGGACGCGGATCGTGGTGGACTTCCCGGCGCCGTTCGGGCCGAGGAATCCGTGTACTTCCCCCGCGGGAACCTGAAGATCAAGGCCGTCGAGGGCCTTCACCCGGCCGAATGCCTTGCGCAGGCCGGAGATCGCGATGGCGTTTCCCATGATTCGGAAGCTACACTCTTTTCATGAAGTTGTGAAGTTAAGAAAACGTATGGACCGAGTGATCTTCTGGACGCGCGTGGGAGAGGATGGACGGATGACGACGCCTGAGACGAAGAGGGACGAGGACGCCGTCCGCCGATACGTCGAAAGCCTGGGCCTGGTGATGGCTCAGATCGGCATGCAGCGCATGTCAGCGCGGGTGTTCGCGGCGCTGATGACGACCGACTCGGGGCAGCTGACGGCCGCGGAACTGGCGGAGCAGCTGTCGGTGAGCCCGGCCGCGATCTCCGGTGCCGTGCGGTATCTCGACCAGATCGGCCTGGTGCGGAAGGTGCGCGAGCCCGGCGAGCGTCGCGACCACTACCAGCTCTACGACGACCTCTGGTACGCGACTTTCCTCAAGCGCGACCGTTTCCTGATCATGTGGCGCGACGCGGCCACCGAGGGCATCGACGCGCTCGGCGAGGACACTCCCGCCGGGAAGCGGCTGGCCGAGATGCGGGACTTCCTGGCGTTCATGCTGGTCGAGGTCAACAACCTGTACGACCGGTGGCACGAATTGCGGAAGAACCGCGACTAGCCGATTCGCGCGATTGCCGCGGCGAGCCGCGGGGCGAGATCCGGTCGCGGCGGGCGTTCCTCGAAGGACGCGAGGAACGCCTCCTGGAAACTCGCGCCGAGCAGCAGCCGGGCCGCGGCTTCGACGTCGAGATCGGCGCGCAGCCTGCCCAGCTTGACCTCGGCGGCAAGGTAGCCGGCGACGTGCTGGATCGGCAGGTCGGGGCCGTTTTCGAGGGTGTCCCGGTGGGTGCGGAGCAGGTCGCGCGAGGAGAAGATCGAGACGGAGATCGGAAAACTCGCGCAGTAGAAGGCCAGCGCGGTGGCGGTCAGCTCGGCGAGATTGTCGCCGAGTTCCGCCTTTTCCGGATGCTCGGCGAGCCGCGCCGCCGTGGCGGCCAGGTCGGGCAGCTCCTCTTTCAGCACCGCCAGGAAGAGCGCGGTCTTGTCGCGGAAATGCTTGTACAGCAAGGCTTCCGAGTAGCCCGCGGCCTGCGCGATCGCCTTGGTCGTGGCGTGCGCGTAGCCCTGCTCGCGCATGACCGTCGCGGCTGCGGCGACGATCTCCTCGCGGCTTCCCATGCGTGCTCCCTGAGGGTCTTCTCAGCGTGGTGAGTGTTCACTTACCCTAGCTGGTAAGTGAACACTCACCCCCGCTTGGAGGGCTCTCATGAAGATCACCGTCCTGGGCGCGAGCGGCCGGATCGGCGGCCTGGCGGTGCGGGAAGCGCTGGCGCGCGGATGGCACGTGACCGCCGTGGTCCGCGACCCTGCGCGGCTGACCGTGCCCGCGCACCCCCGATTGGACGTCGCGGTTCACTCGCTGACCGACCCCGGCCTCGCCGACGCGGTGACCGGCCGTGACGCTGTCGTCCTGGCTCTGGGTCCCACGGATCTCAAGCCGACGACGGTCAACTCCGACGGCACTCGTTCAGTGGTGGCTGCGCTGCGCGGTTCCTCGACGCGGTTTGTGGTGGTGAGCGCGTCCGGTCTGCCCGCGCCGGAAGACAGCGTGTTCTCACGGCTGGTGCTGAAGCCGTTGCTGGGTGCGGTGCTGCGCAACGGATACGCCGACCTGCGGCGGATGGAGGCGATTCTGCACGAGGCTCCGGACGTGCGGTGGACGATCGTGCGGCCGACGCGGCTCACCGACAAGCCCGCGCGGGAGCGGGTGCGCAGCGAGGTGGGGCGGGACGTGCGGGGCAGCTTCCAGATCCCGAGGGCGAACGTGGCGCGGTTCCTGCTGGACGCGGCCGAGGACGAGTCTTTGGCGGGGAAGACGGTGTCGGTCTCGCAGGGCTGAGGCGGTCTGCTGACGTCTGTGGTCGGGATTGTCCGCGGGTGCTGCCC